>DATKCY010000276.1:0-15009 GCA_035512995.1 Thermohalobaculum sp.
CGGTGGCGCCGCCGCGCCGCCGCCGCGTCGTGGCCGGCCTTGACCGCGAGGGCGACCAGCGCCCCCTCCATCGGATCGCCGTCGACGATCCAGCGCCCGTCCGCCTGCCGCAGATCGGCGTCGTTGCAGAGCAGCGCCGCCAGCGCGAGTTCCTCGAGCAGCGGCTCGGCGGCGACGTCGACCGGGGCGTCGCCGGCCGTGAAGCCGCCCCGCGGGCTGTAACCGTCGCCCGCCACGGCGACGCGGGCGCCGGCGGTCTCGACGCTGCGGACCATCATCTCGTTCCGCGTGAGCGTGCCGGTCTTGTCCGTGCAGATCGCCGAGACCGCGCCGAGCGTCTCGACCGCGGGCAGCCGGCGGATGATCGCGTTCCGCGCCGCCATGCGTTGGACGCCGACAGCCAGCGCGATCGTCATCACCGCCGGCAGCCCCTCCGGAATGGCCGCGACCGCGAGGCCGACGACGACCATGAAGGCCTCGTCCAGCGGATAGCGCTGAACGAGCGCCGCATAGGCGAACACCAGCGCCGAAACCCCCAGCACCACCGCGGTCACCTGGCGGGCGAACCGGTCCATCTGGCGCAGGAGCGGCGTCTTCAGCCGCTCGACCCCGCCGATCAGGGCGCCGATGCGGCCGAGCTCGGTCGCCGCGCCGGTGGCGACGGCGACGCCCTGACCCTGCCCGGCGGCGACGAAGGTGCCGGAGAACGCCATCGAGAGCCGGTCGCCGAGCGGCGCGCCGGGCTCGACCGGCGCGGGCGCCTTCTCCACCGGCACCGACTCGCCGGTCAGCGCCGCCTCGTCCACGCGCACGCCGCGCGCCCGCAGCAGGCGCAGGTCGGCCGGGACCCGGTCGCCCGCCTCGATCAGCACGATGTCACCGGGCACGACCCGGTCGGCCGCCACGGTCAGGCGCCGGCCGTCGCGCAGCACCGAGGCGCTGGGATCGATCATGCCGCGGATCGCGTCGAGCGCCCGCTCGGCCCGCCCCTCCTGCACGAAGCCGATCAGGGCGTTGAGGAGGACGACGGCGAAGATCACCGCGGCGTCGGTGCCGTGCCCGATCGCCGCGGCCAGCAGTCCGGCGGCGATCAGCACATAGATCAGCGTGTTGTGGAACTGGAGCAGGAAGCGCGCGAGCGGGCTCTGCCGCCGCGCCCCCGGCAGGCGGTTCGGGCCGTGAACCTCGAGCCGCCGCGCCGCTTCCGCCTCCGAGAGCCCGGCGGACGACGTCTCGCGCCGCGCCAGGACCTCCTCGGCCTCCAGCGCGTGCCAGGCGGGAGCGGCCGGCCCCGCCACCGCGTCCCGCGCCCCCGCCTGGACCTCGGCGCCGGCTCTCGCTTCCGCCGCACACGCGTCGTCGCCGGTCCTCACGGCGTGATCGCGACCTTCAGCACCCCGTCCCGCTGGTTCGCGAACAGCTCGTAGGCCTCCTCGATCTGCTCGAGCCCGAAGCGGTGGGTGACCAGCGGCCGCGTGTCCAGCCGGCCCGCACGGATCGTCTCCATCAGCCGGCGCATCCGCTCCTTGCCGCCAGGGCAGAGCGTGGTGACGATGGTGTGGTCGCCGAGCCCCGCCGCGAAGGCGTCGAGGGGGATATTCAGGTCGCCGGAATAGACGCCGAGCGAGGAGAGGGTGCCGCCGGGGCGCAGCACCCTCAGCGCCGCCTCGAAGGTCTCCTGCAGGCCGAGCGCCTCGATCGCCACGTCGACGCCGCGCCCGTCGGTCAGGCGCATGATCTCGTCCACCGGATCGGTGCGGGTGAAGTCGACGACGTGGTCGGCGCCGAGCCGCCGCGCGATCTCCGCCCGCTCCGGCACCGCCTCGACGCCGATGATGGTGCTCGCGCCCATCAGCCGGGCGCCGGCCGTGGCGCAGAGGCCGATCGGGCCCTGCGCGAACACCGCGACCGCGTCGCCGATCCGGACCCGTCCCCTCTCGGCCCCCGAGAAGCCCGTGGACATGATGTCGGGGCACATCAGCACCTGCTCGTCGTCGAGCCCGTCCGGGATCGGCGCCAGGTTCGCCATCGCGTCCGGCACCAGCAGATATTCCGCCTGCGCCCCGTCGATGGTGTTGCCGAAGCGCCAGCCGCCGAGCGGCTTGAAGCCGTGCCTGGTCCCCGCCCCGTCCTGCGAATGCAGGCCGCTGAGGCAGGCATTGCTGTGGCCCGACGGCGTGATCGCGCCGGCGATCACCCGCTGGCCCTCGGCATAGCCCTCGACCGCCGAGCCCAGCTTCTCGATCACGCCGACCGGCTCGTGGCCGATCGTGAGCCCGCGCTCGACCGGGTACTCGCCCTTCAGGATGTGCACGTCGGTGCCGCATATCGTGGTCGTGGTCACCCGGATCAGCGCGTCGAGCGGCCCCACATCCGGCACCGGCTTCTCGTCGAGCACGATCCGCCCCGGCTCGACGAACACGGCGGCTTTCATCTTCTCGGTCATGTCTCGCTTCCCTTATGTTGCGCCGCCCGAGCGACGGCTCGGCCGCGGCCTGAAAGATCCTCGACCCGTGGCGCTCGTCACGCGCCCAGGTGGCGCAGCCCCGCGCGGTCGCGCAGAACGACCGTTCTCCGATGCGTCGGCAGCGCGATCACGCCGCGCTTCACGAGCTCACCGAGCGTGCGCGAGACCGTCTCGATCGTGAGCCCCAGGTGATCGGCGATGTCGGTGCGCGACATCGGAAGCTCGATGGATTCGCCGTCCGACACGCGCTCGCCCATGTCGAGGAGAAAGCTTGCGACCTTCTCGAGCGCGGACTTCCGCCCGAGCAGCAGCATGTGGTCCTGCGCCCGCTCGAGCGAGCGGAGAACGGCCGCCATCACCTGGTCGGCGAGCCCGTCGTCGTCCGCGGCCAGCGCCCCGGGGGCGCGGCGGCGATAGACGACCACCGTCGCCTCTCCGAGCGCCTCGGCGGTGAAGCGGTGCTCCTCGCCCGATTCCACGCCCAGGATGTCGCCGGGCAGATGAAAGGCGTCGATCTGCCGGCGCCCGTCCTCGAGCAGCTTGTAGGTGCGGACCGCGCCGGAGATCACCCTGTAGAAGAACGACGCGCGGTCGCCCTCGGCGAACAGCTCCTCGTTCTTTCCGAGCCGGCGGGTGGTGCCGAGCCGAGGCGCCGCCACGTTCTCCGCGCGCCGCCCGAGGGCCGGCCGGGCGACAAGCGCCGCAGAAAGGGGAATGCGGGAACCGGTGGTGGGGAGCGCGGTCTGCATCGGAGAGCCTCGTTCTGCATGCATCCAACGAGGACTGGGGTACCTGCCGGCAGCGCGGCGGAAAATTCCGATGCTCTGCCTAAGGGGTTTTACGGAGGGGGCCGTTCGCCTCCGGGCCGCGCGGGCCCCGGGCCGACCCGACCGCCCTCCGAATGCAGTCGAGCAGAGCGTCGCCCGCCAGCGGCTTCTCGAGCACCCACCGGATGCCGATGCCGCCGGCGCTCGACCGCAGCTTCCCGCTCGGTCTGGCGGTGATCAGGATGGTCGGTATGTCGAGATTGCGGCCGCGGAGCGCCTCGACCAGCTCGATGCCGCTCATGCCCGGCATGCACTGGTCGACGACGAGACAGTTGGCCGCGCCCAGATCCCGGTCCGCCAGCACCTGTGCGCCGCTCTCGTAGACCCGAACCTCGAGCCCCTCGAGCTCGAGGGCAAACTTCAGGGAGCTCCGCACAGCGGCGTCGTCATCGACCACGAGGAGAACCGGTCCCGGAACGGCGGACATCGCGGCAGCCTCTTTCCTCGAAAGGTCGCGATGTCTACTCCGCCTGCGGCCGCGCCGGATTGATCTGTCTCAAGCAGCGGCTCCTCCGCGCGCGCCTCTCACGGAGCCGCGGTCCCGCCCGCGTCCGTCTCGACCAGGAGCGCCAGGCGCACGAGCTCGGAAAGGCTGCCCGCCTGCACCTTGCTCATCACGTTGGCCCGGTAGATCTCGACGGTGCGCGGGCTGATCCCGAGGTCGTGGGCGATCACCTTGTTCGGGTTGCCCGCCACCAGCCCGTCCAGCACCTGGCGCTCGCGCCCCGAAAGCGTGCCGAAGCGCGCCTGCACCTCCGCCGCCTGGCCCTGGCGCCGCGCCGCCTGCTCGCGGTCTTCCAGCGCCGAGCGGATCGCCCCGATGAGCAGGTCGTCGTCGAACGGCTTCTCGATGAAATCGGCCGCGCCTTCCTTCATCGCCTCGACCGCGAGCGGCACGTCCGCATGCCCGGTCATGATGATGACGGGCACCGGCGAGCCGCGCGCCCGGAGACGCCGCAGGAACTCGATGCCGTCGATTCCCGGCATCCGGACATCGGTGACGACGCATCCCGCGGGGACGTCCCCGACCGCGTCCAGGAAAGCTGTCGCGGACTCATGCAGCCGCACCGCCAGTCCCGCGGTCGCGAGGAGGAAGGACAACGACTGGCGCACCTCCAGATCATCGTCCACGACGTGTACGACCGAGCTATCCGGCATGAACCAGTTCCTCTTCCTTCACCACGGGCAGGGTGAACCTGAACTCGGTTCCCCGGTCGGACTTCGGCTCCATCCAGATCCGGCCTCCATGCGCCTCCACGATGGTCCGGCAGATCGACAGACCGACCCCCATGCCCTGCGGCTTCGTGGTCATGAAGGGCTCGAACAGCCGCTCGGCGATTTCGGGGGCAAGTCCCGCGCCCGTGTCGCTGACCCGGACCTCGGCCAGCCGGTCGTCCCTGCCGGTGGTCGCGATCGCCAGCTCCCGCCGGGGCGCGTCCTCCATCGCCTCGATCGCGTTGCGGATCAGGTTGAGCAGAACCTGCTGGATCTGGATGCGATCCGCCAGCACCAGCTCCGCGGCGGGATCGAAGCTGTAGGACACCCGGACGCCCCGTTCCTTGGCGCCGACGAGGGCGAGCGCGCTCGCCTCCTGAACGAGCTTCGACAGGTGCTCGACGTGGCGCTCGCCTTCGCCGTGGGTCACGAACTCGCGCAGGTGCCGGATGACCTGCCCGGCGCGAAGCGCCTGTTCGGCGGCCTTCTCGACGGCGTTCCGCAGCATCGGCGCGCGCTCGTCCGTGCTGGTCTCCAGCAGCCGGCGGCAGCCTTTCAGGTAGTTGGTGATGGCAGTGAGCGGCTGATTGATCTCGTGCGCCAGGGCGGACGCCATCTCGCCCAGCGCGGTGAAGCGCGACATGTGCACGAGCTCGGCCTGCAGCTCCTGAAGGCGCGCCTCGGTGTTCTGCCGCTCGGTCAGGTCGCGGACGAAGCCGGTGAAGTAGCGGCCGGTCTCCGATCGCATCTCGCCGACCGCAAGCTCCATGGGAAAGGTCGATCCGTCCTTGCGCAGCCCCACCACGACGCGCCCGATTCCGATGATCCGGCGCTCGCCCGTCGTCAGGTAACGCTGCACGTATCCGTCGTGCTGCTCGCGATATGGCGACGGCATCAGGATCCTGACGTTCTGCCCCAGCACCTCCTCGGGCGTGTAGCCGAACAGCCGTTCGGCCGCCTTGCTGAACGAGCGGATGCGGCCCGCCTCGTCGATGACGATCATCGCGTCGGGCACCGTCTCGAGGATCGACCGCACGTGCGCCTCGCGGGCCTGGAGCGCCCTGTCGGCCGCGACCCGCTCGCTGACGTCCCGCATGATGCTGGCATAGCCGCGCAGCTCGTCCTCCTCGCCCTTCAGGGGCGTGATCGCGACCTGCGCCGTGAAGACTGCGCCGTCCTTCCGGACGCGCGGGCCTTCCTCGTCGCATCGCCCCGTCTGCCATGCTTCCGCCAGGTTGCGATCCGGCGCGCCGGCGGCCGCCTCCGCGGCCGGATACAGCAGCGAGACGTGGCGGCCGAGAACCTCGGCCGCGGACCAGCCGCTGATGCGCTCGGCCCCCGGATTCCAGCTGGCGATGCGACCGTGCGGGTCGAGCAGGTAGATCCCGACATCCGTGATCGACTGGAGCAGGAGCTCGGCGCTGAGACCACCCACGGCGGCACCGCCGGGCGTCGCTCGTTCTGTCAAGGCTCTCCTCCGCGGACCTTCGCTCGCCGCCTGCAATATCGTCACTCTCCCGCCATCCCAACCGACGGCCGGCAAGCGGCCCGTGGTCGAATCGGAGGCGAAGCCCCGATCAGCCTGTTGCTCCGGGCGCAATGAGGCATCGACGTGCGGGCCCTTCCGCTTAACATGCGAGCGATCCGCGTGGTAGGCGCGAACCTCGGAGGGACTGTCGTTGACGGAAAGGGACGGGCAGCGGGCCAACGCCTCGTCGCCCTGCTTCGCACACGAGCTGGAGCTGACGGAGGAGGGCTACCAGGTGGTTGATCCCGAGCAGGCGCGCGACGTGGCCCGCTGGCGCAAGGCCGAACGGGAACGCCTGATCGCGGCGCGGCTGGAGGTCCCGGCCGAGGAGCGAAAACGCGTCGCCGACGAGGTCGCGGCAGAGCTCGACGCGCTGATCGAACCGCGCCCGGGCCTGGTCGTCAGCCTCTATTGGCCCTTCCGGGGCGAGCTGGACCTGCGCGGCTGGATGCGCACCGCGGTCGAGCGGGGGCTCGGGGTCGCGCTGCCGATCGTCAGGGCGAAGGGTCAGCCGCTCTGTTTCCGCGAGTGGACGCCCGGCTGCCGAATGGAGCGCGGCGTCTGGAACATCCCCGCGCCCGCGGAGACGGCCGAAGTCACGCCCGGGGTGACGATCGCACCGCTCGTCGGGTTCGACGAAGGCTGCTATCGCCTCGGCTATGGCGGCGGGTTCTTCGATCGCACGCTTGCGGCGCTGTCGCCACGGCCGCGCGTGATCGGCGTCGGCCTGCCGGAGGCCCAGCTTGCGACGATCTATCCGCAGCCGCACGACATTCCGATGGACGTGATCGTCACGGGTGCTGGAAGGGTCGTCCGCCGGGATGGCTCGCGCTGAGCCCAACGGCAGAGTCTGCTGCCGCTGAGGGCCGGAGCGTCGGCCAAGGCCCGCTCCACACGCCGATCTGCGGCCTTCTCGCCTGCCGCCACCCCGTCATTCAGGCCGCCATGGGCGGCGTCGCGCGTGCGGAACCGGCCGCGGCCGTCTCGGAGGCGGGCGCCTTCGGTTGCCTTGGCATGGTCCGCGAGGCCCCGGCCCTGATCGAGCGCGAGATCGCGGCCGTCAGAGAGGCAACCGACCGGCCGTTCGGTCAACGTAGTGAGCCGCTTGCGTGCCGTCGCCAACATGCTCTCGACCAGCATCAGCGCGCCTCCGTTCGCGGCGCCGCGGGTCGCTTGTCCTGATCGGCGCCTGGGCTGCCATCCTTCTCACGCCCGAGGAGATCGAGATCGACTTTCCGCTGACCCGGCAGGACCTGGCGGAGATGACGGGCACCACCCTGCATACTGTGCGGCTGCACCTGGCGCGCGAATACCAATGGCAGCGCGGCACCCACTCCCGCAGCACGATCAACGGCTATCACGGGGCGGCGCCGAGCAGGTCCGCGAGATGGACTTCACGGCCAACCAAGGGGAATTTCTGGCTGGGGGACCTGGATTCGAACCAGGACTAGCGGAGTCAGAGTCCGCTGTTCTACCGTTAAACTATCCCCCATCCAAGCCATTGAAAACAAAGGCTCTGGTTTTCCGGACCCCGAGCCCCGTTTTCCGATTGGACGGTCGGACGCTCAGGTAGCGGTCCCCCTCCGGCCTGTCAACCCACCGGGCCGCCGCCCGCCGTGCCAGCTTTTTCTGATCCCGCGCCCGGGCATACCGTTCAACATCGAGGACCAGCTTGCGGCGGACGGCGGCGTCGTCAGGCCGCATGTCCCGGGAGGCCCGCCAACGATCTTCGCGACCGTGGCTCCTCTCGGGCACGAACGAAAAACGGCCGGGGCACGCCCGGCCGTCCGTCCCCCCGCCTGTCCGGACGCCGTCACGCGGCGGCGCGCCGGGGCGGGGCGAGATCGAAGCGGTCCGCGTTCATCACCTTCGTCCACGCCGCCACGAAGTCGTGCACGAACTTCTCGTGACTGTCGGCGCAGGCATAGACCTCCGCGAGCGCGCGGAGCTGCGAGTGCGCCCCGAAGATCAGGTCGACGCGCGTGGCCCGCCACTTGAGCGCGTTGGTCGTGCGGTCGTGGCCCTCGTACGTGCCGTCGGAGATCGGCTTCCACTCGGTGTCCATGCCGAGCAGGTTGAGGAAGAAGTCGTTCGTGAGCACGCCGGGCCGGTCGGTGAATACGCCGTGGGACGCCCCGCCGACATTGGTGCCGAGCACCCGCATGCCGCCGATCAGCACCGTCATCTCGGGCGCGGTCAGCGTCAGCAGCTCCGCCCGGTCGACCATCGCCTCCTCCGGCATCATGAACTGCCTGCCGCTCAGATAGTTGCGGAAGGCATCGGTCCGCGGCTCGAGCGCGCGGAAGGAATCGGCGTCCGTCGCTTCCGGCGACGCGTCCATGCGGCCCGGCGCGAAGGGCACCTTCACGTCGACCCCGGCGTCTCTCGCGGCCTTCTCCACGCCCGCCGAGCCGGCGAGGACGATCAGGTCGGCGAGCGACACCTTCGTTCCGCCGGACCGGGCGTCGTTGAAGTCCGCCCGGATCGTCTCGAGCGTCTCCAGAACCCTGGCGAGCTGCCGCGGCTCGTTGACCTCCCAGTCCTTCTGCGGGCTGAGCCGGATGCGCGCGCCGTTGGCGCCGCCCCGCTTGTCGGAGCCGCGGAAGGTCGAGGCGGAGGCCCACGCGGTGGAGACGAGCTCGGAGACCGAGAGGCCGGAGGCAAGGATCCTCGCCTTCAGCTCCTCGACGTCCCGCTCCTCGACCAGCGGGTGATCGACCGCCGGAATCGGATCCTGCCAGGTCAGCGTCTCGTCCGGCACCAGCGGGCCGAGATAGCGGACCCTCGGACCCATGTCGCGGTGGGTCAGCTTGAACCAGGCGCGGGCGAAGGCGTCGGCGAACTGGTCCGGGTTCTCGTGGAAGCGCCGCGAGATCTTCTCGTATTCCGGGTCGAGGCGCAGCGACAGGTCGGTGGTCAGCATGGTCGGCACGTGCTTCACCGACGGGTCGTGGGCGTCCGGCACGCTCGGCTCGGCGTCCTTTGCCTTCCACTGCCAGGCGCCGGCCGGGCTCTTGGTCAGCTCCCATTCGAACCTGAACAGGTTGTCGAAGAAGTGGTTGCTCCACTGCACCGGCGTCTGCGACCAGGTGACCTCGGGGCCGCCGGTGATGGTGTCGGGGCCGAAGCCCGTGCCGTGCCCGCTCTTCCAGCCGAGGCCCTGGTCCTCGATCGCCGCGCCCTCGGGGTCCGGGCCGAGCAGCGAGGGGTCGCCGGCGCCGTGCGTCTTGCCGAAGGTGTGGCCGCCGGCGATCAGCGCGACGGTCTCCTCGTCGTTCATCGCCATCCGGACGAACGTCTCGCGGATGTCCCTGGCCGCCGCCACCGGGTCCGGCTCGCCGCCCGGGCCTTCGGGATTGACGTAGATCAGGCCCATCTGCACCGCGGCCAGCGGCTCGGAAAGCTGGCTCTCGCCGCTGTAGCGCTCGTCGCCGAGCCAGGTGCCCTCGGGACCCCAGTAGAGTTCTTCCGGCTCCCACACGTCGGCGCGGCCGCCGGCGAAGCCGAACGTCTTGAAGCCCATCGATTCGAGCGCGACGTTGCCGGCGAGGACCATCAGGTCGGCCCACGATATCTTGCGCCCGTATTTCTGCTTGACCGGCCAGAGCAGCCGACGCGCCTTGTCGAGATTGGCGTTGTCGGGCCACGAGTTGAGCGGCGCGAAGCGCTGCTGCCCGGCGCCGGCGCCGCCGCGGCCGTCGGTGATGCGGTAGGTGCCGGCGCTGTGCCACGCCAGGCGGATCATCAGGCCGCCGTAGTGGCCGAAGTCCGCCGGCCACCAGTCCTGCGAGTCGGTCATCACCCGGCGCAGGTCCTCGATGACGGCGTTCAGGTCGAGGCTCTCGAACTCCTCGGCATAGTCGAACTCCTCCCCCATCGGGTCGGACAGGCCGGAGTTCCTGTGCAGCGTCGAGATGTCGAGCTGCTCCGGCCACCAGTGGTGGTTCCTCCGTCCGCGGCTGCCGCCCGTGAAGGGGCAGCCCGCAGGCCCGCTCTCGGTCTTCGCGTCCATGGTTCCCTCCAGGCTTGCAGCGGGGAATTTTTTCCTCGTTCCTTCTAGCCGGCGGAGGGCGATCAGGTCTAATTGATTTGCCTTGCAGTTCCGATAAGGCAAACTTATCACCATGATCACCCTGCGTCAGTTACGTTACTTCGTCCTGCTGGCAAAGCACTGCCATTTCGGCCGCGCTGCCAGCGAGGGCGCGATCAGCCAGCCGGCGCTCTCGATGCAGATCCGGGCACTGGAGCGCGAGGTCGGTGCGGAGCTCGTCGAGCGTCGCCCCGGCGAGGTCGCGCTGACCGAAATCGGGCGCGAGGTCGCCGGGCGCGCCGAGCACATTCTCGCGGCCGCGCGCGATCTGGTCGATGCCGCGCGGCATCGCGAGGTGCTGACCGGGCCGCTCAGGCTCGGCATCATTCCGACGCTGGCGCCCTATATGCTGCCGCGCCTCCTGCCGCGGCTGCAGAAGGCGCATGCCGGCCTGCGGCTCGAGATGCGCGAGACGCAGACGGCGACCCTCGTGCAGGAGCTGCTGGCCGGCGATCTGGATTGCCTGCTGGTCGCGCTGCCGCTCGAGGGCGGTGCCGAGGTCGAGACGCTCGCGCTCTTCGAGGACCGCTTCCTCCTCGCCGCGCCCGCGGACGAGCGGCTGCCGGCGCGCCGGCTCACAGTCGACGACGTCGACCCGCGCCGCCTCTTCCTGCTGGAGGAAGGCCACTGCCTGCGCGACCAGGCGCTCGCCTTCTGCACGACGCGCCGGCGCGACGCGCCCGCCAGGCTCGGCTCCACGTCGCTGGCGACGGTGATGCAGATGGTTGCCAACGGCTACGGCGCGACGCTTCTCCCGGAGATCGCGGCCGACGTCGAGGCGCGCGATCCGCGGATCAGGCTCGGCCGCTTCGCGGCGCCCGAGCCCGGCCGCACGATCGGGCTGGCGTGGCGCCGGACGTCCTCTCGACGCCACGACTTCGCGGCGCTCGGAGAGCTCGTGAAGACGACGGTGACGCCGGCGGAGCGCCGGTCGGGGTCGCCGGGACCGGAGCAGGGCGCATAGGACCAGGCGCGGGGCGCCCGCCGTCGGTCGACGGGGATGACGCCTCGTCCGGCCTCAGCCGGCCGGCCGGCCACCCGCCGGCCCGCCCCCGCCGGCGTCCGCGAGCGCCTGGCGGTGGAGCGCCAGGTCGGCGGCGTAGTGCCGGGCGACGAAGTCCCGCACCCGCGCCGAGTCGAAGACGGGGGAAAGGCCGGCGGACGCCGGGCGCAGCAGCAGCGTCCGCGCGCGGCGGCGCATCCGCTCTCCCGCGTTCCCCGGCAGCAGCGCCCGCGCGGCCCTGCCGCCGAGGCGGAGCGCCGGGCGGAGCGCGGGCCAGCGCGCCATCCGCGTCGGGTTCTCCTGCCCGATCGGCGGCAGGGGCGCGCCGATGCGCGCGCCGAGGAGGGCCGCGAGCAGGTCGAGCCGCTCGACGGGCACGAGCGCGTCGAGCAGCCGCCGGCCCTCGTGCTCGACGAAGTCGACCTGCCGGGCGAAGTGGATGAACCCGGCCTCGGTCACCGCGGGCTCCGCCTCGAGCCGCGCGATGACCGCCTCGATCTCGGCCTCGAGCGCGGCCCGCCCGATCTGCGCCATCTCGACCCCGCGATACATCTTGATCCGCTGCGCGAGCGCCGAGGGGAAACGCTCGAACGGATCGCGGAGGAGCGCGATGCCGAGATAGGCGGGATCGGCGAGCCTGGCAAAGACCTCCGGCGCCAGCTCGGCCATCAGCGCCAGCGGCAGGTGCGTCCAGTCGACCCGCCCGTGGCGCGGGTGCTCGACGATCCGCCCGCCGAAGCGGCCGCCGCTGTCGTCGTGGGCGGCGAGCGCGCGCCGGACCGAGGTCCCCGCGCATTTCGGGATGTGCACGAAGACGAAGCGGTGCCGGTCGGAATAGATCACCGCGGCCGCCCGCCGGCGGTGCAGACCTGCCGCGCGAGGCGGCGCCCCCGCCCCGGCCAGGTCCTATGAAGCGCCGGCCTGCCGGCATAGACTTGCCGCGCCGCCGGCGGCTGCCGTGCCGGAGGGCGCGCTGCGGGAAGTCCGGAGGCATCGTGAAGCGACTGTTGCATCATCCCCGGGCCATCCGGCATCTGCGCCCGCTGAAGCCGCTCTATCGGCGCCTCGCGGGCCGGGCCGCGCCCGCGGCGCTGACGACCGGGGAGGCGGCCGGCCTGCTCGCCGGGCTCGGCGGCCGGGCCGTCTTCCTGTTCGCCTTCGGCCGCAGCGGCTCGACCGTGCTCTGCGACTTCCTCGGCTCGCACCGCCATGTCGTCAGCCTGGGCGAGCCCCTGAACGAGAGTGCCTTCCATTCGCTCTTCCGCACCCTCGGCCGCGGGCCGGGGGGCGGGGCGTCCCCCTCCGCCATCCAGGCCGGGTTCTATCGCTACGTCGCGCGCCTGGTCGACCGCAACCCGGGGATGCGCTGCGTCTTCGACCTGAAGCTCGAGAGCCTGCACGTGATCGAGGGCAACTGGCGCGATCCCGGGCCGCGCTTCCAGGTCTTCGACGCGCTCGCCGGCAGCGGCTGCCCCGTCATCCTGCTCGAGCGGCGCGACCTCGCGCTCCGGCACCTCTCGGCCCAGCTCGCGGTCCGGCGCCGCCGCTTCCACAGCTTCGAGCCGGGCGCGGGCGCGGTCGAGCCGTTCGAGATCGACACAGCCGCGCTCGTCGGCCAGGCCCGCGCCCAGCGCGAGCAGATCGCCTGCGTGCGGGAGGCCTTCGCCGGCGCGCCCGGCTTCCTGCACCTCTGCTACGAGGACCTGTTCGCGGCCGATGGCGGCGGAACGCGCATCGCGCCCGGGGTCGTGCAGGCCGTGGCGGAGCTTCTGGACGTGGACGCGGACGGCTTCGACCCCGTGCCCTCCCTCGCCAGGCTCGGCGCCGACGACCCCGGGCGGCACGTCCGCAATCGCGCGGAGTTCGAGGCCTGCCGCCGTGGCCTGCTCGCGGAGATCAGCGCGGACGCGGCCCAAGACGCGTCCGGAGCGCGGCGAGGGCGAGCCCCGGCATGATCAGCGCGCAGTCGAGATAGCGCCGGCCGAGCCGCCGCGGGCTCGACCCGAGCCGCCACAGCCATTCGAGCGCCGCGAGGCGGACCCAGGCCGGCGCCCGCCGCTCCGTTCCGGCCACGAAATCGAGGCCGGCGCCGACCGAGGCGAAGCCCGTGCCCGGCATCCGGGCATGGGCGCGCGCGGCGAAGATCTCCTGCCGCGGCGCGCCGAGCGCGACGAGGCAGAGCGCGGGGCCCGCCGCCATCAGCCGGTCGATCAGCGCGTCCGCCTCCGCGCCCCCCGGGTCGAACGGCGTGGACGGAGCGAGGCAGCAGACGATCGCGAGCCCCGGGATGCGCGCCTCGAGAGCCTTCCGGGCGGCATCGAGCGTCGCGCCGGTCGCTCCGACCAGCGCAACCGGCCGGCCCGCCCGGGCGGCGAGAGCGGCGAGCGGCTCCACCAGCTCCGAGCCGGGCACGAGCTCGACCGGCCGTCCGCCGAGCCGCGCGAGCCAGACGACCGGATGGCCGTCGGCGACGACGAAGGTCTGCCGCGCATAGGCCGCCGCGAAGGCCCGGTCGCGGCCGAGCTTCACCAGGTGGTCGAGGTTGAGCGTTGCGAGCGTGAACCCCCGGCCCGCCCGCAGACGCTCCTCGACCGCCGCGATCAGCGCCGCCCGGCTGGGCACGGTCACGGCGACGGCCGCTCCCCGCCGCCGGAACTCCGGATTCTCGCTCGCTCTCGGCACCCTCCGATCCGTGCGCCAATCCGTGCGCCGTTTCCAGACCGAAGTCGCGACGCCCCTCAGCGGTCGCAGGTCCGCCAGCGCGGGCTGATCCACGGGCGGCGGTTCGAGGCGGGCGGCGGCGTCCGCCCCAGGATCAGGTCGGAGGCCTTCTCCCCCACCATGATCGACGGCGCGTTGGTGTTGCCGTTCGTGATCTGCGGGAAGATCGAGCTGTCGGCGACGCGCAAGGCATCCACGCCGATCACCCGGCACTCGGGGTCGACCACGGCATCGCCGTCGTCGGCGCGCCCCATCCGGCAGGTGCCGCAGGGGTGGTACGCGCTCTCGACCTCGCTCCGGACGAAGTCATCGAGCTCGTCGTCCGAATCGACGTCGGCTCCCGGCGCCACCTCGCCGCCGATGAAGGGCTCGAAGGCCGGCTGGCGGAAGACCTCGCGCGCGAGCCGGATGCAGTGGCGGAAGTCGGCCCAGTCCTTCTCGTGCGCCATGTAGTTGAAGAGGATGCGGGGCGGGTCCGTCGCCTGGCGCCCCCCCAGCGTGACGGCCCCGCGCGAGGGCGAGCGCATCGGCCCGACATGCGCCTGGAACCCGTGCGCGCGGATGGGCGAGCGCCCGTCATAGCGGATCGCGACCGGCAGGAAGTGGAACTGCACGTCGGGATACTCGACGCCTGCGGCGGAGCGCAGGAACGCGCAGCTCTCGAAGTGGTTCGAGGCGCCGAGGCCCGAGCTGCGCAGGAGCCACTCGAGCCCGATCACCGCCTTCGCCCGCCAGTTGAGGCTGGAATAGAGCGTGATCGGCTGGGTGCAGCGGTTCTGGATGTAGAGCTCGAGGTGGTCCTGCAGGTTTTTTCCCACGCCGGGGCGGTCGGCGACGACCTCGACCCCGTGCTCGGCCAGATGCGCGGCCGGGCCGATGCCCGACAGCATCAGCAGCTTCGGCGTGTTGAAGGCCGAGGCGGCGAGGATCACCTCGCGCCGCGCGCGGACGACGCTCACGCGGCCGCCGCGCTCGACCTCGACGCCGGTGGCGCGGCTGTCCTCGATCACCACCCGGCGCGCGAGGCAGCGGTGGAGCGCGAGGTTCGGGCGGCGGAGCGCAGGCTTCAGGTAGGCGTTCGCGGCCGACCAGCGGCGGCCCTGCCAGACCGTCTGCTCCATCGGGCCGAAGCCCTCCTGCTTCTCGCCGTTGTAGTCG
>DATKCY010000277.1:0-2778 GCA_035512995.1 Thermohalobaculum sp.
CCTCGACGGGCTGCGCGTTGACGAGCGCGGCTTCTGCCTGGGGCCGGAGCCGGGCGCGCCGCCGCCCGAAGCGGCGCAGTGGGAGGAGGCGGTGGCGGGCGATCTCTTCGGCGAGATCGCCCGCCGCCTCTCGGAGGGGCGCATCGTCGCCTGGTGCCGGGGCCGGATGGAGCTCGGGGCCCGCGCCCTCGGCAATCGCTCGATCTTCGCCGACGCCCGGGTGCTGGGCATGCAGTCGCGTCTCAACCGGGCGGTGAAGTTCCGCGAGGGCTTTCGCCCTTTCGCTCCGGTGGTGCTCGAGGAGGCGGCCGGAGAGTGGTTCACCAGCGCCCGGCCGAGCCGCTTCATGCAGTTCGTCGCCGAGCTGCTGCCGGAGCGCCGGCGCGCGATGCCGGAGGGCCCGGCGACGATGCGCGAGCGGCTCGACTTCCCGCGCGCCGAGATCGCTAGCGTCGTGCACGTCGACTATTCGGCGCGGCTGCAGACCGTCGAGCGCGCGACCCACCCCGACCTCCACCGGCTGCTCGTGGCGTTCCGCGACCGCACCGGCGTGCCGATCCTGATCAACACCAGCTTCAACGTCGCCGGGCAGCCGATCGTGCGCACCGCTACCGAGGCCTGGGAGTGCTTCGTCCACACGGAGATCGACGACCTGGTGATCGGCGGCCGCCTCTACCGCAACCCTAGCCGTCTGAGCCGGGAGGAGAAGATCGCATGGGTACGTGGATTTACCGCCTGCTCGTGAGGCTTTACGCGCTCGTCGCGCCGCGCCTGCGCACTGCGCCCGGCTGGATCCCGAGCCGCCGCCGCCACGAGCTCCAGTCGCGGTGAGGGGGAGCGGCCGGAGATGAGCGGCGCTGCTGGGCGCGTCCTCTTCCTCAATCCCTCGCTCTACGCGATTGGCGGGATGCAGGCGTGGCTGGCGGCGCTGATGCCGGATCTCGGCGCGCTCGGCTGGGAGGTCGGCCTGGCGCTCCCCGCCGGGCGCTTCAACGATGTCGACGCCTACCTCGCGCAGTACCCTTATGAGCCCTGCGTGCGAGTCGAGAACCCCACCGGTACGCGCCTCGGGCGGCTGCTCGCCGTCGAGCGCGCGCTAAGGCGCCTCCGGCCGGACGTGCTGATCGTCGCGAACATCGCCGCAGCCTACCCGGCGATTCGGCGGATGCGGGCGCGGGGCGCGTGGGCGCCGAAGGTCGCCGCCTGCGTGCACACGCTCGACCCCGGGATTTTCGCCGACCTCGAGCGCTTCGCGGGCGTGCTCGACGGGCTCGTCGCCCCGAACCGGCTGATCGCCGCGGCGGGGATCGAGCTCGCCGGCCTCGCGCCAGAGCGCGTCTGGTACGCGCCCTACCGCGTGGACGTGCCCGGCGCGCCTCCTCCGCCGCCTGCGGACGCCGGCCCGCTCGAGCTCGCCTTCGTCCACCGTCTCGACCAGCGGCAGAAGCGGGCGCTCGACCTGCCGCCGCTGGTCGCGGCGCTGCGCCGGCGGGGCCTCGACTTCCACCTGCGGATCGTGGGCTTCGGCGAGGAGGAGGAGCGGCTGCGTGTCGAGCTCGCGGCCGAGGAGGCCGCCGGTCGGGTGATCTGGATCGGCGCGGTGGCGCCGGCGGAGCTGCGGGCGCGTGCCCTCGGGCCGGAGCGCGCCCTGCTCGTGCTCTCGCGTTGGGAGATGGGCCCGATTGTCGCCTGGCAGGCCATGGCGTGGGGCTCGCCGGTGGTGTCGGCGCGCTACGTCGGCAGTGGGCTGGAGGGCGTCCTGCGCGACGGCGAGAACGCGCTGCTGTTCGACGTCGGCGATGTCGAAGGTGCGGCGACGGCGATCGCGCGCCTCGCGGCGGACCGGGAGCTGCGCGCACGCCTCGCCGCTGCCGCTTGGCGGGACGTCGGCGACCGCTTCTCGCAGCGCGTCGCGACTGCGGCCTGGGACGCGGCCTTGCGAGCGATCGTCGCTGCGCCGCCGCTTGGGCGTCCCCCGGCGCCCGCGCCGATTCCTCCCGCGGGGCGCCTCGATCGCTGGTTCGGCGTGATGACGGCGGAGCGCGTACGACGGGTCATCTGCCGGCCGATCCGGGCCTCGGGGCCGGGGGACGAATGGCCGCACGCCGAGAGCCGGGGGCTGTCGCCGCGCGAGCTCATGGCCCGCCTCGCCGCCCTCGACGGCGTGAAGCTGCCGGCGGATTAGCCGACGTGCATCGGCGAGCCGCAGCTCACCGGGAGGTGGACGCCGGTGACGGCGTCGGCGAGCGGGCTCGCCAGGAAGACGACCGCGCCGGCCACGTCGTCGGCGGTGGGGAGGCGGCCGAGGGCATTGCGCTCCCGGTGCGCGGCGCCGAACTCCGCGGGCTCCGGTCCGTCGCCGGTCCAGACGAGGCTCGGGCTCACCATGTTGACCGTGACGCCGTCCCGGCCGACCTCGCGCGCCAGAGAGCGCACCAGCGCGAGCATCGCCCCCTTGGCGGCAAAGTAGGGCGCGTGCTCCGGGTTGAGCTCGTACATCGAGGTCGAGCCGAGGAGGACGATCCGGCCGCGCCTCCGCTCGCGCATCGCGGGCAGCGCGGCGCGCGTCAACTCGACCGCGGGGCGGAGCATGCCGTCAAGGTAGCGCTGGAAGTCCTCCCAGGCTAGCGTCTCGAACGCCCCGCTCCGCCACCCCGGCCAGGCGTTGTGGACGAGGACGTCGACCGGACCGAGCTCGGCCGCGGCGCGCTTGAGCGCCCGCGCGCCGGCCCGCGCGTCGGTGACGTCGAAACCGAGCGCGCGCGCCCGCCCGCCCGC
>DATKCY010000278.1:0-2095 GCA_035512995.1 Thermohalobaculum sp.
CCGGTCGCGGGCTATGCTCAGCATCGTCGTGCCTCCCCTGCGGATCATTGCATCCGAGCGCACCATCCCGCGCCCGATCCTGCAAGCACGGAGTCAGGCGCCGCCGCGGGCGAGGACGTGCCCCCCGCTCCGCCAGCGCCCCATGCGGAGGCGGCGATCCCGGCCGGCAGCGGCCGCGCCGGGACCGCGATCCAGTCGTGGAGCGGTCTGCATGGCCGCAGGCAAAGCGCCGGCCGAGCGGGCCGACATTTGACCAGGGTCATGGGCGGCGGTCTGCGGCTCGGGGCTCAGCCCCGGCGAATCTCCTGCCACGCCTCGAGGCCCATCGCCCGCATCTCCTCGTCCGAGACGACCCCGGGCGCGTCGTCGCAGCCGCCGGCCACGAGCGGCAAGCAAGCTGCGCCGCCGAGCTTCAGGAAGCTGCGCCGTGAGAGGATGCGGCAGTCACACATCGCTGGTCTCCCGAAGGCCGGTGCGGGGGTGGGGTGGACGGATCACGCATCGGGCAGTAGCGCTCGATCACGATCCAGCCGCTCTCGCTCGTCAGGCGCGAGAGCAGGGCGCGGCGGATCGGCAGGCGGAGCCCCGAGCCGGCGAGCAGGGCGCTTGAGTATCGACCCGGGCTGTGGACTTCGGCTGAGGCGGCCGCAGCTCAGGGCTCGCGGTCGCGCCTGTCGCCGATCCGGCGGCCGTTCAGCGCCTCGAGCCAGCGCAGGTAGGACGAGTGGTCGAGCCCGCGCATCTCCATCTCGCCCGCGAGCGCGCGGTAGGCGTCGCGCGCCTTCTCGGTCAGCGGCAGGGTCAGGCCGGCCTCGCGCGCGGCCTCGAGGGCGTTCTCCATGTCCTTCAGCTGGAAGTGCACGGCGCCGCCCGGCACCCAGTCGCGCTCGAGCATCCGGCGGCCGTGGTTCTCGAGGATCTTGCTGCCGGCGAAGCCGCCCATCAGCGCCTCGCGCGCACGGGCGGGGTCGCAGCCCGCGGCCTCGGCGAGCAGCAGCGCCTCGGCGACGGCGCCGATCGTGATGCCGACGATCTGCTGGTTCGCGAGCTTGGCGACCTGGCCGGCGCCGTGCGGGCCGACGTGCATCGGGGTGCCCATGGCCTTCAGCACCGGCTCGGCCTCGGCGAAGTCGTCGTCCTCGCCCCCGGACATGATGGCGAGCGTCGCGGCCTTCGCCCCGCCCTCGCCGCCCGAGACGGGGCTGTCGAGGTGGCGTTTGCCGATGGCGGCAAGGCGGTCGGCATGGTCGCGTGCGACCGACGGCTGGATCGACGACATGTCGATGAAGAGCGTGCCTTCCGGCGCCGCCTCCGCCGCCGCGGCGGCGCCGAACAGCACGTCCGTGACGGCGGCCGAATCGTCGACCATGGTGATGACGACCTCCGCCTCGGCCACCGCGTCGGCCGCGCTGCCGGCGACGCGGGCGACCTCGGCCAGCGGCTCGGCCTTCGCGCGGGTGCGGTTCCAGACGGTGACGGAAAAGCCGGCGGCGGCGATGTTGCGCGCCATCGGCGCGCCCATGATCCCCGTGCCGAGGACGGCGATGCGCTCCGGCGCCCTCATGTCGCGGTCCACCCGCCGTCGATCACGTGGGTCTGGCCGGTCACGAAGGCGCTCTCGTCGCTCGCGAGCCAGACGGCGAGGTGGCCGATTTCTTGCGGTTGCCCGATCCGGCCCATGGGCTGGCGGGCGACGAAGGCGCTGCGGGCGGCCTCGTAGTCGCCGGTCGCAGCCAGTCGCCGGTCGAGCGAGGGGCTCTCGATCGTTCCGGGGCAGATGGCGTTGCAGCGGATGCCGCGGGCGACGAAGTCGGCGGCGACGGCGCGGGTGAGGCCGATCACGGCCGCCTTGGTCGTGCCGTAGACAAAGCGGTCGGGCGCGCCGATGATCGAGGAGACGGCGGACGCGACGTTGATGATCGAGCCGTGACCGCGCTCGAGCATCCCCGGCAGCGCAGCGCGGACCGCCCAGAACATCGAGCGGACGTTGAGGTCGAAGGCGAACGACCACTCCTCGTCGGTCGCGTCGAGCACGGTGCCGCTGTGGACGACGCCGGCGCGGTTGAAGAGGATGTCCGGCCGCGCCTCGTCGACC
>DATKCY010000279.1:0-2818 GCA_035512995.1 Thermohalobaculum sp.
CGAGCCTGAGCGCCGCCCCCGCCGAGCCGCCCGAGAGGATGGCGAGCGCCGCCGCATGGCCGGGCGCGACCGGCGCGCCGGCCTGCTCGAGCGCGTCGGCCAGCGCCTGCGGCCCGAGCGGCGCCAGCGCCAGCGTGCGGCAGCGCGAGCGGATCGTCGGCAAGAGCCGCGCGGGGCCGTGCGCGACCAGCAGCAGCACGGTCAGCGGCGGCGGCTCCTCGAGCACCTTCAGGAGGGCGTTCGCGGCGTTCACGTTCATCTCGTCGGCCGCGTCGACGATGACCGCGCGCCAGCCGCCGTCGGCGGCGCTGAGCCCCAGGAACTCGCGCACCCGCCGCACCTCCTCGACGCGGATCACGGTGCGGAGGGCGCCGCGGTCGTTGAGCGTGCGGCGGAGCACCATGAGCCGCGGCTCGGCCCCGGCCGCGATCCGGGCCTGCACGGGGTCGCCCGCGGGCGCATCGAGGCTGGCCGGCGGAGGCGCCGGATCGCCGAACAGGCCGGCGTCCCCGGTCGGCCCGCCCACGATCAGCGCCCGGGCCATGCGGTAGGCGAGGGTCGCCTTGCCGATGCCGCGGGGCCCCGAGATCAGCCAGGCGTGGTGCAGCCGGTCCTCGGCCCAGGCGGCGAGGAACGCGGCCTCGGCGGCCTCCTGCCCGAACAGCCGGGGCGTCTCGCGCGGGTGCGGGTAGCCCGGCACCCGGTCGGGCTCGGGCGGCGCGGCCTCGGCCGCCATCAGCCGGAGGCGAGCCCGAGGCGCGGCGCGACCACCGACCAGGCGCGCTCGGCCACCCGCTCGTCGGGCTCGGCGGCATCGAGCACGACGATACGCTCGGGCGCCTCCGCGACCAGCGCCTGGAAGGCCAGTCTCAGCCGCTCCTGGAACGGGAAGCCGCGGCGCTCGAACCGGGTCTCGGGGCCGGGCCGCCCGGCGGCGCGGCCGGCGGCGGTGCCGACCTCGAGGTCGAGCATCAGGGTCAGGTCGGCCTCGCGCCCGATCAGCAGCTCGTGCAGCCGGTCGACCAGCCGCCGCCGGCCGGGGTCGCCGACGGCCTGGTAGGCGCGGGTCGAGTCGACGTAGCGGTCGCAGACGACGACCTTGCCCGCGGCCAGCGCCGGCTCGATCACGCGCTCGGCGTGGTCGCGCCGGGCCGCGGTGAAGAGCAGGATCTCGGTCTCGGGCGACCAGCGGCCGGGCTCGCCCTCGACCAGCAGGCGCCGGATCTCCTCGGCGCCCGGCGCGCCGCCGGGCTCGCGGGTCAGCACCACCTCGCGGCCGGCGGCGCCGAGCCGGTCGGCGAGCGCGCGCGCGAGCGTCGACTTGCCCGCCCCGTCGACGCCCTCGAGCGTGATGAAAAAGCCCGCCGGCACCGTCAGCCGCCGCTCGCCGCGCCCTCGGCCGCGGGCTCGGCCGGCGCTTCGTCGTCGCCGAGGATGCCGGACCTGATCGAGCCGACGGCGTTCTTCAGGCCCGAGGCCGCGTAGGCCTCGTCGAACAGGATGCGCCCGGCGCCGCGCATGCGCGCGACGAGCCCGCCCTCGCCGACCGCCTCGGTCGCGACCGCGGGCACGCGCGTGACCGGCAGGTCGGGCAGGCGGATCTCGATATGGCCGATCTGCTCGCCGGGCTCGATCGGCGCCTCGGCCGGGCCGTCGTAGACATAGGCGACCTTCGCCTGGTCGAGCTGGCCGTAGGGCGCGGTCACGATCACGTCGCGCGCGGGCGCGACCGGCACGCTCTGTGCAGCGCCGAGCCAGACGCGGGCGTCGGTCAGCGGCTCGCCCGCCTTGAAGAGGGTGCGCGTGTCGAAGGCGCGGAACGCCCAGTTGATCAGCCGCTCGCTCTCCTGGCTGCGCTGGCCCGCGCTCTCGAGGCCGGTGACGACCACGATGACGCGCCGGCCGTCGCGCTCGGCCGAGGCGGCGAGGCCGTAGCCGGCCTCCTCGGTGTGGCCGGTCTTGAGCCCGTCGGCGCCCTCGACGACGCCGAGCAGGGGGTTCCGGTTCGCCTGGCGGATGTCCGCCCAGGTCATCTCCTCCTCGACGAAGTAGGCGTACATCTCCGGGTACTCGCGGATGATCAGCTCGGACAATGTCGCGAGGTCGCGCACGCTCATCCGGTGCTCCTCGTCGGGCCAGCCGGTGGCGTTGGTGAAGTGCGAGTTCGTGAGCCCGATCTCGGCCGCACGCTTGTTCATGAGGTCAGCGAAGGCGGGTTCGGTGCCGCTCAGCGCCTCGGCAAGCGCCACCGCCGCGTCGTTGCCCGACTGCACGACGACGCCCCGGATCAGGTCCTCGAGCCGCACCTCCTCGCCCTGGGCGATGAACATCTTCGAGCCGCCCATCGAAGCCGCGTGCCCGGAAGTGCGGAAGGTGTCGTCGAGCGACATGCGCCCCGATTCGAGCGCCTCGAAGATCATGTAGAGCGTCATCAGCTTCGACATCGAGGCCGGCGGGACCGGCTCGTCGGCGTTCTTCTCGAGCAGGACGGCGTTGCTGGTCATGTCCTTGACGATCGCGGCCGTCGCCGGCGTGGTCTGCTGCGCGGCGGCCGGCGAGCTGGCCGCCACGGCCAGCGCCAGCGCAAGGCCTGCGGTGCGGAGGAAGTGCATCATCGGGCGTGCCTCTCGTCGGTCGTGCCCCTCGGGGCGGATGCGGATCTCACCCGGCGCTCGGCCGGGCATCGGCGATGCCGATGGCGCGGAGCTTCTCGAGCGCGCGGTCGCGGGCCTCCGGGCTCGCGAACGGCCCCGCGCGCACGCGGTGCAGCGTCGCGCCGCGGACGGTCGCGACACTGTTATCGGCCGGGATCCCCTGG
>DATKCY010000280.1:0-6750 GCA_035512995.1 Thermohalobaculum sp.
CACGGTGGGACAGCGTAGAAGGAGGCCACGATGGCCAGCTGCGAGAGGGGTGGCGGAGCGCCCGGGGAGGCGGCCGGATCGGGCCGCGCGACGACGGATCTCCCCGTTGCTGCATCCGAGCAGGACGACCAGGCGATCGGCCTGTTGCCGGGGATCGTCAACGACCTGCCGGAGGTCGCGCCGCACGAGTGGATCTATCTGATGAGCTGACCGGGCGGCCGGGCCGGGCTCGCGCCCCGGCCGGCGGCGCCCCGCCCCGCCCGTCTTTTCTCCTGCCCCGCGCCGCACTAGGTTCGGGACCATGGCAATCCTCGTCCTTTCGCATCCGTCGAGCCACGAGCACGTGACCCCGGCGGGCCATCCCGAACGCGTCGCGCGCATCGAGACCGTCGATCGCGTGCTCGGCAGCGGCCCCTATGCCGGCCTCGACCGCGCCGAGGCGCCCGCCGCGACCGACGAGCAGATCACCCGCGCGCATCCCCGGGCCTACCTGGAGCGCATCGTCGGCATGGCGCCCGCCAGCGGCCATGTGAGCCTGGACCCCGACACCCATATGGGCCCCGGATCGCTCGGCGCCGCGCGCCACGCCGCGGGCTCGAACGTCGCCGCGGTCGAGGCCGTGGTCTCGGGCTCCGCCAGGGCCGCCTTCTGCGCCGTCCGACCCTGCGGCCATCACGCCGAGAAGACCCGCGCGATGGGCTTCTGCCTGTTCAACAACGTCGCCGTCGGCGCGCTGCACGCGCTCGACGCGCTCGGGCTCGAGCGGGTCGCGATCGTCGATTTCGACGTCCACCACGGCAACGGCACGCAGGACATCTTCTGGGACGACCCGCGCGTGCTGTTCGCCTCGACCCACCAGATGCCGCTCTACCCGGGCACGGGTGCGGCGTCGGAGACGGGGGCCGGCAACATCGTCAACGCGCCGCTCCGACCGATGACCGGCGGACGCGAGATGCGCGCGGCCTACGAGGAGCGGGTCCTGCCCGCCGTCAGCGACTTCGCGCCCCAGCTGCTGTTGATCTCTGCCGGGTTCGACGCCCACCGCGACGACCCGCTGGCGAACCTGAACTGGCTGCCCGAGGACTTCGCCTGGGTCACGCGGGAACTCTGTGCCGTGGCCAGGGATTGCTGTGATGGCAGGGTGGTCTCGACGCTGGAAGGCGGCTATGACCTCGACGGGCTCGCGACCTCGCTCGCGACCCATCTGGACGTCCTGATCGAGCACGCGGAGAGCTGATTTGGCCGAAGACGCGACCGGGCCGGAGGCGGGCAAGCCGATCGCCGAGATGAGCTTCGAGGAGGCGCTGGCCGAGCTCGAGAGCGTCGTCGGCCGGCTCGAGACCGGCGAGGTGCCGCTCGAGCAGTCGATCGCGCTCTACGAGCGCGGCGACGCGCTGAAGAAGCACTGCGAGGAGAAGCTGCGCGAGGCCGAGCTGAAGGTCGAGAAGATCGTCGCCGGGCCCGACGGCAAGGCGGCGGGCACCGCGCCGTTCGAGGCGGGCTGAGCCGATGACGGGACAGCCGCAGACGCCTTTGCTCGACCGCGTGCGCGTGCCTTCGGACCTGAGGGGCCTGACCGACGCCGAGCTGAAGCGGCTGGCCGCCGAGCTGCGCGAGGAGACGATCTCGGCCGTCTCGGTCACCGGCGGGCACCTGGGCGCCGGCCTCGGCGTGGTCGAGCTGACGGTCGCGCTCCACGCCGTGTTCGACACGCCGAACGACAGGCTGATCTTCGACGTCGGCCACCAGTGCTATCCGCACAAGATCCTGACCGGGCGGCGCGACCGCATCCGGACGCTCCGCCAGGGCGGCGGCCTCTCCGGCTTCACCAAGCGCGCGGAGAGCGAGTACGACCCGTTCGGCGCCGCGCACAGCTCGACCTCGATCTCGGCGGCGCTGGGTTACGCGCAGGCGCGCGAGCTCGGCGAGCCGATCGGCGACACGGTCGCGCTGATCGGCGACGGCGCGCTCAGCGCCGGCATGGCCTACGAGGCGCTGAACAATGCCGGCCACATGGGCCACCGGCTGTTCGTCGTCCTGAACGACAACGAGATGTCGATCGCGCCGCCGGTCGGCGCGATGTCGGCGTACCTCTCGCGCATCTACGCGCAGGCGCCGGTGCAGGACCTGCGCGAGGCGGCGAAGAGCGCGCTCAGCCTTTTGCCCGGACCGATCCGCGAGGGCGCGCGGCGCGCCCACGACATGGTCAAGGGCATGACCATCGGTGGCACCCTCTTCGAGGAGCTGGGCTTCCACTACATCGGGCCGATCGACGGGCACGACCTCGACCAGCTCCTGCCGGTGCTGCGCACGGTGCGCGCGCGGGCGCACGGCCCCGTGCTGATCCACGCGCTGACGAAGAAGGGCAAGGGCTACGCGCCGGCCGAGGACGCGGCCGACCGCGGCCACGCGCGGGCCAAGTTCGACGTCGTGACCGGCGAGCAGAAGAAGGCGGCGCCGAACGCGCCGTCCTACACCAAGGTGTTCGCGAACGCCCTGATCCGCGAGGCGGAGGAGGACGCGAGGATCGTCGCCGTGACCGCCGCGATGCCGGACGGCACGGGGCTCGACATCTTCGGCGAGCGCTTCCCCGCGCGCTGCTTCGACGTCGGCATCGCCGAGCAGCACGGGGTCACCTTCGCGGCCGGCATGGCGGCCGGGGGGCTTAAGCCGTTCTGCGCGATCTACTCGACCTTCCTGCAGCGCGGCTACGACCAGGTCGTGCACGACGTCGCCATCCAGCGCCTGCCCGTGCGCTTCGCGATCGACCGCGCGGGGCTGGTCGGCGCCGACGGGCCGACCCATGCCGGCAGCTTCGACGTCGCCTATCTGGGCTGCCTGCCCGGCTTCGTGCTGATGGCGGCGGCCGACGAGGCCGAACTCGTGCACATGGTCGCGACCGCGGCCGCGATCGACGACCGGCCGTCCGCCTTCCGCTATCCGCGCGGGGAGGGGGTCGGCGTCGAGATGCCCGAGCGCGGGCGGCCGCTCGAGATCGGGCGCGGGCGGATCGTGCGCGAGGGCACCAAGATCGCGCTGCTGAGCTACGGGGCGCGGCTTGCCGAGGCGCTCAAGGCCGCCGAGGAGCTCGAGGCCCGCGGCCTCTCGACCACCGTCGCCGACGCGCGCTTCGCCAAGCCCCTCGACCGCGACCTCGTTCTCCGGCTCGCGCGCGGGCACGAGGCGCTGGTCACGATCGAGGAGGGCTCGATCGGCGGGTTCTCGGCGCAGGTCATGCACCTCCTGGCCGACGAAGGCGTGCTCGACACCGGGCTGAGGCTCCGCCCGATGGTGTTCCCCGACCGCTTCATCGACCAGGATTCGCCGGCGCGCATGTACGACGCCGCGGGCATGAACGCCCAGCACATCGTCGAGCGGGCGCTCCAGGCGCTCGGCCAGGCAAACGCCGCCGCGCGGGCCTGAGGGGGTCGGCCGGAGATGCGGCGGTTTCTCCGGCTGGCAGAATCGCGGCGGATTTTGCATAATTCGGCTCGAACCCGACCGCCCGCAACGCGTTGTTTCCGTTCGTCGAGACCGATGCAGAGACCTGGTTTGCTCCGATCCCTCGCAACGGCGCTCTGCCTGTCGCTCCCGCTGGTGGCCTGCACCACGGTCGAGCAGCCGTCGCGGAACGAGTATGCGCTTTACGAGGCGGCGCTGAGGGCGGGCGGCAACCTGCGCACCGAGATCGAGCCCGAGGATGCGCCGTTCTCGAATGCCGACCTGGTGACGAACTTCCACCGGATCGCGCTGCACCACGAGGCCGACATCGAGCGGGACGGCTCGGAGGAAAACTCGGTGCCGAACCGGCTCGGCCGCTGGGAGCAGGACATCAACTACCGGCTGGTCGGCTCCGGCGTCACGCCCGAGACCGAGCTCGAGGTGCGCGAGTTCGCCCGCCGGCTCGAGCGGCTGACCGGCCGCTCCTTCAGGCCGGCCGAGGAGGACATCAACTTCCTGATCCTCATCACCGACCCGGACGAGCGGCCGGAGGTCGCGGACATGCTGGGCGAGGTCATGCCGGCGCTCGGCCGCAGCTTCGACCGCTGGCGCCAGAGCAAGTCGCTGATCTGCGTTGCGACCAACCTCTACCGCAACACCAGCGACGACCGCATCGTGTTCGGCATGGTGATGATGGGCAGCGAGCTCGGGCCGCTGATGCGCTCGTCCTGCCTGCACGAGGAGCTGGTGCAGGCGCTGGGGCTCGGCAACGACCACTCGGAGGTGCGGCCGTCGATCTTCAACGACGACGAGGAGTTCGCGCTCCTGACCCGGCACGACGAATATCTGCTGCGCATCCTCTACGACCCGCGGCTGAAGTCCGGCATGACGGCCGCGGAGGCGATGCCGATCGTGCGCGAGATCATCGCCGACCTGCGCCCCGACGACGGCTGAGGACCGGCACCGCCCACGCAGATATGAACGCTCGTTCGCGCTTGGCTCTTGACCCGGCCGCGCGCGCTTCGTTCTATCGGCCGACCGGGGCGTGGCCGCGCACGCGCAGCCCTCCGGGAGCAGCGAGCCCGCGACAGAACGGGCCGTGCGGGAGGAAGAAGGCGATGACGGCGTCCGACGGATACGCCAGCGGCGACACGTTTGCGAAGCTGCTCGCGGACAATGCCGAGAAGCGCGGCGGCCGGCCGGCCAGCCGCGAGAAGGAATTCGGCATCTGGCAGAGCTGGACCTGGGCGGAGGTCTCCCGGGAGACGCGGGCGCTCGCGCTCGGCCTGATGAAGCTCGGGCTCGAGCCCGGCGAGCGGATGGCGATCATCGGCAGCAACCGGCCGCACCTCTACTGGTCGATGGTGGCGGCCCAGATGGTGGGCGCGGTGCCCGTGCCGCTCTACCAGGACAGCGTCGCCGAGGAGATGAGCTTCGTCCTCGACCACGCCGAGGTGACCTTCGCGGTCGTCGAGGACCAGGAGCAGGTCGACAAGGTGCTCGCGGTCACCGAGCGGCTGCCGAACCTCCGCCAGCTCGTCTATCTCGACCCGCGCGGGCTCCGCCGCTACGACCATTCGACGATGCACCCGCTGACGGCGGTGCAGGCGCTGGGGCGCGAGGCGGAGGCGGAGCTCGGGCCCGAGCTCGACCGCCGGATCGCGGCGGCCAGCGGCTCGGACACCTGCGTGATCCTCTACACCTCGGGCACCACCGGCCGGCCGAAGGGCGTGGTGCTGAGCCACGACAACGTGCTCAGGACCTCGCGCGCCGCGGCCGAGGTCGATGGCATCGGCGAGCGCGACTCGATGCTGGCCTATCTGCCGATGGCGTGGGTCGGGGACTTCATCTTCTCGATGGGCCAGGCCTATGTCTGCGGCATGTCGATCGCCTGCCCGGAGGCGCAGGAGACGATGATGAGCGACCTGCGCGAGATCGGGCCGACCTACTTCTTCGCGCCGCCCAGCATCTTCGAGAACCTGCTGACCACCGTCATGATCCGCATGGAGGACGCGAGCAAGCTGAAGCAGCGGCTGTTCCACCACTTCATCGGCCACGCCAGGACGATCGCCGAGAAGCGGCTGGCGAAGGAGCCGCTGACGGCCGGTGACCGGCTGAAATACCGCCTGGGCGAGATCCTGGTCTACGGGCCGCTCAAGAACACGCTGGGGATGAGCCGCATCCGGGTCGGCTACACGGCGGGGGAGGCGGTCGGCCCCGACCTCTTCGGCTTCTACCGCGCGATCGGGATCAACCTGAAGCAGCTCTACGGCCAGACGGAGGCCTCGGTCTTCATCACCCAGCACGCCAACGACGACGTGGTGCTCGAGACCGTCGGGGTGCCGACGCCCGGGGTCGAGATCCGCATCGACGACGAGACGGGCGAGGTATTCTACCGCTCCCCCGGCGTCTTCCAGGAATACTTCAAGAACCCGGAGGAGACCGCCGAGACCAAGGACAGCCAGGGCTGGGTCGCGACCGGCGACGCCGGCTTCTTCGACGAGCGCTCGGGCCAGCTGCGCATCCTCGACCGTGCCAAGGACGTGGGCAAGCTGTCGGACGGCCGGCTCTTCGCGCCGAAATACCTCGAGAACAAGCTCAAGTTCTTTCCGAACATCAAGGAGGCCGTCTGCTTCGGGCACGAGCGCGACCACGTGACCGCGATGATCTGCATGGACCTCAACTCGGTCGGCAACTGGGCCGAGCGCAACAACCTCGCCTATTCGAGCTATCAGGAGCTGGCGCAGCATCCGAGCGTCTACGAGATGCTCGCGGCCGATATCGAGGCGACCAACCGCAGCCTCGCCGACGATCCGATGCTGAGCCACTGCCAGATCACCCGCTTCCTGATCCTGCACAAGGAGCTCGACGCCGACGATGGCGAGCTGACCCGCACCCGAAAAGTGCGCCGCAGCGTCATCAACGAGAAATACGCGGGGATCATCGACGCGATCTACGGCGGCAAGAGCGACATTCCCGTCGATACCGTGATCCGTTTCCAGGACGGCACCACCCAGCGCATCCGCACCACGCTGGCGGTGGTCGACCTCGGACGCGACGCGGCCGTGGCGGAGGCCGCGGAGTGAGGGACAGATTATCGGCATGTAAAGTCGTCATGCGTGGGCTTGACCCGCGCATCCACCCACTTCGCAAAATAAATTCCTTTGAAAGATGGATTGCCGGGTCAAGCCCGGCAATGACGAGTGAACTTCCATGAACACCCAGCTTCTGATCCAGCTCCTGGTCAACGGACTCGTGGTCGGCACGCTCTACGGCGTGGTCGCGATGTCGTTCGTGCTGATCTACAAG
>DATKCY010000281.1:0-4632 GCA_035512995.1 Thermohalobaculum sp.
TGACCGGACGGCGCAGGCGGCGGGCGTGGCCGACCTGGACCGCCGCCGCATCGCCGTGGCCCCCTATGCCAGCCAGCGGGCGCCGGAGCGGTTCGGCACCGCCGAGACCTACGGCTGGTCCGAGGACAAGCGGCGGCAGTATGCCGAGCCGCAGCGGACCGACTGGGGCGCGTTCGTGCGCGGGAAGGGCTTCAGCCTGGATTAGGGGGCGCCTTGCCGAGCGTCCGTCGGCCTCCCCCCTGCCCCCCCCTCCGAAGCGGAGGGGGGAAGGCCCGGCGGCGCGGCCGGGCGCCCCCCTCTCCCTTGGGAGAGGGGTCGGGGGAGAGGGAGCGCGACTGTCGCCGCCTTGTCCGGAAGGTGAAACGGGACGATGATCGGGGACGGCAAGGCCCGGAGGTGCCCGCGATGACGACCAAGCTGGACGAGTGGCGCGCGCTCGCGCGGAAGGAGCTGAAGGGGCGCGATCCGGACGAGCTCACCTGGCACACGGCCGAGGGGATCGCGATCAGGCCGCTCTACACGGGCGAGAACCTCGAAGCGGTCGACCACCTCGGCGGGCTGCCGGGCGTCCACCCGTACGTCCGGGGGCCGCGGGCGACGATGTACGCGAACCGGCCCTGGACGCTCCGCCAGTACGCCGGGTTCTCGACGGCCGAGGAGTCGAACGCGTTCTACCGCCAAGCGCTCGACGGCGGGCAGACGGGCGTCTCGGTCGCCTTCGACCTCGCGACCCACCGCGGCTATGACAGCGACCACGCACGGGTCGAGGGCGATGTCGGCAAGGCCGGCGTCGCGATCGACTCGGTCGAGGACATGAAGATCCTGTTCGACGGCATTCCCCTGGAAAAGATGTCCGTCTCGATGACGATGAACGGCGCGGTGATCCCGGTGCTCGCCGCCTTCATCGTCGCGGGCGAGGAGCAGGGGGTCGCCAAGGCCGACCTCTCCGGGACCATCCAGAACGACATCCTGAAGGAGTTCATGGTTCGGAACACCTACATCTATCCGCCCACACCAAGCATGAGAATCGTAGCCGACATAATCGGTTACACCGCAGAGCACATGCCGCGCTTCAACTCGATCTCGATCAGCGGCTACCACATGCAGGAGGCCGGCGCGACGCTCACGCAGGAGCTCGCCTTCACGCTGGCCGATGGCAAGGAGTACGTGAAGGCGGCGCTGGCGCGCGGCATGGACGTGGACGACTTCGCGCCCCGGCTCTCGTTCTTCTTCGCGATCGGGCAGAACTTCTTCATGGAGGTCGCCAAGCTCCGCGCAGCGCGCCTGCTCTGGTCGCGGATCATGGAGGAGTTTTCCCCGAAGAAGCCGCAGAGCTCGATGCTGCGCACGCATTGCCAGACGAGCGGCGTCAGCCTGGCCGAGCAGGACCCCTACAACAACATCGTGCGCACGGCCTACGAGGCGATGTCGGCGGTGCTCGGCGGCACGCAGTCGCTGCACACGAACTCGTTCGACGAGGCGATCGGGCTGCCGACCGAGCGCTCGGCCCGGATCGCGCGGAACACCCAGCTGATCCTCGCCGAGGAGACCGGCGTGACCCACGTCGTCGACCCGCTCGCCGGCTCCTACTACGTCGAGGCGCTGACGGCCGAGATGGCCGACGCCGCCTGGGCGCTGATCGAGGAGGTGGACGGGCTCGGCGGCATGACGAAGGCGGTCGACTCAGGGATGCCGAAGCTCCGGATCGAGGAGGCGGCGGCACGCCGGCAGGCCCGCATCGACCGCGGCGAGGACGTGATCGTCGGCGTCAACAAGTACCGGCGGACCAAGGAGGACGAGATCGACTTCCTCGACATCGACAACGCCAAGGTCCGGAAGAGCCAGGTGCAGCGGCTCGAGAGGGTGCGCGCCGAGCGGGACGAGATGGCGTGCCAGGCGGCGCTCGACGCCCTGCGCGAGACCGCGCGGGGCGAGGGCAACCTGCTCGCCGCCGCGATCGAGGCGGTGCGTGCGCGAGCGACCGTCGGCGAGGTCAGCCAGGCCATGGAGGACGTGTTCGGCCGCCACCGGGCCGAGACCAGGACGCTCGCCGGCGTCTACGGCCAGGCCTACGAGGGCGACGAGGAGTTTTCCGCCATCCGCCGCGAGGTCGCGGCCTTCGCCGAGGAGGAAGGGCGGCGCCCGCGCCTCCTCGTCGTCAAGCTCGGCCAGGACGGCCACGACCGCGGCGCCAAGGTGATCGCGACCGCCTTCGCCGACATCGGCTTCGACGTCGACGTGGGGCCGCTGTTCCAGACCCCGGCCGAGGCGGCCGCGGACGCGATCGACAACGACGTGCACGTCGTCGGCATCTCGAGCCAGGCCGCCGGCCACCGGACGCTCGCGCCGCAGCTGATCGAGGCGCTGCGGGAGAAGGGCGCCGACGACATCCTCGTCGTCTGCGGCGGCGTGATCCCGAACCAGGACTACGAGCTTCTGCGCGCGAAGGGCGTGGCGGCGGTGTTCGGGCCGGGCACGAACATCCCGAAGGCGGCGCGCAACATCCTCGAGCTGATTCGCGGCGCCCGCACCGCCGATGCCGCGGAGTGACGTTCCGTAGCGTGCGCTCCGGCGCTCTGTCCGACTCCGGGGCCCGGGAGGTGCGGTGGACCGCGCCCTACGCGGACCGGATTGTCCGTGCGATTCCGGCGCTGATCCTCGGCTACTTCGCGCTGCATGTTTTCCTCCGCGTCACGGCGCCCGGTGGCCTCGGCCTCGACGAGGCCGAGCAGATGGTGGCGACCCAGACGCTCGAATGGGGCTATGGGCCGCAGCCGCCGCTCTTCGCGTGGATGCAGTGGGCGGTCTTCCAGGCGACGGGGCCGGGCAAGCTCGGCCTCGCGCTCCTGAAGAACGGGCTGCTGGCGGTGGCCTGTCTCGCGCTCTGGGCGGCGGCGATCCGCGCGACCGGGTCGGCGCGGCTTGCGGCGGTCGCCGCGCTGTCGCTCTTCCTCATGCCGGCAGTCGCGTGGGAGGCGCAGCGGGCGCTGACCCATTCGGTGCTGGCGGTGGCTGTCGCGGCGCTGACGGTTCTCTGGGCGGTGCCGCGGGTCGAGGCGCCGCCGGAGCATCCGCCCGGCTGGGGCGCGATCGCCGCGCTCGGTGCGCTGGCGGCGGCAGGGCTGCTCGCGAAGGCGAATTTCGTCATCCTGCTGGTCGGGCTCGTCGGCGCGCTGGCGGCGATGCGGCGGCTCCACCCGCGCTACCTGGGAAGCGTCGCCCTTGCGGCGGCGCTGATGGCGGGACCCGCGCTCTGGATACTCCGCCACCCGGCGCTGGTCGGGCAGAGCGCGGGCAAGTTCGGCGCCGAGGACGGGGCCGGTCCCGGCGCCGCGCTCGACGGCCTGCTGGCGCTCGGCGGCGCGGTGCTGGCGTTCGCGGCGCTCCTCGCGGCTGCGCATGCCGTCCTCTTCTGGTGGCGGCCGCCCCGCAGCGAGGCGCCGGCGCCCGACCTGACCAGGTTCCTCGGACTCTGGCTCGCCTTCGGGCTCGCCGCGGTCGCCATCGCGGTCGCCGCCACCGGCACGACCGAGGTCAAGGAGCGCTGGCTGCAGCCCGTGCTGACCCCGCTGCCGCTGGCGGCAACCCTGGCCGTGGCGCCCCGGATTGGTCGCGCGGCGCTGGCGCCGTTCCTGGCGCTCGTCGGCGCGCTGGCCGTTGCGGTGCTGGTGGCCCTGCCGCTCAACCTGCGCCACGGCGGCGACGATCCATCGTACCAGTCGGCGCCGATTGCGGCCGCCGCCGCGGCGCTGCCGGCGGGACCGGGCCTGGCGCTGGTCGAGGACGATTTCCTGGCCGGCAACCTGCGGCTCCTGCGCCCCGACCTCGGCGTGCTGACGCCCGAGACACCGGCGCTGAGCCTTGCCGGTGCGCCCCGCTTCGCCGTCTGGTGGAGCCGCGACCGGTCGTCGCCGGTGCCGGGCGCGCTCGCGACGCTGACCCGGCGCCTGACCGGGCGGGACCTGGCGGCGCTGCCCGCGCACGCGGCCGTCTTCGCCTACCCGCCGCCCCACGCCGGCCGGACCTTCCATCTGCACTGGGCGCGCCTCGAAGACGGCGCCGGATGAGCAGCGGGCTTTGCTCCGGGCCGAAACCGTGCAACTTTTCGCCCGCGGCCCGGCAGAGGCCACGATAGGGCAGGGAAACGCGATGAACCAGAAGCGGGACGACGCGCTGCGCGAGGCGGCGCTGCGCTATCACGAGGAGCCGGAGCCGGGGAAGCTCGCGATCCGCGTGACCAAGCCGATGGCGACCCAGCGCGACCTGTCGCTGGCCTACAGCCCCGGCGTCGCCGAGGCCTGCATGCGGATCGCCGCCGAGCCCGACGACGCCTACCGCTACACCGGCAAGGGCAAGCGGGTCGCGGTGATCTCGAACGGCACGGCCGTGCTCGGCCTCGGCAACATCGGCGCGCAGGCCTCGAAGCCGGTGATGGAAGGCAAGATCGCGCTATTCAAGAAGTTCGCCGACATCGACGGATTCGACATCGAGGTCGACGAGACCGACCCGAAGAAGCTGGCCGAGATCGTCATCGCGCTCGAGCCGACCTTCGGCGCGGTCAATCTCGAGGACATCTCGGCGCCCGCCTGCTTCGAGGTCGAGCGGATCTGCAACGAGCGCATGAACATTCCC
>DATKCY010000282.1:0-2257 GCA_035512995.1 Thermohalobaculum sp.
GCCGGCTTCGCCGGCCAGCCGCACGAGGACGTGGCGGCGGCGCTGACCTCCTCGCTCGAGACCACGATGGACGCGCTGGCCGAGGACGCGCTGGCGCGCGCCCCCGCCCGCTTCACGTGCGTCCAGACCGGCACCGCGGGGATCGGCGGCGTCTACGACCTCTGGCGGCGGGGCCGGGCCTGGGCGGCGGGCGAGCGGTTCCGGCCCGAGCACGGGGCGCCCGAGGCATGAGCCTCGTCGTCTGGCTTGCGCCGGTCCTCCTGGGGCTCGCGCTGCTGCCGGTCCTGCTGGCGCTCGTCAACCTGCCGCTCTACCGGCCGGCGCGGACGCGAGCCTCCGCTGGCGCCGCCGTCTCGGTCCGGATCCCCGCGCGCGACGAGGCGGCGACGATCGGCGGCGCGGTCGAGGCTGCGCTCTCGCGGGCTTCCGCACCGAGCTGTTCGACGCCACCGACGCCGCCACCTGCCGCATGTATCGCGGCTGGCGCGACGCCTGGACCGGGTTTTCCAAGAACGCGACCGAGGGGATGGCGACGCCGGCCGCCCTGCCCGTCTGGACCGTGCTGCTGGGCGGCGGCCACCTGCTGCCGTGGCTGCTGCTGCCGCTTGCGCCGTTCGCGCCGCCCGCGACCGCGCTGACCCTTCTCGGTGCCGCGGCGGCGGGGCCGCTGCTCCGCCTCGCCCTCGCGCTCCGCTTCGGCCAGCCGGCGGGCCCGGCGCTCCTGCACCCGCTCGGCATCGCGGCGCTGCTCGCGATCCAGTGGTCGGCGCTCGCCAGGGCCTGGCGCGGGCAGCCCTCGACCTGGCGCGGCCGCGCCTACCCGACCGGCGGCGCCTGAGCCCCGCGAAGCTCGCGATCCCGACGCGGCGAAACACGACGCCTCCTGCGCCTCCTCGCATTCGGTGAGATGCACCGGTCGAGCCGGGGCTGGTCCAAGCGCTTTCTCGAAGGCCGGCGCCCCGGCAACAACGGCGGCCACGGCGCCGAGCGGGCGAGACGGGCGGTTTCGCGCGGCCCGGCGCCGGTCTAGCATGGGCGGCGCGATCCACCCGAACGGCGGCCCGTCCATGCTCGATCCCTCGGCGCAAGCGCCTGAGAGCAAGACCTTCCGGCGCGGCACGCACCGGGCCTGTCCGCCGGCGGAGACGCTGGCGCGGGTGAAGCCGCTGATGGCGGCCTTCGGCATCACCCGGGTCGCGAACCTGACCGGTCTCGACCGCCTGAACATCCCGGTCGTCATGGTCTGCCGCCCGAACGCGCGGTCGAGCGCGGTCTTCCACGGCAAGGGCCTCGACCTCGACGCCGCCCGCGCCTCCGGCGTGATGGAGGCGATCGAGACCTGGCACGCCGAGCACGTGGACCTGCCGCTCCGCCTGGGCCCCGCGCGTGACATGGGGCGCCACGCGACTGTCGACGTCGAGCGCCTGCCGCGCCTGCCGGAGAGCCGCTTCGAGCCGGAGCTGCCGATGCTCTGGGTCGAGGGCGAGGACCTGATGGCGGGCACCCCCGCCTGGGTGCCGTTCGACGTGGTCCACGCCGACGGGACGCTCGGGCCCGTGCCCGGCAGCGGCTGCTTCTCGGCCAGCACCAACGGCCTCGCCTCGGGCAACCGGTATCACGAGGCGGTCGTCCATGCGCTGACCGAGGTGATCGAGCGCGACGGGACGAGCATCTGGCACCGTCTGCCGCCTGCCCGGCAGGCCGCGGCGCGCCTCGACCTCCGCACGGTCGACGACCCGGGCTGCCGCGCGGTGCTCGACCTTCTCGAGGCCGGCGCGATGGACGTCGCGGTCTGGGAGATCACGACCGATGTCGGCGTGCCGGCCTTCCAGTGCCTGATCGCCGACCGGACGCGGCAGGTCGCGCATATCGGCACCGGCGCCGGCTGCCACCCGGCGCGCGAGGTCGCGCTTCTGCGCGCGCTGACCGAGGCGGCGCAGGTGCGCATGACCTACATCGTCGGCTCGCGCGAGGACATCGCGTGGGCGGATTATGCGGGTGCCGCGCTCGAGCGCCGGCGCGCCTCCGCCCGGGCGCTGCTGGGCGCCGGCGCCGGCGCGCGGGCCTTCGACGCCGCCCCGACCCACGCCTCGGCCTCGTTCGAGGACGACGTCGAATGGCTGCTCGGGCGGCTCCGCGCCGCCGGCATCGCCCAGGCAGTGGCGGTCGACCTGACGCGGCCCGAGTTCGGCATCCCCGTCGTCCGCGTGATCGTCCCGGGGCTCGAGGGCTCGGACCATCACGAGGGCTACCTGCC
>DATKCY010000283.1:0-11462 GCA_035512995.1 Thermohalobaculum sp.
ATCGCGCTGCCGATCTCGTGCGGGCAGACGATCTCGCAGCCCTCCGTCGTCGCGATGATGACCGAGGCGCTGCGCGTCACCCCGCGCTGCAAGGTGCTCGAGATCGGTGCCGGCTCCGGCTACCACTCCGCGATCCTCGCCCGCCTCGCCCGGCGGGTCTACGCGATCGAGCGCCACCGCCCGCTCGCGATGGACGCGCGCGACCGGCTGCAGCGCCTCGGTATCACCAATGTCACGCTCCGCTCGGGCGACGGCACGCGCGGCTGGCCCGAGCAGGCGCCGTTCGACCGGATCATCGCGACCGCCGCCGCCGACGACGCGCCGAGCCTGTTGTTGGAACAGCTCAGGCCCGGTGGCATAATGGTCTTGCCCGTCGGGCAGAGCGACGAGGTGCAGCAGCTCATCCGTATCGAGAAGACCGAGGACGGCCTCGATTACGGCGAGCTCGGCGAGGTCCTGTTCGTGCCGCTGGTCGAGGGGCTGCCCGAGGAGGGCGCCTGAGGCCGCGGCCGGGACCGGACGCGAACGGTGAGGCGGGAGGGACAGATGCGAAAGATCAGGATGCAGTGGGCGGCGGGCGCGCTGGCGCTGGCGGGGCTTGCCGCCTGCGCCGGCCCCGAGCCGGCGGACGGGCCGGTCGAGGTCGATATCCGCGGCACGGATCCAGGCCTCTCCGATGCCACGCCGGCGGGCAGCCCCGGCGGCCGCGGCGTCGTCGACTACGGCGAGTACCGGGTGGCGGTGGCCCGCTCCGGCGACACCGTCGCCGACGTCGCGCGCCGGCTCGACATGTCGCCGACCGAGCTCGCCGCCTACAACGGCGTCCAGGCCTCGACCGATCTGCGCGAGGGAGACGAGCTGGTGCTGCCGCCGCAGGCGACCGTGGGCAGGACGGCGGGCGCCGACAACGACGGCGTCGAGGTCGCGGCGCTCGGCGAGCCCGGCGACGACTTCGCGGACGCCCCGCCCGAGCCGGCGCCGTGGGAGGCCGCGGCGCTCGAGCCGGTCGAGGTCGCGCCCGGGGAGATCGAGCCGGTCGGGACCGACACGGAGCCCTCGCTCGCGCCCGAGGCGCCGCCGCCGCCGGCGCCCGCGACCGGCCGGAACTGGAGCCCCGACCTCGCCGCCGCCGCGATCGAGCGCGCCGACATGCCCGACGACGGCCGGCCCCTGCCGCCGCCGCCGAGCGCGGGCGACCCGCTGCCGCCGGCGCCCGCCGAGCCGCGCGAGCTCGGCTCGCCCGAGCTCGACCGCTACCAGACGCCCGAGACGCTCGTGACGCCGTTCGAGCTGACCCGGCCGGTCGAGGGCACCGTCGCGGTGCCCTACAACGTCGGCTCCGGCCCGCAGCGGAACGAGGGCGTGGACTTCGCGGCCGCCGCCGGCGCGCCCGTGGTCGCGGCCGAGGACGGCGAGGTCGCCCTCGTCTCGGAGTCGCTCGGCGGGCTCGGCACGATCGTGCTGGTGCGCCACCCGAACGACCTGATGACGGTCTACGGCCGGCTCGGCGAGGTGACCGTCGAGAAGGGCGACTACCTCGAGCGCGGCCAGCGCCTCGGCGTCGTCGCGAACGCTCCCCCAGGCACCGAGCCCCGGATGCATTTCGAGGTCCGCCGCGGCGCCGACAGCCTCGATCCGATGGAGATGCTGTAGCCGGATCACCGCCGGCGCGGGGTGCGCCGAGGGCGCACGATGCGCGAGTGCGCGAGCGGCCCCAGTGCGCATTGTGCGCCGAGGCGCGGCCTGCGCCCATGCCTATGCCGGCGCCCTACCCCTCGACCTCGCCGCCGGCCTCGACCCAGTCCTTGAAGCTGCCCATGTTGCGCACGTCGCGGTAGCCGAGCTCGGCCAACGCCTCGCCGGACAGCGCCGATCGGCCGCCGGACGCGCAGTAGAGAACGATCGTCTTGTCCTTCGAGAACGTCTCGCCGTCGTAGTAAGGCGACACCGGGTCGGCCTTGAACTCGATCATCCCGCGGCTGACGTTGACCGCGCCCGGGACCTTGCCGCTCTGGGCCACCTCGGTTCCGTCGCGAACGTCGACGACCAGCACGTCATCGCGGCCGAGCATCTCCTTCACCTCGTCAGGCGCGATCGCGGGAACCACCTGCTTCGCGGCCTTCACCCTGTCCATGATCGACGTCATCGGGATGATCTCCTGTGGTCGCCTCGGTCGATTCGCGGGTGCGGCCGCGCGGCACCCGACGGGTCAGGCTCCTATGACACGCGCATTCCGCCAAGAACAATCCGGTGGACGGCACGCGACACCTAGCGCGGCTCCGCCCGGGCGCCAGCCGCGGACTGCCGGTCCAGCCGGCGCCGGACAAAGGCGCCGAAGACCGGAACCGCCGCCAGGATGAACGCGATCCGGACCACGTGCATGACGGCGACGTAGCCGGGATCGGCGTCGATCGCGAGCGCGATCAGGCTCATCTCGGCGACCCCGCCCGGGGCGAAGGCGAGCAGCGCGGCGAACGGATCGACCGTCGTCAGCGCCGCGACCCCGAAGGCGAACAGCGCCGACACCGCCATCAGGATCGCCGTGCCGCCGAGCGTCAGCGCCGCGAAACCGGCCCACTCGCCCCAGCCGATGCCGTGGAAGCGCGTGCCGATCGAGGCGCCGGTCACGACCAGCGCGACCTCGACCAGCCACGACGGCAGCACGCCGTCGATCACGCCCGCCATGCGCAGCACGGCGCTGACGATCAGCGGCCCGAGCAGGAAGGGCACCGGCACGCCGAGCCGGCCGAGCAGCACGGTCGCGAGGACCGCCGCGCCGAGGAGGATCAGGAAGCCCTCGACGCTCATCAGTGCCCGCCCCGCCAGCACGTCGCCCTCCGGCAGCGCGAAGCCGAGCAGCCCGAAGGCGATGACGGGCGCCATGCAGATCACGATCGCGATGCGGAAGACCTGGGCCAGCGCCACCCGCCGCTCGTCGGCGCCGAGCGCCTCCGACACCAGCACGACCGCCGTCAGCCCGCCCGGGATCGCCGAGCAGACCGCCGTCAGCCGCGCCTGCCGCGCCACGTGGCGGTAGTAGACATAAGCCGCCGCGGCGGCGACCGGCGCGTAGGCGACGGCGGCCGCGACCGACAGCGGCCACTCCGACAGCTGCGCGAGGGAAAGTCCGTCGAAGCTCTCGCCGAGGAACATGCCCACCAGCACCATCGCGCGCGCCCTGACCCAGAGCGGCACGACCGCGGGCAGCTTCATGAGCGACGCGAGCATCGCGAAGAACAGCGCGCCCAGCATCCAGGCGAGCGGCACGTGCGCCAGATGCGCGAGCCAGCCGCCGAGCGCGCCGATCGCGAGGCCGAAGGCCAGCTTCCTCAGCGCGTCCCGGCTCAGCCGCTCGCCCCACGGCTCGGGCAGTCCGGTCACGTGCCGTCGTCGGGCAGCTCGACGGCGCGGCCGCCGCGGACCGCGGTGTAGAAGCAGCTCCGCCGGCCGGTGTGGCAGGCCGGCCCCGTCTGCTCGACCCGGACGAGCAGCGCATCGCCGTCGCAGTCGATGCGGAGTTCGACCAGCCGCTGCACGTTGCCCGAGGTCTCGCCCTTCCGCCAGAGCGCGGCCCGCGAGCGCGACCAGTAGGTCACGCGGCCCGTCTCCAGCGTCTCGGCCAAGCTCTCGGCGCTCATCCAGGCGAGCATCAGCACCTCGCCGGTCCCGGCGTCCTGCGCGACCGCCGGGATCAGCCCGCGCGCGTCCCAGGCAAGCCTGGCCGGGTCGAACGGAGTGTCGGTCGCGTCGGAGGACATGCGGGCGCCGGGGTCGGGAGGAAACGGGACGAGCGCGGCCGGGGCTTTCACAGCCCCGCGCGAGGGGCTATCTAGCCTGCGAAAGCCGCAGAGGCCAGCCATGAGCGCCCTCGACGAAGACCTGATGAAGCTCTACTCCGAGCGCATCCTCGCGCTCGCGGCCTCGATTCCGCATGTCGGACGGCTCGAGCGTCCGGACGCCACGGCGAGCAAGCGCTCGCGCCTCTGCGGCTCGACCGTCACGGTCGACGTGAAGCTCGAGGACGGCCGCATCGCCGACTTCGCCCAGGACGTGAAGGCCTGCGCGCTCGGCCAGTCGTCGGCCGCCGTGCTCGGCGCCAGCGCGATCGGGCGGACGCGCGGGGAGATCGCCCGCGGCCGCGACCAGCTCGAGGCCATGATCAAGCGCGGCGGCCCTGCCCCCGAGGCCCCGTTCGACGACCTCGAGGCGCTGATGCCGGCGCGCGACTACAAGAACCGGCACGCCTCGATCCTGCTCGCCTGGGAGGCGACGCTCGAGGCGATGGACGCCGCCTGACGCGGCTTCACCGCGCCCCGCCCGCTCCCCGAGGCCCCGCGGCACCGGTTCCGTCTGGACAGGCAGGAGCCTCCGTCCTATACGGCTGGGCGCCCGATTTCTGATCGGTCCACACGCTTGCACGAAGGCCGCCGGGCCGCCATTGGCGCCGCCCGGGGCAAGAAATCACGTCCGGAGACGAGGGGGAACCGATGTCCGGCTTTGTCACTTTCCTGCCGCCGCTGATCGGCATCGCCGGCCTGGCGTGCGCCTACTACCTCTACACGCTGGTGATGAAGTACCCGGCGGGCGAGCCGAACATCAGGAAGATCGGCGACCAGATCCACCTCGGCGCGATGGTCTTCATGAAGCGCGAGTACATGATGCTCGCGGCCTTCGTGGCGGTGCTCGTCATCGTCACCTGGATCTTCCTCGGACCGGGGCTCGGCATCGCGGTGATCGTGGGGGCGCTGTCGTCGTCGATCGCCGGCTGGCTCGGCATGTACGCGGCGACGAAGGCGAACGTGCGCACGGCGACGGCGGCGAAGGACGAGGGCGCCGCGAGCGCGCTGACGGTCGCGTTCTTCGGCGGCTCGATCATGGGTCTCTGCGTCGCCGCCCTCGGCCTGATCGGTCTCGGCGGCCTCTTCTGGTGGGTCGGCGGCGAGGCGCACAGCCTCGAGGGCTTCGGCATGGGCGCCTCCTCGGTCGCGCTCTTCAGCCGCGTCGGCGGCGGCATCTTCACGAAGTCGGCCGACGTCGGCGCCGACCTCGTCGGCAAGATCGAGGCCGGCATCCCCGAGGACGACCCGCGCAACCCGGGCGTGATCGCCGACAATGTCGGCGACAATGTCGGCGACGTGGCCGGCATGGGCTCCGACATCTTCGAGTCCTACTGCGGCGCGATGATCGCGACGGTGGCGATCGCCGCGACGCTGATCGGCGTCGAGAGACAGGCCGAGATGATGTTCCTGCCGCTCGGGCTCGCGACGCTCGGCATCCTCGCGTCGGTCGCGATGATCTTCGTCGTGCGCGCGCGCTCGGACCAGGCGCCGGCGACGGCGCTCCGCACCGGCACCCTCGGCGCGCCGGTGCTGTTCCTGATCGCGGCGGCGCTCCTGATCCTGATCCTCGGCCTGCCCTTCGCGATCTGGTTCGCGGTGCTCAGCGGAGCCGCCGGCGGCGTCGCGATCGGGCTGCTGACCGAGTATTACACGGCCGCCGCCCCCGTCCGCCACATCGCCCGCGCGGGCGAGACCGGCACCGCGACCGTGATGATCGCGGGCCTCTCGGTCGGAATGCAGTCGGTCGTCCTGCCGGTCCTGACGCTCGCGGCGGTCATCTACGTCTCGACCTGGCTCGTCGGGCTCTACGGCGTCGGCATCGCCGCGGTCGGCATGCTCTCGACGGTCGGCATCACGATGGCGATCGACGCCTACGGGCCCGTCGCCGACAACGCCGGCGGCATCGCCGAGATGGGCGGCATGGGCAAGGACGTGCGCGACATCACCGACGGCCTCGACGAGCTCGGCAACACCACCGCCGCGATCGGCAAGGGCTTCGCCATCGGCGCCGCGGCGCTCGCGGCGCTCGCGATCATCGCGGCCTTCGTCGCGACCGTCGCGCTCAACAACCCGGGCTTCGAGCTGATGCTGTCGGACCCGCAGGTGCTGGTCGGCCTCTTCATCGGCGGCACGATCCCGTTCCTGATCGCCTCGATCACGATGACCGCCGTCGGCGACGCCGCGTTCGAGATGATCAACGAGATCCGCCGCCAGTTCCGCGAGATCCCGGGCCTGCTCGAGGGCAAGGCCGAGCCCGACACCGCCAAGTGCGTCGACATCGCGACAAAGGCGGCGCTCAAGAAGATGATGCTGCCGGGCACGATCGCGATCCTCGCGCCGCCCGTGGTCGGCTTCATCCTGGGCCCCGAGTCGCTCGGCGGCATGCTCGGCGGCGCGCTCCTCGGCTGCGTGCTGATGGCGCTGATGATGGCGAACGCCGGCGGCGCCTGGGACAACGCCAAGAAGTACGTCGAGAAGGGCAACCACGGCGGCAAGGGCTCCCCGGCCCACGAGGCCACCGTGGTCGGCGACACCGTGGGAGACCCTTTCAAGGACACCTCGGGCCCGTCGATGAACATCCTGATCAACGTGATGGCCATCGTCAGCCTGGTGATCGCGCCCCTGCTCTGAATCTCGCTCCCGGGCGGCTCGCAGAGGCGGCGCGCCCGGGCCTCGCGCCGCCTCTGCGCATCCGGCCTCTCGCACCCTCCGCGGCCGCGGGCGCTCCGAGATTGTGCATTTGCAGCGGCCGCCCTATAAGCCGCCCGACCAGCCGCGATCACCCGGAAGCAGCAGGAACGCCATGAGACTCGACGCCATTCCGATCGGAAAGAACCCGCCCGAGGACATCAACGTCGTCATCGAGGTCCCGGTCGGCGGCGAGCCGATCAAGTACGAGATGGACAAGGACTCGGGCGCGCTGATCGTCGACCGCTTCCTCTACACGCCGATGCACTATCCGGGGAACTACGGCTTCGTGCCGCACACGCTGTGCGACGACGGCGACCCGATGGACGTTCTGGTCGCCAACACCCGCGCCATCGTCCCGGGCGCGGTCATGAACTGCCGCCCGATCGGCGTGCTGGTCATGGCGGACGAGGGCGGCGGGGACGAGAAGGTCGTCGCGGTCCCGGTCCCGAAGCTGACCCGCCGCTACGACCGCGTGCAGAACTATACCGACCTGCCCGAGATCACCCGCCAGCAGATCGAGCACTTCTTCGCGCACTACAAGGACCTCGAGGCCGACAAGTGGGTGAAGATCGACCACTGGGGCGACGCCGACGAGGCGAAGGCGCTGATCCGGAAGTCGATCGAGCTCCAGAACGCGAAAGGCGGCTGAGCCTCAGCCGCCGCTCAGCGCCGTGAAGACGTAGACCTCGCAGCCCGCCTCGAGCGGGGTCCCGAGGACGGCCCGCCCGCCGTCGACGAATATGTTGATGTGCCGGCGGACGCTTGGGCGCCCGTCGCACAGGCGGTCGCGCATTCCCGGCCAGCGCGCCTCGAGCCGGTCGAGCATCTCGGCGACCGTCTCCGCCTCGACCGCCACCTCGCGCGGCACGCCCGGGAAAAGCTCCCTCAGCGCCCCGGCCAGATGGACGGTCACGACCGGCGCGGTCACGCCGGCACGACCTCGACCGAGGCGATCGAGGGCAGGTCACGCGCGATCGCGCGCCAGCTCTCGCCCTCGTCGCGGCTCGCGAACAGCGCGCCGGAGGTGGAGCCGAAATAGACCCCGGCCGGGTCGCGCCCGTCCACCGCCATCGCCTGGCGGAGCACCGTCAGGAACGCGTTCTCCTGCGGCAGTCCGCCGCGCAGGTCCTGCCAGCTCGCGCCCCCGTCGCGCGTCCGCCAGACCGCCGCCCGCCCTTCGGGCGCGAACCGGCCGGCCTGGTCCCCGTTCAGCGGGAACAGGAACAGCGTGTCGCGGTCGCGCGGGTGGCCCACGGCGGGGAAGCCGAAGGTCGAGGGCAGCCCGGCCTCGATGCTCTCCCACGCCTCGCCGCCGTCGTCGCTGCGGAACATGCCGAAGTGGTTCTGCTGGTAGAGCCGATCCGGGCTGCCCCCGCCCATCGCCAGCGCGTGCACGCACTGCCCGACCTCCGGGTATTGCTGCCCCTCGGGAGCATAGTCGATCCGCGTGCCGCGGTTCCTCGGCTCCCAGCTCTCGCCGCCGTCGCCGCTGTGGAAGACGCCCGCGGTCGAGATCGCGATCCAGATCCGGGCCGGATCGTCGGGGTGCGGCAGGACGTGGTGCAGGATCAGCCCGCCCCCGCCCGGCTGCCAGTCGGGGCGCGAGGGGTGGTCGCTGAGGCCCCGGACCTCGCTCCAGCTCTCGCCGTCGTCCCGGCTCACGAACAGCCCGGCCGGCTCGACCCCGGCGTAGAGGCCGCCCGGCCCCTTCGCGAGGCACCAGACCGAGGTGACCGGATCGCGCCCCTCGCCATAGCTCAGGCCGTCACTCGAATGCGTCCACGCGCCGTCCCGCAGGCGCCAGACGGCCGGTCCGAACCAGGCGTTGCCGCCGCCCGCCCAGATCGTGCCCTCCGCATCGGCGATCGCGTGGTTGATCGGCCAGGCGGCGCAGAGCGGTCCCTCGACCCGCCACGCACCCTCGTCCGCCGCCTCGCGCAGGATCAGCAGGCCCTTGCGGGTCCCGACAAGCAGGGTCGTCTCCATGCCGCACCTCCTCGACCGATGCCCGAGCATCCGCTGGCTGCGCGCGCGGCGCTATCGCGATTGCGACCCCCGACGCCGCGATCAGACGCCTTTACCCGCTCCGCCGACGGCCGCACACTCGAGGCCGGTGCAACACGAGGAGACGCCATGAGCGCGGATGAGCATCCCCGAGCCCGGCTCGGCCCGGCGCTGCTGCTCGCCGCGGCGGGGATGGGCCTGGCGCCGCTCCCCGTGCCCGCGGCCGGGCCGGACGGTGCGGCGGAGGCGGAGGCGCCCGCGCCGGCGGACCGCGAGGCGCTGTTCGCGGCCCTCGCGGCGGCGGCGACCGAGGCCGAGGCGCGCGAGATCGAGGGGGCGCTCTGGGAGTTCTGGCTGACGGCGCCGGACCCGGAGGCGCAGGCGCTGCTCGACCGGGCGCTCGACCGCCGGCGCTGGGGCGACCTCGAGGCCGCGATCGAGGCGCTCGACCAGCTCATCGCCGGCTGGCCCGACTATGCCGAGGGCTGGAACCAGCGCGCGACCGTGCGCTTCCTGCGCGGCGAGGACGACCTGTCGCTCGCCGACGTCGCGGAGACGCTCAGGCGCGAGCCCCGGCACTTCGGGGCGCTCGCCGGCAAGGCGCTGATCCTCATCCGCCAGGGCCGGCCGGCCGAGGCGCAACTCGTGCTGATCGAGGCGGTCCGCATCGACCCCTGGCTCCGCGAGCGGTCGCTGCTCCAGCCCGGCTCCGACCTCTGAACCGGGCTATCCAGCATGGAATACACTCTGGGCAGCCATCGAGCCGTTCGTCGTTCCGCCACCGCTGTGGCCCTCGAAGGCTCGTGGAGCGACGGCCTGAGGGAAGTCTCGAAATGCTGATAAGCGTATCGAAGCGTTTTGTTTTCGTGGCCAACACCAAGGCTGCCTCGACGTCCTTCGAGCATCGGCTGTTCCCGTATTGTGAAATTCAGCGTGCCGGCACGCCGGAGAGAAAGCATATTCCGCTCGCCAAGATCCTCGGTCACGAATACCGCTTCCTGTTCGACAACCCGGACTATCCCGCAGACACGTTCTTCAAGTTCGGCGTCATTCGCGACCCGATCGAATGGATCGGATCCTGGTACCGCTATCGGAAAGGCAACAAGACCCAGGCGCCGATCCCTGCCGGGATGAGCTTTCAGGACTTCTATGAAAAAATGGATTGGAACTTCGTCGGCTGGGGCCGGAAGTTCCTGCAGTCAGACAAATTCCGCTCAGAGTCAGGGCATATTCTGGCGGATTACCTTATACCCTACGAAGATCTTGAGGTGCACGCAAAAATCATTTTCGACGCATATGGAATAGAAGGCGACCTCCCCAAAAAGAATTCCTCCGAGCTCGGCCCGGAAACGCTTTCCGTGCCGAGCGATCTGATCGAGCGCTTGCGCGATTTCTACAAGGAAGACTACGACCTCATCTCCCGGATCCCCGGATTAAACGAGAAGGGATTGAAATTGCTCGACACCCTTCGCTGCACCCTTTCCTCGGCGCCGCCGGGCCGGTAGGACTCGGCCAGCCTGCGGTCCGCGGAGCCCCGATGATCTACAGCTCGCCCGACGACTATCTTCAGGCGCCGCACAAGGCCGTGGCGCTGTTCGGCATGTCGGGGCTCGGCAAGACCCGGATCGCCGCGATGCTGCGCGCCCGCGCCGACTGGTTCCACTACTCGGTCGATTACCGCATCGGCACCCGCTACATGGGCGAGCACATCGTCGACAACTTCAAGCGCGAGGCGATGCGCAACCCGTTCCTGCGCAAGCTGCTCCGCACCGACTCGATCTACATCGCGTCCAACATCTCGTTCGAGAACCTCAGCCCCCTCTCGACCTATCTCGGCAAGCCCGGCGACCCGGACCGCGGCGGCATCCCGTTCGAGGAGTACGCGAAGCGCCAGCGCCAGCACCGGACGGCCGAGGTCGCGGCGCTGCGGGACACGCCCCTCTTCATGGGCAAGGCGCGCGAGATCTACGGCTACGCGCATTTCCTCTGCGACACCGGCGGCTCGATCTGCGAGGTCGTCGACCCCGACGATCCGGACGACCCGGTGCTGGGCGTGCTGTCGCGCCACCTGCTTCTGGTGCAGATCGAGGGCAACGAGACGCAGGAGGAGGAGCTGGTGCGCCGCTTCCGCGCCGACCCCAAGCCGATGTACTATCCCGAGCCGCTGCTGCGCGAGAGCTGGCAGCGCTACCTGGACGAGCGGCAGGTGGCGGAGAGCGAGGTCGACCCGGACGACTTCGTCGCATGGGGATTCCGCCGGCTGCTCGCCCACCGCGTCCCCCGCTACGACGCGATCGCCCGGCGCTGGGGCATCGCCGTCACCGCCGCCGAGGTCGAGGCGGTCGCGACCCCGGAGGACTTCGACCAGCTGATCGCCGGGGCGCTCGGTCGCCACCAGCGTGCCGCCTGACCGGATCGAGACCGGCGCCGTCGTCGCCGGCGGCGGCCCCGCCGGCGTGATGACCGGGCTGCTGCTGGCGCGCGCCGGCATCGGGACCGTGGTGCTCGAGAAGCACGCCGACTTCCTGCGCGACTTCCGCGGCGACACGATCCACCCCTCCAGCCGGACCGTGCTCAGGGAACTCGGCCTGCTCGACGCCTTCCTCGAGCGCCCGCACCAGAAGGTCCGGCGCGTCGCGGTCCGGATCGGCGGTCGGGACTGGCCGGTCGGCGAGTTCGCGCGGCTGAAGCGGCATCCCCCCTACGTCGCGCTGATCCCGCAATGGGAGTTCCTCGACTTCCTCGTCGGCGCCGCGCGCCGCTGGCCCCGCTTCCGCATCCTGATGGAGACCGAGGCGGAGGCGCTGGTCGAGGACGGCGGCACCGTGGTCGGCGTCCACGCCACCGGGCCGGAGGGGCCGGTCGAGATCCGCGCGCCGCTCACCGTCGCGGCCGACGGGCGGCATTCGCGGCTCCGCGAGGCGGCGG
>DATKCY010000284.1:0-3208 GCA_035512995.1 Thermohalobaculum sp.
GCGTTGTTCACGAGCACGTCGAGCCTGCCGTATTCCCCGACCGTGCGCGCGACCGCCTGCTCGCAGAACGCGCGGTCGCGCACGTCGCCCTCGAGCTTCAGGAGCCGGCCGCCCTCGGCCTCGACCGCGCGCGCGGTCTCCTCGGCGTCCGTCTCCTCCTCGAGATAGACGATCGCGACCTCCGCGCCCTCGCGCGCGAAGAGGACGGCGCAGGCACGCCCGATGCCGCTGTCGCCCCCGGTGATCAGCGCGACCTTGCCGTCGAGCCGCCCCGACCCGGGGAAGCGGGGCGTGTAGTCCGGCCGGGGCGTCATCTCGTGCTCGCGCCCGGGGTCCCGGTCCTGGTCCTGCGGCGGCATGCCCTTGTCGCTCATCCTGCGCCCTCCTCCGGCTGTCGCGCTGGACGGTAGGCGGGCGCCGCCGCCCGGCCAGTCGGCGCCGGCAACCGTTCGCGCCTCAAGCACTCCTTAAGCCTCCCCTGCGCAACTGGAGCCTGGAGCCGAGGCGGGGAGCGACAGGCGCCATGGAGCGGCCAGAGGCGGACGTCGCCGTGCTGATCCCGTGCCTGAACGAGGCGCGGACCATCGGCGGCACCGTGCTCGGCTTCCGGGCCAGCCTGCCCGGCGCCCGCGTTCTCGTCTTCGACAACGCCTCCGACGACGGCACGGCGGCCGAGGCGGCGCGGGCGGGCGCCGAGGTCGTGGCGGTGCCCGAGCGCGGCAAGGGTCACGTCGTGCGACGCATGTTCGCCGAGATCGACGCCGACATCTACGTGGTGGCCGACGGCGACGCGACCTACGACCCGGCCGACGCGCCGGTACTGGTCGAGCGGCTGCGCGCCGGGCGGCTCGACATGGTCGTCGGCCGCCGGGCGGGGCTCGCGGACGCCGCCGGCCGCCCGGGCCACGCGCTCGGCAACCGCCTCTTCAACCGGCTGTTCCGGGCGATGTTCGGGCCGGGCTTCCGCGACATCTTCTCGGGCTACCGCGTCTTCAGCCGGCGCTTCGTCAAGAGCTTCCCGGCGCTCTCGACAGGGTTCGAGACCGAGACGGAGCTGTCGGTCCACGCGGCCATGCTCCGCCTGCCGCACGCCGAGGTCGAGGTCGGCTACCGCGAGCGGCCCGAGGGCTCGGCGAGCAAGCTCTCGACCTGGCGGGACGGGCTCCGCATCCTGATGATCTTCGGCCTGCTGATGAAGGAGGTGAAGCCGTTCCAGTTCTTCAGCGCCGCCGCCGCAGTCACGCTCGGGCTCAGCCTCGCCTTCATGGCGCCGGTGCTGGCGGAGTACTTCGCGACCGGCCTGGTGCTCCGCTTCCCGACCTGGATCGCGGCGACGGCGCTCCTCATGATGGCGCTGCTCCTGTTCGTCTGCGGCGTGATCCTCGACTCGCTCGCCCGCAGCCGGCTCGAGCAGAAGCGGCTGCACAGCCTGACGATCCCGAAGCTCCCCCCGCTTGCCGCCGGGGAGGGGGCGGGCGCCGCCCGCGTCTCCCGGTCGCACGACGCCGCCTGAGCGATGGCCGAGGACGACCCGAAGGAGGTGCGCCGGGAGTTCGCCGAGGTGGTGAACATGAGCCCCTCCGAGATCGAGGACTGGCTCGAGACCGACGAGAGCCGCGAGGTCGGCTGGACCCGCGACGGCGAGGACGAGGCCGTCGGCCACAGGTCGGGCCGGCGCATCGTCGAGCTCCGGCGCAAGACCAGGGACGCGCTGACCGACGACGACCACGCGCACATGAAGAAGGTGATCGGCTACGTCCGCCGTCACGCGGCGCAGCGCCCGGAGGGCGACGTCGCCGAGACCTGCTGGCGCTACAGCCTCATGAACTGGGGCCACGACCCGCTGAAGGATTAGGTTCCGCGGGGCTTTCACTCCGCCCGGGCGGCATGGACCGGCCTTCGGCGCAACGCGTCCGGAGAGCCGTGACCGGGCGTCGCCTTGCGCGCCGGCGGCGCGGCCCGATCTCTAAGGGTGGAGGCCGGCGGCGGCATCGGGCCGGCCTGGGAGCGGAGTTTCGGGCGGGAGGCGCGATGCGCTGGTCACTGAGGCTGGGGCAGGTCGGCGAGACGGCGATTCACGTCCACCTGACCTTCTTCCTGCTGCTCCTCTGGGTGGGGGCGGTCGGCTGGCGCGACGGCGGGGTCGCGGCCGCGGCCGACGGCGTGATCTTCATCCTGCTCGTCTTCCTCTGCGTCGTGCTGCACGAGTTCGGCCACGTGCTCGTCGCGCGCCGCTACGGCATCCGCACGCCCGACATCACGCTCCTGCCGATCGGCGGCGTCGCAAGCCTCGAGCGCATGCCGGAGAAGCCGGCGCAGGAGCTTGCGGTCGCCGTCGCCGGGCCGCTCGTCAACGTCGTGATCGCGGCCGCCCTCATCCTGGTGCTCGGGGCCCGCTTCGAGCTCGCGGAGGTGTCGCAGCTCCAGGCGGCGCAGCTCTCGCTCGCGGGGCGGCTGGCTGCCGTCAACGTCGTGATCGTGCTGTTCAACCTGATCCCGGCCTTCCCGCTCGACGGCGGGCGGATGCTGCGCGCGCTGCTCGCCATGCGGCTCGAGCGGGCGCGCGCGACCCGCCTGGCGGCGCGCATCGGCCAGGGCTTCGCGGTGCTCTTCGCGGCGCTCGGCCTGTTCGGCAACCCGATCCTGCTCCTGATCGCGGTCTTCATCTTCTTCGCGGCCCAGGCGGAGAGCGGGCAGGAGCAGATGCGCGCCGCCGCGAGCGGCTACCGCGTGCGCGACGCGATGATCTCGCGCTTCGAGAGCCTCGGTCCCGACAGCACCGCCGAGGACGCCGGCCGGCTGCTGCTGGTCACGACCCAGCAGGAGTTCCCGGTGCTGACCGGGGAGGGCGGCTTCCTCGGCATGGTCACGCGCGCGGGACTGATCGCCGCGATGCGCGACAGCGGCCCGACCACGCCCGTTCGCCGCTTCATGGAGAGCGGGATCGGCTCGGTCGGCGAGCACGAGGCGCTCGAGGCCGCGATCGCGAAGCTCGCCGAAAGCCCGGCCCGCGCCGTCGCCGTCCGCGACCGCCGCGACCGCTTCGTCGGCTATGTCAGCGCCGAGAACGCGACCGAGCTCTTCATGCTGCGCCAGGCCCGCGAGGCGCGCGGCGCGGGCTGAGCGCGCCGCCGATCGCGTCGGCCGCCACCGGCCGTGACGGCCCGGCCCGGGGTTGCGCGGCCGCCGGAGCCGTTTCAAAATGCCG
>DATKCY010000285.1:0-4578 GCA_035512995.1 Thermohalobaculum sp.
ACCGGGGCGATGCCGCGCGGGGAGGGCATCGCGGCCTCGGGCCCCTCATGGGTGCGAAGGCTCCCGCGGGCCGCGCCCGGCAGGGTCTGCCGGACGACCACGGCTCGGACGGGCCGGGCCGCGCGCGGTCGTGCGTGCCCTTGCCTGCTCGTGCAGGGTCCGCCCGCCGTCGGTCCCGGGCTCGCCCGACCGCGCTCCGCCCGAGGCCCCGAGACCGCACCGGCGGCGGCGGGCGTGGCCGGAGCGCTCAGTACCAGCCGCGGGCCCGGCAGTAGGGGCGGTTATAGAAGCAGTAGTCGTCATAGTACCCGTACCGGGGGCCGAAGCCGCTGTAGAACGGAAAGCCGAGGCCGATGCCGCCCCGGGTGTGTCCCGACCCGACGCCGAGGCCGAGCCCGAGGCTCGGGCCCGTCCGGTAGCGCGGCCTCGACGCGCGGCCCTGCTCGTAGCCCTGCAGGAAGGCGAGCTCCGCCTGGCCGGTGCAGACGTCGCGGTAGCGGCGGCCGTCCCGCCCGACCTCGTAGCCGGTATCGGCGTCGCAGTACTCCTCGAGCCCCACGGCGCGACCCGACTGGTAGGCGGCGAGGTCGATCGGCAGGCCCTGCTCGCTGCAGTCCGCGAACAGGTCCTGGCGCTCGCTCTCGGGCACGCCGAGGCGGCCGTCGGTGACGCCGTAGGAGTACCAGTCGGTGGTGCCGCAGGCGGCGGACCGCTCGGAGGCGGACAGCCCCGAGCACCCCGCCAACAGCAAGGCCAGCAGCACGGGCAGCCCCCGCACGAGGGGGCCGCGCGGCGCAGAACGCAACGCACCGTCGGGCCTCGCGCGCGAGGCCGGCGGTCGTGCGGCGATTTTCAGTGCGATCATGACGTTTCAGCGAGCGCCGTTGGCGCTCCTCCAGCTTTCTGTTGCCGCCCACTCTAGGCCCGAAGGCCTTGCCGCGAAAGCAAAGCCGACGCGGCGGCGCCCGCGCCGCAACGGCTGCGCGAGCAGCCTTCGCAAGGGCGACTCCAGGTTGCGGAATGCAGCCTGTGGGGGCTTCACCCGAAGCGGTTGTCCCGCGGGAAGCCGCGCGGGGCCATGCGGCCGGCCTTGGCGCGCCGGTCGCTCAGCCATTCGGCGAGGTCGGTGCGGGTGTGCGATCGCCCGGCCGAATCGGTCCACGAGAGACCGTCGGCAAGCCGGAAGACGACCGCGTCGGCGAGCCCGCCGTCCTTGTAGCTCTGCAGCCGGACGCCCTTGCCGCGGGTCATCTCCGGCAACTCGGACAGCGGAAAGACCAGGAGCTTGCGGTTCTCGCCCACGACCGCGACGTGGTCGCCCGCGGCCTCGCGACAGACGGCCGCGCGCGCGGCCTTCACGTTCAGCACCTGCTTGCCGGCACGGGTCTGCGCCAGCATCTCGTCCTCTGCCACGACGAAGCCGTCGCCGGCCGAGGAGGCGACCAGCAGCCGGCGGCCCGGGCGGTGGACGAAGAGGTCGACCAGGTCCTCCTCCTGGCCCAGGTCGCACATCAGGCGGATCGGCTCGCCCATGCCGCGCCCGCCGGGAAGGCGGCCGGCGGCCAGCGTGTAGAAGCGCCCGTTCGAGCCGAAGGCGAGGATGCGGTCGGTGGTCTGCGCGTGGAAGACGAAGCGCCCCTCGTCGCCGTCCTTGAACTTCAGCTCGCTGTCGAGCGCGATGTGGCCCTTCATCGCCCGGATCCAGCCGGCGCGCGAGCAGACGACGGTGACCGGCTCCTTCTCGACCATCGCCTCGAGCGGCACCTCCTCGACCTGCGGAGCGCTGGCGAGCCCCGTGCGCCGCGCGCCGAGGGGATAGTCGTTGCCGCGCCGCGCGTCGGCGATGTCCTGCGGAGAACGGAGGTTCCGGAGCGCGGACGGCGCGCCGAACTGCTCGCGCATGCGCTTGATCTGGCCCGCGATCCAGTCCCACTGGACGCCGTCGTCGGCGAGCATCGCCTCCAGCTCGTCGCGCTCGCCCACCAGCGCCTCGCGCTCGCGCTTCAGCTCCATCTCCTCGAGCCGGCGGAGGTTGCGCAGCCGCATGTTCAGGATCGCCTCGGCCTGCACGTCGCTGAGCTCGAACTCGGCCATCATGACGGCCTTGGGCTCATCCTCGGTGCGGATGATCTCGATGATCCGGTCGAGGTTCAGGAAGGCGACGATGTAGCCGCCGAGGATCTCGAGCCGATGCGCGATGCGCCCGAGCCGCCAGCGCGCGCGGCGGACCAGCACGTCCTGCCTGTGGTCGAGGAAGGCGCGCAGCACCTCGGCCATCGAGCACACCTTCGGCGTGCGCCCGTCGATCAGCACGTTCATGTTGAGCGGCACGCGGGTCTCGAGGTCGGTCTGCCGGAACAGCGTCTCCATCAGGACGTCCGCGTCGACCGTGCGGCTCTTCGGCTCGAGGACCAGGCGGATATCCTCGGCCGACTCGTCGCGGACGTCGCCGAGGATCGGGACCTTGCGGCTCGTGATCAGCTCGGCGATGCGCTCGACCAGCTTCGACTTCTGCACCTGGTAGGGGATCTCGGTGACGACGATCTGCCAGGTGCCGCGGTCGAGCGCCTCCTTCTCCCAGGTCGCGCGCAGGCGGAACGAGCCGCGGCCGGTGCGGTAGGCCTCGGTGATCGCGGCGCGGGGCTCGACCAGCACGCCCCCGGTCGGGAAGTCGGGACCCGGCACCATCTCGACCAGCGTCTCGACCCGCGCGTTCGGGTGGCGGATCAGGTGGAGGAGCGCCTCGGCCAGCTCGCCCGCATTGTGCGGCGGGACCGAGGTCGCCATGCCGACCGCGATGCCGCTCGCGCCGTTGGCGAGCAGGTTCGGGAAGGCCGCGGGCAGGACGATCGGCTCGCGCTCCTCGCCGTCATAGGTCGCGCGGAAGTCGACCGCGTCCTCGTCGATGCCGTCGAGCAGGGCGGTCGAGACGGCCGTCAGCCGGCTCTCGGTGTAGCGCATGGCCGCGGCGCCGTCGCCGTCGACATTGCCGAAGTTGCCCTGCCCGTCGATCAGCGGGTAGCGGAGCGAGAAGTCCTGCGCCGCGCGCACGAGCGCGTCGTAGACCGCCTGGTCGCCGTGCGGGTGGAACTTGCCGATCACGTCGCCGACGACGCGGGCCGACTTCTTGTAGCCCGAGCCGGGGTCGAGGCGGAGCTGGCGCATCGCCCAGAGCAGCCGCCGGTGCACGGGCTTCAGCCCGTCGCGCGCGTCCGGCAGCGCCCGGTGCATGATGGTGGACAGCGCATAGGTCAGGTAGCGCTGGCCGAGGGCTCGGGCGAGCGGCTCGGGCACAACCTGCATCTCGTCGTCGGACGGCGTGTCGATCATAGATGTTGTGTAGCGCAGGCGCCCGCGGCGGTCCAGAGCGTGAATTTCTTGCAATTCTGGCGCGATTCGCGGATATCGGAACCGCTATCGCGATCTCTCTGCCGAACTGCCTGCCTGTTTCCTAAGGCTGCCGGTCCGTTCAAGAAAGTGACCGAAGAAGCCACGCCGCGACAATCCCGTGCGCGGTAGACTGATTAGGAGACACGGACATGGCCACTGGCACCGTGAAATGGTTCAACGCCACCAAGGGCTACGGCTTCATCGAGCCGGAGCAGGGCGGCAAGGACATCTTCCTGCACATCTCCGCCGTCGAGCGCGCCGGCCTCGAGAGCCCGCGCGACGGCCAGAAGGTGTCGTTCGACCTCGAGTCCGGCCGCGACGGCCGCACCTCGGCGGGCAACCTCCGCTACATCTGAGCCGACGCTCAGCGCAGGACGAGACAGAGCCCCGCGGGTCCGCCCGCGGGGTTCTGCTTGACTCCGTATCGGAGCAGCAACCACGATTCATCCACTTTGGTGCGGAAAGCCGTCGTGGTGCGCGAGCATGGAAATTGCGATAGCGATAGGTTTGATTTTTATCGTTGTTCTGATTTGGGTGTTTGTCGCGGAAAGCGCGAAGAAAAAAAAGAGAAACAGGCAGCAATCGCTTATTTTGAGGATGTGGAGGCTGCAAAGAACGATTTGCTGAAGTCTGCTGACGAAGCATCGCTTCCTGTTTTGGATCATCGCCGTTTTGAATATAGACCCGTGGCGAAGGAGAATCTTCTGGCTGTACAGGTCGGTGTCACAAGACTTGAGTGGAAAGGCACTGGAACCTACCGTACCCGAGGTGCTTCTCTGTCGATACCAATTGCAAAGGGCGTTCGCTATAGGATCGGTGGCGGGTCTATCAGCGGCGAAAAGAGCGTCCAAGAAACCGCACATGGGCGACTTGTCGTGACTGATAAGGCTCTTTCTTTCGAAAGCCCTCAGAAAAACGAAAGAATCACGTGGGCTCAGATTGCAGACGTGGAGCTTCTTTGCGACGGTTGCACCATCTCAAAGCGGTCCGGGCCCCCGCGGATTTATCGCGTCGAGCGGCCTGATCCTCAATTTGCGGCGACAGTTGAGATTATGCTGGCTCGGATTTGAGAGACCGCGGCCGCCCCTCGTCGTTGATCGCGACATAGGTGAAGGTCGCCTCGGTCACCCGGATCTTGTCGCCCGAGGGCTGGCGGGTCACCCAGGCCTCGACCTCGATGCGCATCGA
>DATKCY010000286.1:0-4659 GCA_035512995.1 Thermohalobaculum sp.
CGTGCCCGCGCCGCCGACCAGCACCCAGAGGAGCGGCAGGATCGAGTACTGGATCGTCGCGAAGGTCGCGCCGACATAGCCGAAGAGGAGCGCGTAGGCCGCACCCGCGGCGCCCGCGTAGAGGCCCGACAGCACGACCGCCAGCAGCTTGTAGCGGAAGGTATCGTAGCCCAGCATCCGCGTCCGCTCCTCGTTCTCGCGGATCGCCACCAGCACGCGGCCCGGGGCCGATGTCGCGAGCCGATAGGCGCCGGCGAGGCCGAGCGCGTAGAGCGCCCAGGCCGCGAGGTAGCGGGTGTCGGGATCGCTGAGGTCGAAGGGTCCGACCGCGCGGAGCGCCCGGTCGATCACGAACCCCTCCTCGCCAAGCGTCCATTCCTGCCAGTAGAGCGCCGTCAGATACCCCGCCTGCGCGAACATCAGCGTCACGATCAGGAAGGCGACCCCCGTGGTGCGGAGCGCGAGCAGCCCGGTGCCGAGCGCCACCGCGCCGCCCGCGGCGATCCCGGCCAGGAGCGCCGGCAGCGCGCTCCAGCCCAGGTGCTCGGCCGTCAGCCCGGCGCCGTAGACCCCGGCCGCAAGGAAGAGCGCGTGGCCGAGCGACAGCAGCCCGGTGTAGCCGAAGAGGATGTTGTAGCCGGTGGCGAAGCAGGCGAGCACCATGACCCGCGCGAGGTTGCCCTGATGATAGGGCGCGAGCACAAGCGGCAGCGCCAGCAGCAGCGCGAGCAGCCCCAGATGCAGCGCCAGCGCCCGGCTCATGCCCGGGCCGCCAGGCAGACGGAATCGCGGGGCGCTGCCCCGCGATGCCCCCCTTGCGCTCGCTCGCGCCTCCGGCGCTCGGCGAGCAGGCGCGCCCGAGGGGCGCGCGGTCCCGGGGCGGACGGAGCGCTTTCCGAGCGGCGCCGGCATGGCGGCCGGGCCGGCGCATGTGCTGGGGAGAAGCCCCGAGGGGGCTTCATCGCGAGCGTCTGCCACAGGCCGGGGGCATCGAACCGCCGGGTCGCCGGCGCCCTCATGCGGCGCGCGTGCCGAAGAGGCCCTGCGGGCGGAAGACCAGCACCAGCGCGACGAGCAGCGTCGCGATGATCTTCGCCAGCGTCGGCTCGTACAGCGTCGAGATCACGCCGTCCGAGAGCCCGATCAGCACCGCCGCCACCACCGTGCCGCGGAGCGAGTCGAGCCCGCCCAGGATCACGACGATGAAGGAGAGCAGGAGCGGCTCGCCCCCCATCAGGTAGTGCGCCTGGCTGATCGGCGCGATCAGCACGGCGCCGAGCGCCGCGAGCCCGGCACCGAGCGCGAAGACCCCGGCATAGACCCGCTCGACCGGGATCGCGAAGGCCTGCGCCGTCTCGCGGTCGGCCTGTGTCGCGCGCATGACGAGGCCCCAGCGCGAGCGCGTCAGCACCAGCCAGACGACGACCAGCACCGCGGCCGAGGCCGGGATGACGGCCAGCTTGTAGACGTCGTAGCCGAACCACGGCAGCTGCACGCGGAGGTCGAACGGCGCCTCGACGGGACGCGCGACCGGGCCGAAGACGCTCAGCGCCCCCTGCTGGAAGATGTAGAGCAGCCCGATCGTCGCCACGATCGTCGCCTCGGGCTGGTAGCCGACCCGCTTGACCACCAGCCAGTCGGCCGCCGCCGCGATGGCCGCGACGGCCGCAGGCGCCAGGATCAGCGCGGCCAGGAACCCGAGCGCCGGGTGCCCGCCGACGGCGTCGCTGACGAACCAGCCGATCATCGCCCCCAGCATGTAGAGCTCGCCATGGGCGACGTTGACGACGCGCATGATGCCGAAGACGAGGCTGAGGCCGACCGCCGTCAGCGCCAGCACGGCGGCCAGCACCGAGCCCTCCAGCACCCCGGCGGCCAGCAGGGCCGGGTGCGGCAGCTCGAACGGCAGCCAGTCCAGCACCATTCAGCCCACCGACCGCCGGCGGAAACCGCCGCCGCCGGTCAGAACGCGCGGGTCGTGTAGTCGACCATGTCCTCGTACATCCCGGCCTCGATGTCGGTCTCGCGGACGACCGTGAGCCGGCCCTCCTCGACGCGGCTGATGAACTGCGGCCCGAACACCTGGTGCGTCTTTCCGTTGAAGCGCTTGGGCCCCTGCGGATGCTCGCGCCCCTCGGCCATCTCCCCGATCGCCTCGACCGCCTCGACGAGCGCCTTGCGGTCCTGCGGCCCCTGATAGTTCGCGGCCTCCATGCCCCGCTTGATGACGTGGAGCGTCTCCCAGCAGCCGAACATGTGCCCGAAGGTCGAGACGTCGTCGGCGTCGCCCGTCGCCGCCCCGGTCCCGTCGACGCCGACGGCGTCGCGGTAGAACGTCTCCCACTCCGCCGCGTCCGGCTGCTGGTAGCGGGGCATGCCCTCCCAGAAATAGGTGCCCTCGAGGAAATCGAGGCCCGGGGCGTCGATCGAGACGCCCTCGAGGCTGTCGATGAAGCCGAACACCTGCGGCCGGTCGCCCGAGCCGTAGAAGTCGCCCATCTCCTTGACGAAGGTCAGCACCGCGGGCCCGACCATCACGTGGTAGATCACCTCGGTGTCCGACGGGATGCGCGGGAAGTACTTGAAGAACGACGTCTCGGTCGGCGGGATGGCGATCTGCTCGATCACCTCGCCGCCCTGGGCCGCGATCGCGTCGGGCAGGTTGTCGCGGTGGTTGTAGCCGAAGGCGTAGTCCGGGTAGATCATCGTCACCTTCTTCCCGAGCTCGCCGGTGATGAACGGCGCCATCGACAGCACCTGCGCCTTGACGTCGGTGATGCCGGGCTGGAGCGTCCAGCGGTTGAGCGCGCCGCTCGCGACATGCGTGCCCTCGGAGACCACGAAATAGGGAAGCTCGAGCTCGGCCGCGCGCGGGGCCGAGCCGATGACAACATGGCTGAAGAGCGTGCCGTAGGCGACGTCGCAGTTGTGCTGGGTCGCGAGCTTCTCGACCACCTCCGCCCCGCGCTTCGGGTCGGTGGCGTCGTCCTCGGCGACGATCTCGACCGGCCGGCCGTTGATGCCGCCGCCCTCGTTGATGATCCTGGTCGCCGCCGTCGTCACGCGGTCGTACCAGCGCCCGTAGGTGGCGCCGATGCCGGTGCGGTGGACCTGGAAGCCGATGCGGATCGGCTCCGCCGTCTGCGCCTGGATGTAGGGCACCCAGCCCGGCAGCGCCTGGGCCGCGCCGAGCGTCGCGCCGCCGGCGGCGAGGCCCTTGAGGACGCCGCGCCGGGTCTGGCCGGTCTTGCGCGTCTTGTCGGTCATGGCTGGTCCCTCCTGATCGCGGTCTCGGATCGCCGCCCCGGCGGATGGTGGCCACGGCGGGCCGGGCTTGTCCAGCCCGAGTGTTCCGCCCGCGCGCTCGCGGGCGCGGAAGCGAGCGGAAGCCGGGGGGTCAGGCGCCGGTCGGGGTTGCGAGCAGCCAGAGGCCGAGGAGGGTGTAGAGCACCATCAGCCCGGCGAGCGGGAGCTGGCCGCGTGCGGCGGCCCGGCGGTCGCCCCCGTGGAGCGACAGCGCCGTCAGGTGGGCGAGCAGGACCGCGAGAAGGTGGCCCGCGATCACCGCGCCGGCCTGCACTGTCCAGATCGTCCGCACGGCCCCGCGCTCGTAGAGGAACGAGGTCGTGACGTCATGGCTGTCGAAGCCGGTGAGACCCCAGCCCCGCCCCAGCGGATCGCCGAGCGCGGCCCACCAGTACTGGCCGTTGACCAGGAGCACGGTCAGGTAGTGCGACAGGTGGTAGGCGAGCGCGATCGGCAGCAGCGTCAGCGCGAGCCGCCCGAGCTCGACCCGCGCCGGCACGGGCGCGGGCGCCAGCCGGCGGCCGAGCCGGACGGCGCCGGCGAAGGCCGCGGTCATGGCGACGCAGGCGGCGGCGTAGCCGGCGGTGTTGACGCCGGTGACGGCCGAGCGGCCCGGGAACTCGAGCGGGTTGGTGCCGACGAGGTCGAGCCAGAGGAAGGTGCGCGACAGCCCGTCGAAGGTGACGGTGGCGAGCGCGGCCGAGACGAAGGCGACGCCCGAGAGGGGCAGCGGCGGCGCCGCCAGCAGGCGCGCGCCGGGCAGCGCCAGCCGCACGCGTCCACCCTCGATGGCGACGGGAGCCAGGCGACCGACGAAGCGGAAGAAGACCGACAGGAACTCGCCCTGGCCGAGCCACGCCTCCCCCGCCACCAGCATCAGCGCGAAGGTCAGCAGCCAGTAGCCGAGCGTCACGCGCGCGAGCAGGCCGGGGTCGGCCGGGGTCACGTGCACGAGCTCGAACCAGCCGAAGGCGAGCAGTCCCGCGACCGCCGGCCAGAGCCCGAGCCACGCGATCCATCGTGGCGGCGCGTCTGCCGCCAGTCCGAGCCGCCGGGCGAGCCGCCACGGCGCCACCCACGGGTTCAGCCAGCGCCAGACGTCGCCGACGAGCGCCGTCAGCGCCGTCAGCCCGACCCAGAGCGCGGTCCAGACCGTCAGCGGCAGCAGGTTCAGGAGCGGATCGTGCGGCCCGAGGAAGCCGAGCGCGAGAAGCGCCGCGAAGCCCGCGAAGGAGAGCCAGCCGGCGACCTCCCGCGCCCGGTCCGCGGCGGGCAGGGCGGCCGCCGCGCGCGCGCGCCAGGCCCGCGCCAGTCCCTCCCCCGGCGCCAGCGCCAGCGCGAGGAACGACAGCG
>DATKCY010000287.1:0-2719 GCA_035512995.1 Thermohalobaculum sp.
AGCGGAGGGGGGAAGGCCGGCGGCGCGGCCCGGCGCCCCCCTACTCCCCGCGGGAGAGGGGAGGGGTCTGGCCGCCCGGCCGGAACGGTGACGCCCGCCCTTCGGCGCCGAGGGCGCCAAGGGTTGCTCTTGGATCGCCTAGATGCTTGCATTGGCGCGCCGACGGCTAAGTATGCGAGTGCCGGACCGCCTGCCGGTCCGCCGCCACCGTCGAGAGCCCGCGGGGATCGGCCGCGCGGGCAGCCAAGGGAACCGGAGGGCCGCAAGCCCCTCCGCGAGGTGATGAACGAGCAAAGCCCGAACGAACGCTTCCGACGCTCCTCCTTCCTCCAGGGCCAGAACGCCCACTTCATCGAACAGCTCCACGCGCGCTGGTCCGAGAACCCGGCGAGCGTCGACGAGACCTGGGCGCGCTTCTTCGACGGCCTCGGCGACGACCCCGAGGCCGTGCAGGCCGAGGCCGAGGGCGCGCCCTGGGCGCGGCGCGACTGGCCGCCCGCGGTCAACGGCGAGCTGGTCGCGGCGCTCGACGGGCAGTGGGACCAGGTGCCCGACCCGGCCGACCTGCGGAGCAAGATCGAGGCCCGCGGCGGCGGCTACACGGAGGCGGAGCTGCGCTCGGCCGTGCTCGATTCGATCCGCGCGATCATGTACATCCGCTCGTTCCGCTCGCGCGGGCACCTCGCCGCCGACCTCGACCCGCTCGACCTCGGGCCCGAGCGGCACCACCCGGAGTTCGACCCCCGCTTCTTCGGCTTCACCGAGGAGGACCTCGACCGCGGGATCTACATCGACAACGTGCTCGGGCTCGAGACCGCGTCGATGCGCCAGATCCAGGAGCTCCTGAAGCGCACCTACGCGAGCACCTTCGCGCTGCAGTTCATGCACCTGATCGACCCGCGCGAGAAGAGCTGGCTGCAGCAGCGGATCGAGGGGCTCGGCAAGGAGATCCAGTTCACCAGGCGCGGCCGGCGCGCGATCCTGAACAAGCTGGTCGAGACCGAGGGCTTCGAGAAGTTCCTGCACGTCAAGTACATGGGCACGAAGCGCTTCGGCATCGACGGCGGCGAGAGCCTGGTGCCGGCGATGGAGCAGATCATCAAGCGCGGCGGCGCGCTCGGCGCGCGCGAGATGGTGATCGGCATGCCGCACCGCGGCCGGCTGAACGTGCTGGCCGCCGTCATGGGCAAGCCCTACCGCGCGATCTTCCACGAGTTCCAGGGCGGCAGCTTCAAGCCGGAGGAGGTCGAGGGCTCGGGCGACGTGAAGTACCACCTCGGCGCCTCGTCCGACCGCGAGTTCGACGGCAACACCGTGCATCTGAGCCTGACCGCCAACCCCTCGCACCTCGAGGCGGTGAACCCGGTCGTCCTCGGCAAGGTGCGCGCCAAGCAGGAGGTCTACGGCAACGACCGCACCACCGTGATCCCGATCCTCTTGCACGGCGACGCCGCCTTCGCGGGCCAGGGGGTGGTGGCGGAGTGCTTCGGCATGTCGGGGCTCAAGGGCCACCGCACCGGCGGCACGATCCACATCGTCGTCAACAACCAGATCGGCTTCACGACGGCGCCGCACCACGCGCGCTCGTCGCCCTATCCGACCGACGTCGCGAAGATGGTCGACGCGCCGATCTTCCACGTGAACGGCGACGACCCCGAGGCGGTGGTGCACGCGTCCAAGGTCGCGACCGAGTACCGCCAGATGTTCCTGAAGGACGTGGTCATCGACATCTTCTGCTATCGGCGCTTCGGCCACAACGAGGGCGACGAGCCGATGTTCACCCAGCCGCTGATGTACAAGGCGATCAAGAAGCATCCCTCGACGCTCGAGATCTACTCGAAGCGGCTCGCCGACGACGGCCTGGTCGAGGAGGGCGCGGTCGACCGGCTGAGAGGCGAGTTCCAGGAGTTCCTCGCCGCCGAGTTCGACTCCGCCAAGGACTACCGGCCGAACAAGGCCGACTGGCTGGACGGGCGCTGGACCGGCATGGAGCGGGCCGAGGGCGACTACCAGCGCGGCCAGACCGCCGTGCCGATGGAGCTGCTCGAGGAGGTCGGCGGCGCGCTCTCGCGCCTGCCCGACGACTTCAACGCGCACAAGACGGTCCGCCGCCTGCTCGACAACCGGCGCGAGATGATCGAGACGGGCGCCGGCATCGACTGGGCGACGGCGGAGGCGCTCGCCTTCGGCTCGCTGATGTGCGAGGGCTACAAGGTCCGCCTCGCCGGCCAGGACTCGACGCGGGGCACCTTCAGCCAGCGGCACTCGGCGATCATCGACCAGGAGACCGAGGAGCGGTACGTGCCGCTGAACCACATCCGGGAGAAGCAGAGAGACTACGAGGTCATCGACTCGATGCTCTCGGAATACGCGGTGCTCGGCTTCGAGTACGGCTTCAGCCTGGCCGAGCCGAACGCGCTGGTGCTCTGGGAGGCGCAGTTCGGCGACTTCGTCAACGGCGCGCAGATCATGATCGACCAGTTCGTCGCGTCCGGCGAGCGCAAGTGGCTGCGCATGTCGGGCCTCGTGCTGCTCCTGCCGCACGGCTACGAGGGGCAGGGGCCCGAGCACTCGTCCGCGCGGCTCGAGCGCTTCCTGCAGCTCTCGGCCGAGGACAACTGGATCGTCGCCAACTGCACGACCCCGGCGAACTACTTCCACATCCTGCGCCGGCAGCTGCACCGCAGCTTCCGCAAGCCGCTGATCCTGATGACCCCGA
>DATKCY010000288.1:0-4057 GCA_035512995.1 Thermohalobaculum sp.
CGCCGAACCAGAGCGGGCGGACGAGGCTCCGCTCCGCCATTTTCACGCTCATCCGCTCGCGCCGGGCCGCGATCGCCGCGGCGAGCTTCTCCCGCTCGGGGTGGTCGTCGGCGACGAGCGTCTCCGCGCCCGGCGCCTCGCCACCGATCAGGAGCGGCCGGGCCAGCCCCTCGGCCGCCAGCCGCGCCGCGGCCTCGCGCACCCGCTCGTCCTCGCCCTCGGGCAGCACGACGCGCCCCTGCCGCGCCCGCGCCCTCTCGCGAAGGCGCTCCATCAGCCCGCCGCCGGCGCTCACCGGCCGCCCCGGCGGCCCACCGCCCGCCGCGGCCCCCGCGCCGCGAAGGGCACGGGATCCCGTTCGCGGGCAAGGCCCGCGAACTCCGCCTGGCAAGCCTCACGCCGCATCGTCGAGGCCCCGGCCTTCCAGCAGCGCCTCGACGCCCGGCATCCGGCCGCGGAAGGCGACGTAGGCCTCGGCCTCGTCGCGGCTGCCGCCGGCGGCCAGGATGTGGCGCCTCAGCTTGTCCGCCGTCTCGCGGTCGAACGCGTCGCCCGCCTCCTCGAACGCCCGGAACGCGTCGGCGTCCATGACCTCGGACCAGAGATAACTGTAGTAGCCGGCCGAGTAGCCGTCGCCGGTGAAGACGTGCAGGAAGTGCGGCGAGCGGTGGCGCATCGGGATCGCCGCGGGCTTGCCGTAGTAGTCGAGCACCTCCCGCTCGAAGGCGGGCCCGTCGAACTCCGCGTCCCGCGCCAGCCGGTGCATCGCGAGGTCGACCAGCGCCGAGGCGAGATACTCGACCGTCGCGAAGCCCTGCCCGGCCTTGTCGGCGGCCTTGAGCCGCGCGATCAGCTCGTCCGGCATCGGCTCGCCGGTCCGGTGGTGCCGGGCATGGGCGCGGATCACCTCCGGCTGCTCCAGCCAGTGCTCGTAGAGCTGGCTCGGCAACTCGACGAAGTCGCGCGCGACGCTCGAGCCCGAGATCAGCGGGTAGGTCACGTCGGAGAGCAGCGCGTGCAGCGCGTGCCCGAACTCGTGGAACAGCGTGCGCGCGTCGTCCCAGGTCAGCAGCGCCGGCTCGCTCTCGGCGAAATTGCAGGTGTTGCAGACGATCGGCCGGTGCGGCTCGCGCAGCTTCTGCTGCCGGCGGAGGCCCGAGGCCCAGGCGCCCGAGCGCTTCGACGGCCGCGCGAAATAGTCGCCGATGAAGACGCCGAGATGCGCGCCGTCAGCCCCCGTCACCTCCCAGGCCCGCGCCTGGGGGTGCGGCAGCGGCACGCCCTCAAGCGGCCGGAACGTGAGGCCGAAGAGGCGCCCGGCGACGTCGAACGCGGCCGCGATCATGCCTTCGAGCCGCAGGTACGGCTTGACCTCGGCGTCGTCGATCTCGTGCTCCTGCCGGCGCGCCTTCTCGGCATAGTAGCGCCAGTCCCAGGGCTCCAGCGCCGTGTTCTGCCCGTCCTTGGCGGCGAGCTTCGCCAGCGCCTTCTCCTCGGCCCGCGCCTTCTTGACCGCGGGCTCCCAGACCCGCTCCAGAAGCTCGGCCACCGCCTCCGGCGTCTTCGCCATCTCCGGCTCCAGCTTGTAGGAGGCGAAGTCGGCGAAGCCGAGCAGCTCCGCCCGCTCGGCACGGAGCCGCACCGTCTCCTCGATCAGCGGCCAGTTGTCGGCCTCGCCGCGGTCGGTCCAGGCCCGCAACGCCGCCTCGCGCAGGTCGCGCCGGGGCGAGAAGGTCAGGAACGGCACGACCGAGGAGCGCGAGAGCGTGATCGCATGCCGCCCCTCCGCGCGCCGCCGCGTCGCCTCCGCCGCCGCCGCCTCGACCACGAAGTCCGGCAGACCTTCCAGCCCCTCCTCGTCGAGCCACATGACCCAGGCCGACTCGTCCTCCTGCACGTTCTGCCCGAAGCGCGTCCCGAGCTCGGCCAGCCGCTCCATGATCTCGCCCATCCGCTCGCGCGCCTGGCCCTTGAGCCGCGCGCCCGCGCGGACGAACATCCGGTGGTAGCGCTCGAGCACCCGCGCCTGCTCGTCGTCGAGCCCCAGCGCGTCACCCTCGTCCATCAGCGACTCGATCCGCCCGAACAGCCGCTGGTTGGTCAGGACCGCGTTCCGGTGCTGCGCCAGCCGCGGCGCGATCTTGCGCTCGATCGACTGGCGCTCGGGGTGCGTGTCGACCGCGACGAGGTGGAAGAAGACGGCCGAGACCTGGCCGAGCTTCCGCCCGGCACGCTCGAGCGCGCCGATCGTGTTGTCGAAGTCCGGCCAGTCGGTCGAGACCGCGACCAGGTGGACCTCCGCCTCGTGCTCCTCGATCGCGCGCTCGAACGCCGGCAGGAAGTGCCGGTCCTCGATCCGGGCGAACGGCGGCAGGCCGAACGGGGTCCCGGTCCAGGTCTCGAGCAGCGGGTTGCTCACGACGACTTCTCCCTGAGCCCCGTGCGCGAGGACGGCCGCTCGCGCCAGCGCGCGTGCCAGGCGCGGACGTTCCCGAACTCCTCGGGCACCGAGCGCCTGAGGACGCGCAGATAGTCGACCGCGACCAGCGCCGTGATGTCGGCAACCGTCAGGCGCCCTGCCACGATCCACTCCCGCCCCTCGAGCCGGCGGTCGAGCTCGGCGAGACGCAGATCGATCCGCCCCAAATTCACCGCCCCCCAGTCGGCGCACTGGTCCTCGAGCACCGCCATGTGCCGGTTGGTGTGCCGGAAGGCCGAGCCGACGGCCGCGAACAGCCCGAACTCGACCAGCCGCTGCCACATCTCGATCCGCGCCGTCTCGAGTGGTCCGTCCCCCATCATGTTGGGCTCAGGGTGCAGCGCCTCGAGATAGCGGCAGATCGGCTGCGTCTCGGCCAGCACCGTCCCGTCGGACAGCTCGAGCGCCGGCAGCTGGCTCGCGCCGGCGCGGCCGGCATAGGCCTCCGCCCTGTGCTCGAGCTTGATCAGGTTCACCTCCTCGCGCGCGATCTCGAGCCCCTTCTCGGCGATGAAGAGGTTCACGCGCCGCGGGTTCGGCGCCATCGGCTGGTCGTAGAGGCGGACGGGCGTCGGCAGGGGCATCGGACCTCCGGGGGCGGCTGGCGTCCGGCGAGAGGTAAGGCACGCCCTTCCCCGCGCCAAGCCGTCACGGGCGGTCAGACCTCGCCCTTGGTCTCGATCCGGATCGGCTCGCCGCAGTGCTTGCAGTGCACGGCGTCGGGATCGTGCAGCAGCAGCCCGCAGTTCGGGCACGGCTGGCGCACCTTGGCCGGGCGGAACAGCACCTGCGCGAGGCGCAGGAACAGCGTGACGCCGAACAGCATGATCGCGACCGCGATCATCCGCCCCGTCGTGCCGGGCAGCGTGATGTCGCCGAACCCGGTCGTGGTCAGCGCCGTGACCGTGAAATAGAGCGAATCGACATAGTTGCCGATGTCCGGGTTCTTGTCGTGCTGGGTCGCGTAGACGAGCCCCGTCATCACGAAGATGAAGACGGCGAGGTTCACCGCCGCGCCGATCAGCTGCTCGTTCTCGCGGAAGATGCGAAAGTCGGCCCGCAGCCGGGCGACGAGCTGGTAGGTGTGGAGCAGCCTCAGCATCCGGAGCACCCGCAGGAACCCGTACTCGTCGCCCAGCATCGGCGCCAGGAACGCGGCGGTCGCGGCGATGTCGGCGAGCGTCACCGGGCTCACGAGGAACCTGAGCCGCCGCCGCGCGATCGCGAACCGCGCGCTCAGGTCGGCGATGATCACCACGCCGAACACGATGTCGAGCACCAGGAAGACCGAGCGCCACTCGAGGAACGACGAGACGATCACGAAGGAGATCGTCGTGAGGTCGAAGATCACGAGGCCATAGCGGAACCGCTCCGCCTCGTCGCTGCCGCCCTCGTAGAGCTCGCGCAGCCTGTCGAGAGTGATCATGGCCCGTCGCCCCCTTCGCCCGAAGAGGAAGCCAGAGGTTCGCGCGCGAAACAACCCGGCGGCGGGCCTTCCGCGTCAGCCGGTGAGACCGTTTTTCGATCAGAACCTGTCGGCGCAGACCGCGCTGCCCCGGTCTCCGAGCCGGGGCCAAC
>DATKCY010000289.1:0-7455 GCA_035512995.1 Thermohalobaculum sp.
AGCATTCGGTCGAAGTTGAACTTCACCGCCTCGGCATCGAGGGGCGAGCCGTCGTGGAAGCTCACGTCCTCGCGGAGCGTGAAGGTGTAAGTCTTCCCGTCCTCGCTGATGTCCCAGCTCTCCGCCAGCGCCGGCTCGACCTCGAGCGTGCCGGACTTGTAGCGCACCAGCCCGTCGTAGAGGTTCATCAGGATGCGGAAGTCGTTGACCGCCGTGACGGCGTGCGGGTCGAGCGACTTCGGCTCGGCGATCTGCGCAACGATCAGCACGCCAGGCGGCGTCTGCGCCGGCGCGGCCCCGGGCAGCGCCAGGACAGCGAGCGCCGCCGCGGCGGCGAGCCGGCGGAAAAGGGTCAGCATTCTCATTCCTCCCTGTCGGCCGTTTTTGACGGCTCCTTGAACTTGGTCCGATCATTCATGATAAAATTACCGCCGTCAAAAATGATTCATTATAATGTTCGAGGCGCAATTCAGGAGGCGAGGCTTGATGACTGGAAGCAAAGCCGAAACGGCGGCCGCGACTTTATCGATCGACCTCGACCGGTTGCGCGGCGACATCGAGGCGGTCAACCGAATCGGCCGGATCGACGGTCTCCCCGGCATCAATCGCATCAGCTTCTCCGAAGCCGATATGGCGGGCCGGCGCTGGCTCATCGAGCGGATGCGGGAGGCGGGGCTCGACGCGCGGATGGACGCCGTCGGCAACGTCTTCGGGCTCTGGAACGCCGGCTCTGGCGCCGCCGTTCTCGCCGGCTCGCATCTCGACACGGTGCCGCAGGGCGGCCCCTTCGATGGCACGCTCGGTGTTCTCGCGGCCCTGGAGGGTGTGCGCTCGATGCGGGACGCCGGCATTGCTCCCGTTCGCCCGGTCGAGGTCGTCTGCACCGCCGACGAGGAGGGCCGCTTCGGCGGCATGCTGGGCAGCCAGGCGATCTGCGGCGAGGTCGGCCCGGACTGGATCGCCCGCGCGGTCGACGAGGGCGGGGTCAGGCTGGCGGACGCGATGCGGGCGCAGGGCCTCGACCCGACGGCGCGCGTGGCGCGCGACATGGACGAGGTGGCGGTGTTCCTCGAGATCCATGTCGAGCAGGGGCCGGTGCTGGAGCGGGCAGGCGACCATGTCGGCATCGCCGACGCCGTCTCGGGCGTCTTCAACTGGTCGGTGCGGCTGGAGGGGGAGGCGAACCATTCGGGCACGACGCCGATGGAGCTGCGCCGCGACGCCTTCCGCGGGCTCGCCGATTTCGGCGCCGCGATCGACGGCACCGTCGCGCGGGCCGGCGGGGCGGAGACGCGGCTGACCGTCGGGAAGGCCGCGCTCGAGCCGAACTTCCCGCACAGCATCGCGGGCGCGGCGGAGTTCTCGATCATCGGCCGCGATCCCGACGAGGCGGTGATGCGCGCGCTCGCCGAGGCGTGCCGCGAGGCGCTGGAGACGGCTGCCGCCGCGCACGGCCTGACGCTCGAGGTCGAGGAGCGGAGCTGGCTGCCGCCGACGCAGCTCGACGGCGGCGTTGCGGACCGGCTCGAAAGCCTTGCCCGCGCGGGCGGGATGCGCGTCCGCCGCATGGCGTCGGGCGCCGGCCACGACGCCCAGACCTTCGCGCGCCACTGCCCGGCGGGGCTGGTCTTCGTGCCCTCGGTCGGCGGCATCAGCCATGCGCCCGGGGAGTGGACGGAATGGGCAGACATAGCGCGCGGCGCGACGCTTCTCGCTCGCGCGGTCGCCGCCTTCGCGCTCAACAAAGCCTGACCGCCCGCGGGGGCTGACGGACCGGCAGCCAGGGGCCGTTGATGTGCGTCAGTCGGGCAGCGCGACCCGCGTCTCGGCTTCGGCCAGCCGGGCGGCGAGGGGGGCGTAGTCGGCTTCGTCGAAGCGGACAAAGCCGCACAGCCCGAGCGCGTCGCGCGAGGCCGCGTCGAGCGCCTCGATCGCCTCCGCGCTGGCTGTCGCGACGGCCTCCGGATCGTTGCCGAGCGCCGTGATGAAGGGCAGGCACGGGGTCGGCTCGGTCTCTGCGAGCACGCGGAGGCTGGCTGCGGCCAGGTCGTGGCGGCGGGCGAGGCGCCAGGTCACGGCGTCGATCGCGGCGATGTCGGCGGCGCCCTCCGCCACGGCCGCGATCGAGCCGGCATGGCTGCCGGTGAGCCGCACCGCGCGGAAGAAGCGCCCGTCCCGCGCGTGGGGCGCCACGGCGTGGAGGAGCGCGCCGTGGCCGGACTGCGAGCCGCGCTCGTTGATCGCGACGGTCCCGCCCGCGAAGGCGGCGAGCCCCTGCCGCGTGTCGTCGGCCCGGACCACGAGCGCGCTCGCATAGTGTCCGGGCGGGCAGCCGTCGAGGCCGTAGTCCGGCGCACCGACCAGCGCGACGCGGCCGGCGAGGCGGGTCGCGAAGGGCAGCCCGCAGGTCTGGCCGAGCACGAGGTCGGCGCTGGTCCACGCCGCGGGGGCCGGCACGGCCCGGTCGAGATGCTCCGGCGCCGCCATGCCTGCGGCGCGCAGCCGGTCGCGCAGGAGCGCCCACAGGCGGTCGGTCTCGGCCCTCAGCTCCGGCCGGTCGTACATCGGCAGGACGGCGAGGGGCCCGCGCCTCACGCCTCGCCCGCCTGCCGGCAGAGCCGCTCGAGCCGTTCGAGGAAGCGCGAGCGGTCGGCGCGGGTGAAGCCGCGGCCGCCCCCGCCCTGGCCGAGCGGGTTCGCCGCGCGCAGGTCCGCCATCAGGTCGCGCATCGCGAGCTGGTGGCCGATGCTGGCGGCGGTGAAGGCCTCGCCGTCGGGACGCAGCGCGGCGGCGCCGGCCTTGAGGCAGCGGTCCGCGAGCGGGATGTCCGAGGTCACGCAGATGTCGCCGGGCCCGATCCGCTCGGCGATCCAGCGGTCGGCGGCGTCGGGCCCCTCAGCCACGATCACGGTCTCGACCAGGGGGTGGGCGCTCGGCCGGATGCCGCCGTTCGAGACGAGGGAAACGGGCATGTCGTGGCGCTCGGCCACGCGCACGGTCTCGTCCTTCACGGGGCAGGCATCGGCGTCGATGTAGATCATGGCGGCGAGCTTAGCGCCGGAGCGCCTCCCGGTCATCCGGCAGGGCCGGCAGGCAGAGGCCCCTGCTTCCGCGCCCGGGGGCCGGGCCGGGCGCAGCGTCCTCAGCGCGGCGAGCGCTTCGCCAGGATCCGCTGCAGCGTCCGGCGGTGCATGTTGAGCCGGCGCGCGGTCTCCGACACGTTGCGGTCGCAGAGCTCGAACACCCGCTGGATGTGCTCCCAGCGCACGCGGTCGGCCGACATCGGGTTCTCCGGCGGCTCGGGCTTGTCCTCGCCGTCGGCCATCAGCGCCTTCTCGACGTCGTCGGCGTCGGCGGGCTTCGACAGATAGTCGATCGCGCCGATCTTGACCGCGGCGACGGCGGTCGCGATCGCGCCGTAGCCGGTCAGCACCACGACCCGGCTGTCGGGGCGGAGCTCGCGGATCGCCTCGACCACGTCGAGGCCGTTGCCGTCCTCGAGGCGCAGGTCGACCACGCCGTACGCCGGGGGCGCGCGCCGCGCGAGGCTGAGCCCCTCGGCCACGCTTTCGGCGGCGCTGACCTCGAAGCCGCGCTTCTCCATCGCCCGCGCGAGGCGCTGGCGGAAGGGCGCGTCGTCGTCGACGATGAGGAGCGAGCGGTCGGCTCCGCCCTCGGAAAGCGTGTCGGCCATCTGGCCCCGTCTCCAATAGAAGGCCGGCTCGCGGCCGACGGCGCATATTTGGTCGCTGCGGAAGAATGTGTCAAACGAAGCGCTTCCTGCGACTCACCGGAGGCTGGCCAGATGCCGATCCGTCCCGGGCTCGACATGCTCGCGGCGCCGCTGTTCGTCGTGCTGTGGAGCACGGGCTTCATCGGCGCGAAGCTGGGGCTGTCCCATGCCGAGCCGCTGACCTTCCTCACGCTGCGCTTCGCGCTGGTGGCGCCGCTGCTCGCGCTCTGGGTCTGGCTGAGCCGCGCGCCATGGCCGAGCCTGCGCCAGACCGGGGAGGCGGCGGTGATCGGCGTGCTGCTGCACGCGATCTACCTGAGCGGCGTGTTCGCGGCGATCGACCTCGGCCTCGAGGCCGGGCTCGCGGCGCTGATCGTCGGGCTGCAGCCGGTGGCCACGGCGCTGTTCGCCCGGGCCGTGCTGGGCGAGCGGCTGTGGCGCGTGCAGTGGCTCGGCATGGCCTTCGGCTTCGGCGGCGTCGCGCTGGTCGTGACGCGGAAGCTCGGGGCGGGGGTCGGCGACTGGCGCGGGGTGGCGCTCTGCCTCGGCTCGCTGCTCGCGATCTCGCTCGCCTCGACGCTGCAGAAGCGCTGGGCCGGCAGGCACCCGATGCGGGGCTCGACGGCGGCGCAGTTCGCGGCGTCGTTCCTGTTCCTGCTGCCTTTCGCCCTGGTCCTCGAGACGAACGAGGTCGACTGGACGGGCGAGTTCGTCTTCTCGCTCGGCTGGCTGGTGCTCGTCCTCTCGGTCGGCGCGGTGATGCTGCTCTTCACCCTGATCCGGCGCGGCGTCGCCACGAAGGTCGCGAGCCTCTTCTTCCTCGTGCCGGCCTCGACCGCGCTGATCGCCTGGGTCCTGTTCGGCGAGACGCTGGGCCCGCTGGCGCTCGCCGGCGTCGCGCTGACGGCGCTCGGCGTGCTCATGGTCAACCGGCCGGAGCTGTTCGGTACGCGGGCCGGATCGTGACGCGGGTTCAGCCGAGCACCCGCTCCGCCTCCCTGGCGATCTCCTCGGGGGTCGCGCCGCGGCGGAACAGGGCGGCGAGGCCGTCGGGCGTCATCAGGTAGATGAAGGCCGAGTGGTTCATCAGGTAGTTCGCCGGGTCGTCGCCTTCGGCGCGGGCGTAGTAGACCTTGTAGGCCCCGGCCGCCGCCGCGATGTCCTCGTCGCTGCCGGTCAGGCCCACCATGTCCGGATGCATGGCATCGGCGAACCAGGACAGCACCTCCGGTGTGTCGCGCGCCGGGTCGATGGTGACGAAGACCGGCGTCGCCTCGATGCCGCGCTCGGCCATCAGGTCGGCCGCCTCGGCCATGACCGCGACGTCGACCGGGCAGACGTCGGGGCAGAAGGTGTAGCCGAAATAGACCAGCGTCGGCCCGTCGATCAGTTCGTCGGAGGAGACGCGCCGGCCCCGGTGGTCGGTCAGCTCGAACGGCCCGCCGATGTCGGCGCCGGCGACCGATATGGCGCTCGGGCTCTGGCCCTCCTCGGGCCCGGCGAGCAGGAGCACGAGCGCGATCAGGCCGATCCCGGCCGCGAGGGCCGCGGCGAGCGCGAGCATCAGGCGTTGCATGGCCGATCCTCCGCGGCGGACTCACACGCCCGCGACAAAGACACTGGAGGCGGCGATTGCAAGGGGGCTGCGCGCCGCCGCTTCCCATCGACGCGCCCGCGCGCCAGTCTGGGCGGACCATGAGCGACACCGGCGCCAGCTATCTGTTCGACGCCCGCGCGCGCGGCGACTGGGTGCGGCTGCGCACGCTGGTCGTGCTGCGCTGGATCGCCGTGATCGGGCAGAGCTCGGCCGTCATGGGCGCCCACCTGCTGCTCGACTTCCAGCTCGAGATGACGCTCTGCGCGCTCCTGATCTCGGCCTCGGTCGTGGTCAACCTCGCCTCCTACCTGATGTTTCCCTCGGGCACGCGGCTCTCCGAGCGCTGGACGCTCGCGTCCCTCTTCTTCGACCTCGCGCAGCTCGTGGCGCTGCTCATGGTCACGGGCGGGCTCAACAACCCCTTCGCGGTGCTGATCCTGGCGCCGGTCACGATCTCGGCGACGGCGCTGCGCCTGCAGTCGACGCTCTGGCTCGGCATCACGGCCATGGTGCTGGTGGTGGTGATGAGCCAGGTCCACCTGCCGCTGATCCGCGCCGACGGCACGCCGCTCGAGGCGCCGGAGCTCTACCGCGGCGGCATGTCGGCGGCGCTCGCGATCGCGGTCGTGTTCCTCTCGCTCTACGCCCGGCGCGTGACGGTCGAGGGGTTCGCGATGTCCGAGGCGCTGCAGGCGACGCAGCTCGCGCTGTCGGCCGAGCAGCGGCTGGCGGCGATCGGCGGCATCGCCGCCGCGACGGCGCACGAGCTCGGAACCCCGCTCGCGACGATCAAGCTGGTGGCGGGCGAGCTCGCGCGCGACCTCGAGGACCGGCCCGAGTCAGCCGAGGACGTGGCGCTGATCCGGCGCGAGGCCGACCGCTGCGGCGCGATCCTGGCCGACCTCGCCCGCGGCGGGCGCGACGACCGCCACGTCAGGCACGCGCCGGTGTCGGCCGTGGTCGAGGAGGCGGCCGAGCCCCACGCCGGGCGGGGCAAGCGGCTGATCCTCCGGATCGACGGCGCGCCCGCGGCCGAGATCGGCGACGCGCAGCCGGTGATCCGGCGGAGCCCGGAGCTGATCCACGGGCTGCGCAACCTCATCCAGAACGCCGTCGACTTCGCGCGCGAGACCGTCTGGATCGACGTCGAGACGGAGGATCCGGCGCAGCTCCGCATCGTCGTCGGCGACGACGGGCCTGGCTTTGCCCCGGACATCCTGCCCCGCCTCGGCGAGCCCTACGTCTCGACCCGCAGGCGCGGCCGCCGGCGCGGGGGCCGCGCGGGCTACGAGGGGCTCGGCCTCGGCCTCTTCATCGCCCGGTCGCTGCTCGTGCGCACCGGCGCCCGCCTGTCGTTCGCCAACGGCGCCGACGAGCGCCGCCGCCGCCAGCGCGACCCGGACCTGCCGGCCGAGGCCGCGCAGCCGCCCGGCGCGCTGATCGAGATGGTCTGGCCGCGCGAGCGGATCGTCACGACCCGCGCCGTGGCGCGCGGGGCGCTCGGCCGGAACGAGGCGTTCGAGCCCCGGTAGCGGCCACGCCCGACGCCGCCCGTCGCCCCGGAATGCGGAGTCGCGGCCGATGTTTTTCGGTACCGATGCCGCGGCGCAGAGGCTATGCTGCGCGCGAGGACCAACCGCCGGCATGGGAGCGCCGTGTGGCTTTCGGCTCGACCGACCTGATCCTGTCGTTGCTCAGCCTGCTGCTTCTCGGCGCCGCCGTGGCCGCCGGGGCCCGCCTCTTGCGCGCCCCGTCGCCCGTCGACGACGACGCGCCGGTGCCCGGCGACGGCGCGGTGGTGATCGTCGACGAGGGCAGGGTCGTCGCCATGGCGGCCGAGGCGCGGCGGCTGTTCGGCGAGGCGCTGGGCGAGCCGCTGCAGCACGTGCTCGCGCGGGTGCTCGGCGACGACCGGGGCCAGGCGCTCGGCGCGCTGGAACGGCTCGAGCGAACGGGCGAGCCCGCCCGGCTGATCACGCATGACCGCGAGGGGCGCCCGCTCGAGCTGCACGGCGCGCCCGAGGGCGGGCGCCTGCGCGTCGTGCTCCGCGACGCCACGCTGCTCGAGCAGCGGCTCGCCGCGGCGGAGGCCGAGCTCGCGCGGCGCGAGGACGACATCAGCGTG
>DATKCY010000290.1:0-2981 GCA_035512995.1 Thermohalobaculum sp.
CACAGGCGGTCGTTCCCCGCGGTCCACACGACCCAGTTGTTGCGGCCGACGACCTGGGCCGGCGTCAGCGTCACGCCGCCGTCCATGTCGTGGTAATAGTCCTCGTCGGCGGCGGGAAACGATGCGGCGTCCCGGCCGGCGCGGCGGGCTTCGTCCTCGACCACCTTCCCCTGGGCGACCGGCGGCTCCTCGCGCGCTCCATTCTGGGAGCAGCCGAAGAGTAGGATGAGACAGCAGGCCGGCAGCGCTCTACGCGCGACGTGGCGGTTCATCTGCACCCCCCTTTCCAAGTTCTGGCTTGATTGCCTGCTATCGTATCAGCAAAAGCGGTCGGCGTCCAGATACAACGCTCCACGCCATCCGTTCCCCTCCCGTCCGAGGCCATCGGGACGGCCGGCTAGCTTCTCCCCGTTCTGGCTTTGAGCCGGTCATAGTCGTCCGGCACGTCCAAGTCCGCGAGCGCCGCCGCCGGCCAGGACAACACCTCGGCCTCACCGCGACGACTTTTCACCACCTGCCGGCCGCAGCCCTCGCCCGTCATCGCCAGCAGCTCGGGAAAGAGGCTGCGGTCGTAGAGCATCGGCGGCGCGTTGACCCCTTCGTAGTCGGAGATGACGAGCGGCGCCGGGCTCGCGCGGTAGCGGGCGATCATCGCGGCGATCATCTCCGGCGAGACGAACGGCATGTCCGCGAGCAGCACCATGGCTGCCCGGGCTTCGGGCGGCACGGCCTTGACGCCGCTCTTGAGAGAGGAGTTGAGCCCCTGCTCGTAGAGCGGATTGAGCACCCATGGGCAGGGCAGATCTTCGATCTCCCGCCGGGCCTTGTCCGGCTCGTGGCCGAGAATCACCATCAACGGTGAGAGGCCGCCCGCGAGCGCCCGCCTCACCGCGCCGCGCAGGACGCTCTCGCCGTTCAGCTCGAAGAAGAGCTTGTTGCTCCCCATGCGGCTGGAGGTGCCGGCGGCGAGGAGGATGCCGGCGACCGGTCCGCTGCGCTCAGACGGCATGGATCGCCTCCCGCCGTTCGCAGAGATGCCGCGGCTGCCGCCGCGCAGTGAAGGCCAGCAGCTCGGCGACGATGCTCAGCGCCACCTGGCGGGGACCGTCCGCGCCGATGTCCAGGCCGACCGGACCGAAGACGCGGGAAGCATCCACCACGCCGATCTCGCGCAGGATCTCCTCGGCCCGCGCTCGCGGCCCCAGGATTCCGACGTAAGGCAGCCCCGCTTCGAGCAGCCGCCGCACCCAATCCTGGTCGTGGGCCAGAGAGTGGGTCTTGACCACCGCCAACGAGCGGTCCGCGGGCGGCAGCTCGATCGGCTCCTCGGCCCGTGCCACGACCAGCCGCGCCGCCTGTGGAAATCTCGCCGGCTCCAGCAGCCCCCGCCGGTGATCGACGACCGTGACGCGGAAGCCGGCGTCCGCGGCATAGGCCGTCAGCGGCCGCGCGTCGTCACCGGCGCCGCAGACGATCAGGTGGGGAGGAGGGAGCAGGCCTTCGACAAACGTCTCGCGGTCGCCGGCGCGGAGGACACCGGTTCGATCCGCCGTCTGCTCCCGCAAACAGAGCATGCCCAGGCCCTCGCCGCCGATGACGGTGGCGATCGCGAACGGAGCATCTCCCGCGAGCAGCTCGCGCAGGCGCTCGGCCTGCTCGGCGAGCGGGCCCTCGGTGGCCGACTGGATGAAGATGTCGACCAGGCCGTTGCAGCCCAGCCCCAAACCCCACACCACGTCCTCGTCGGTGCCGGTGCTGTAGTGGCGCAGGGTCGGCGTCCCCGTCGCGAGAACGCCCCGAGCGACTTCCCGCACGTCGGCCTCCAAGCAGCCGCCGCTGACGCTTCCCAGGGTGTCCCCGGATTCTTCGATGAGGAACTTGGCTCCGGGCCGGCGATAGGCCGAGCCGGAGATGCGCACGACCGTGGCGAGCGCAGCCCTGCGCTCAGCCGCCAGTAGCTCGGCGACCCGCGAGAGGATCTCCCGGGTTTCTTGCCAGTGGCTCATCCCCGTCCTTTGCCTAGGAGACATGAGGATACCGCCGAAGCAAGGCAGGTTTCAAGAGCATCTCAGCGACTAAAACGAGGAACGAAATGGGTCATGACGGTCCTCCCGTACCCGAGATCGATTGCTGCACTCCTGTATATGACGAACGGGCGGGACTCATTTCCTCACGGTCCGGCGTCATCGCCGGCCGGGTCGAGCTCCCGCGGCCGTCCCGGCCACCGCCCGCCCCCCCGGAGGGTGCGAGAATGGGCGGCGCCATGGCCGAGATCGTCCTCTCCGGGCTGACCAAGCGCTTCGGCGACGCGACCGTGGTCGACGCCGTCGACCTGACGGTCGAGGACCGCGAGCTCATGGTCCTGGTCGGGCCCTCCGGGTGCGGCAAGTCGACCGTGCTGCGGATGGTCGCCGGGCTCGAGGAGGTGAGCGCGGGGACGGTCGCGATCGGCGGCCGGGTGGTCAACGACCTGCCGCCCAAGGACCGCGACATCGCCATGGTCTTCCAGACCTACGCCCTCTACCCGCACATGTCGGTCCGGGAGAACCTCGAGTACGGCCTCAAGATGCGCCGGGTGGCGCGCCCCGAGCGCTCGCGGCTGGTCGAGGAGGCGGCGGAGATCCTCGGCCTGGGCGCTCTGCTCGACCGGAAGCCCAGGGAGCTCTCCGGCGGGCAGCGCCAGCGGGTCGCGGTCGGCCGCGCGATCGTCAGGAAGCCCCAGGTCTTCCTCTTCGACGAGCCGCTCTCGAACTTGGACGCCAGGTTCCGCATGCAGATGCGAGCCGAGATCGCGCGGCTCCAGAAGCGCCTGGAGACGACCGCCCTCTACGTCACCCACGACCAGGTCGAGGCGATGACGATGGGCCAGCGGATCGCGGTCATGAAGGACGGCCGGCTCCAGCAGGTGGGCACGCCGCTCGAGGTCTACCGGCGGCCGGCCAACCTGTTCGTCGCCGGCTTCGTCGGCAGCCCGCCGATGA
>DATKCY010000291.1:0-8927 GCA_035512995.1 Thermohalobaculum sp.
ATCGTCCAGAGCGACGGCATCATGCCGGGCGCGGTCTTCGACAGCGACGACCAGAGCAGGATGCCCATCATCGCGAAGATGCCCCACATGACGATGCGGCCGATCACGCGGTTCACGCGGTCGACCCAGCGGACATAGGCCTTGACGATCTCAGGCATGCGCGGCCGGGGCCGGCGGGGGAGAGGCGGCGCTGGCGTCGCGGGGTCGTCGCATCGGGTCTCCGGGGGCCGGTCGCCCCACACCATTCCAGAATGCCGCGGGCAGTCAAGCGGTCGGTCGCGGTCGGTCGCGGCCACTGCCGGTCGCCGCCCGCCGCTTGGCCTGCCCTCTCCCCCGGCCCCTCTCCCAAGGGAGAGGGGAGCGCGGGCGGCGGGGCCGGGCCCTTCGTCTCTCTGCCGGAAGGGGCCGGGTCGGTGGGCGCGCTTGCCCTTGCCCCGGCCGCCTGTATCTTCTGGGGTCCAGCGGGCGAGGACGGATGGACGGGACCACGATCGAGATCGAGCGGACGGAGGGCGGGACGGTGGTGCGCCCGGCCGGCCGGCTCGTGCTCGCGGCGCTGGCGGTGGCCGAGCGGCGGCTGGCAGAGGTTCAGGGCGCGGGGCCGGTCGTCATCGACCTCGAACGGACCGAGGCGCTGGACACCGGCGGCGCGTGGCTGCTGCTCTCGCTCGAGAAGCGGCTCGGCGCCGAGGGCACGGGCGTCGAGATCCGGGGCGCCTCGCCCGACCAGCAGGCGCTGATCGAGACGGTCAGGCGCAGCCTGCCGGCCGAGCGCGGCTCCGAGGCGCCGCCGGGGGGCCTGGTCGCCTGGCTCGCCGACGTCGGGCGGCGGGTCTCGGCCGGCGCGCTGCTCTTCGTCGAGCTGCTGTCGTTCTTCGGGCTGGTGCTCGCGCGGCTCGCGGGCACCATCGTCCGGCCCTGGCGGCTCAGGCTCACATCGCTCGTCTACCACTGCCAGGAGGTCGGCCTGAACGCGGTGCCGATCGTCGCGCTGATGGCGTTCCTGATCGGGCTCGTGCTCGCCTTCCAGGGGGCGATGCAGCTCCGCCAGTTCGGCGCCGAGATCTTCGTCGTCGACCTGCTCGCGATCTCGGTCTTGCGCGAGCTCGGCATCCTGCTGACCGCGATCATCGTCGCCGGGCGCTCGGGCTCCGCCTTCACCGCCTCGATCGGCTCGATGAAGATGCGCGAGGAGATCGACGCGATGGGCACGCTCGGCCTCGACTGGGCCGAGGTGCTGGTGCTGCCGCGCGTCCTCGCGCTCGTGATCATGCTGCCGATCCTCGGCTTCATCGCCGACGTCGCGGGGCTCACGGGCGGCGCGCTGATGGCCTGGCTCGACCTCGGCATCTCGCCGGCGCTGTTCATCGCCCGGCTCTGGGAGTTCACCGACGTCTGGCACTTCGCGATCGGCATGATCAAGGCGCCGTTCTTCGCGCTGATCATCGGCGTCATCGGCTGCTTCATGGGCATGAAGGTGGGGGGAAGCGCCGAATCGGTCGGCCAGCACACCACCGCCTCGGTCGTCGCCGCGATCTTCAGCGTGATCGTCTGCGACGCCATCTTCTCGATCTTCTTCGCGGAGATCGGCGTTTGAGCGCGCGCGAGACGGTGATCGAGGTGCGCGGGCTGAGGACCCAGTTCGGCAGCACGGTGGTGCACGAGGGCCTCGACCTCGACGTCCACCGCGGCGAGGTGCTGGGCATCGTCGGCGGCTCGGGCACGGGCAAGTCGGTGCTCTTGCGCGCGATCGTCGGCCTGATCCGGCCGTCGGCGGGCGAGATCCGGGTCCTCGGCACCGACGTCGTCAGCGCGCCGGAGGCCGAGCGGCGCCGGCTCGAGCGCCGCTGGGGCGTGCTGTTCCAGGACGGCGCCCTGTTCTCGGCGCTGACGGTCCGGCAGAACGTCGAGGCGCCGATGCGCGAGCACCTGCGGCTGCCGGCGGACCTGATGCGCCAGCTTGCCGAGCTCAAGGTCGCGATGGTCGGGCTGCCGCCCAGCGCCTGCGGCAAGTTCCCCTCCGAGCTGTCGGGGGGCATGAGAAAGCGCGCGGGCCTGGCGCGGGCGCTCGCGCTCGACCCCGAGATCGTGTTCCTCGACGAGCCGACGGCGGGGCTCGACCCGATCGGCGCCGCGGCGTTCGACGACCTGATCCGCCAGCTCCAGCAGTCGCTGGGGCTGACCGTGTTCCTGGTGACCCACGACCTCGACACGCTGCACGCGGCCTGCGACCGCATCGCCGTGCTCGCGGAAAAGAAGGTCTTGGTCACGGGCACGCTGGCTGAAATGATGCAGGTCGACCATCCGTGGGTGCACGAGTACTTCCACGGGCCGCGGGCGCGGGCGCTCGCCGCGACGGGCTGAGGGGCGGAGCGGGACCGAAGCAGGGGTCATGGAAACACGCGCGAACTACGTCCTGATCGGCGCCTTCACGCTGGCCGGCATCCTGGCCGCCCTCGGCTTCTTCCTGTGGCTCGCCAAGGTCGAGGTCGACCGGCAGTACGCCTATTACGTGACGCTGCTCGAGGACGTGACCGGCCTCGGGCAGGCCGGCGACGTGCGCTACAACGGCCTGCTCGTCGGCCGGGTCGTGAGCCTCGACCTCGACGAGGAGGACCCGAGCAAGGTCCGCGTGCGGATGGAGCTCGACGCCGACACCCCGGTCAAGACCGACACGACCGCGACGCTCGAGTACTGGGGCGTGACCGGGGTCACCTACATCTCGCTCTCGGGCGGGAGCCCCGACGCGCCGCTGCTGATCGAGGCCTCCGACCAGCCGGTGCCGGTCATCGCGTCGGCGCCCTCGGCGATCCAGAGCATCTTCGAGGGCGGGCCCGAGCTCATGCAGCGCGCGGTCGACCTGCTCGAGAACGTCAACAGCTTCGTGACGCCCGCGAACCGCGACGCCGTCGGCAACGTGCTCGCCAACCTCGAGAGCGCGACCGCCGAGCTCGACACCGTGCTCGGCGACGTCTCGGGCCTGACCGGCGACCTCTCGACCGCGGCGGGCGAGCTGACGACCTTCACCGGCGTGCTCGAGGACGTGGCCGCGACCGCCGAGACGACGATGACCACCGCCAACACGACGCTCGAGACCGCCGACGAGACGCTGGCGACGGCGACCGGCGCGATCCGGCGCGCCGAGGCGACGATCGACAACGCGACCGCGGCGCTGGCCGAGGCCGAGCAGACCTTCGCCTCGGTCGACCGGCTGCTGACCGAGCGGGTGCCGGGCGTCATCGACCAGTTCGGCGCGACCGCCGGCGCCGCCGAGCAGGCGATCACGACGCTCGGCGGGCGGGCCGACGAGGTGGCGGGGCGGCTGACCCGCATCGGCGACCTCGCCGCCGCCCGGCTCGAGCAGGCCGAGGGGATGCTGGCGGGCCTCGAGGGCACGCTGGAGCAGGCCGGCGCGACGATGCGCGCGGTCGAGGACGTCTCGACCAGCGTCGACACCCTGGTCGCGGGCGAGGGCACGGCGCTCGTCGCCGACCTCAGGACCACGCTCGCCGCGGCGAGCGGCACGATCGAGACCGCGACCGCGACGCTCGGCGAGGCGCGCCAGACCTTCGCCAGCGCCAACACGATCATGACCGAGCGCGTGCCGGGCCTGCTCGACTCGGTCGAGGCGACGGCAGGCAGCGTGCAGGGCATCGCCGAGGACGCCGGCGCCTTCACCGAGCGGCTGGGGCCGCTGGCGGACGCGGCCACCGCGCGGCTGGGCGAAGCGCAGTCGGTCATCGCCGGCGCCGACACGGCGCTCGCCCAGGCGACGGAGACGATGGACGCGGTCGAGGGCACGTCGCGGAGCGTGACCACGCTGGTCGAGGGGGAGGGGGCCGAGGCCGTCGCCAACCTCAACAGCGCGCTTGGGCGGGCGGACGCGGCGCTCGAGAGCGCGACCGGCGCGCTCGGCCAGGCCGAGCAGACGTTCGCCACGGCCAACCGCGTCATGAACGAGCAGGTGCCGGGACTGGTCGAGCAGGCGGACGGAACGCTGGCCGCCGTGGAGCGCGTGGTGACCGATGTCGGCGGGCAGGCCGGCGCGGTCGTCGACGACCTCGGCCAGGTGGCCGAGGCGCTGACGGCGCGGCTGGCCCAGGCGGAGACGACGCTGACCCAGCTCGGCGTCACGCTGACCCAGGCGCGCAGCACGCTCGGCTCGATCCAGTCGACGTCCGAGAGCGTCGGCACGCTGGTCGAGGAGGACGTGGACGCGCTGTTCGCGGACGCGCGCGAGACCATGACGGCCGCCCGCGGGGCCGTCACCGCGGCGAGCGCCGCGATCGAGCGGGACCTGCCGGCGCTGCTGGCCGACGTGCGCGCCACCACGTCCACGATCAACGGCCTCGTGACCGAGGCGAGCCCAGACGTGCTGGTCTTCCTCGAGCAGCTCGAGGGACTCGGGCTGACCGCCGAGACCACGCTCGCGACCGCCACGAACACCTTCGCCAACGCCAACACCACGCTCGCCGCCATGACCTCCACGATGGAGACGGCCGAGGGCGCGCTCGCGGCGGCCGAGGGGACGTTCACGAGCACGAACGCGCTGATGGACGAGGATATCGGCGCGATCCTCGGCGACGTCCGCGAGACCATCGGCGCGCTCAGCGAGGGGCTGGTGCCGGTGGCGGGCGACCTGCCGGCGATCACGGGCGAGCTCCGCGACACGATGGCGAGCACGGCGGACTTCATCGAGACGATGAACACGACGGTCGGCGAGAACGCGCCGCAGCTCGCCGAGTTCATGAAGGGCGGGCTGCCCGAGCTGCTGCGCTTCGTGCAGGAGGCGCGGAAGCTCGTCTCGAACCTCGAGCGGCTGACCGCGAAGATCGAGCGCGACCCGGCGCGCTTCTTCCTCGGCACCCAGTCGCCGGAATTCAGGAGATGACCATGCCGCGCCGTCTAATCGCAGCCCTCGCGCTCGGCCTTGGCCTGGCCGGCTGCACGCCCGTCTCGCAGTTCATGGCGCTCGGCGATCGGGTCGAGGCCGTGACCGAGCCGATCGCGCTCTACGTGCTGACGCCGAAGAGCACGTTCGACCCGGGCCTGCCCGAGGTGCGCCGCCAGCTCGTGATCGAGGAGCCGATCGCGGCGAGCCACCTTGACACCGACCGGATCGCGGTCAAGCCCGGACCCTACCGGGTCGAGTACTTCCCCGAGGTGCGCTGGGCCGACCGGGCGCCGCTGCTGGTGCGGCGGCTGCTGGTCGAGAGCTTCGAGAACACGAGGAAGGTCGCCTCGGTCAGCGCGCAGCGGATCGGGCTCGCCTCCGACTTCCTGCTGTTCACCGACCTGCGCGAGTTCCAGGCGGCGACGCCGCCGGCCGAGGGCGACCCGGTGCTGGTCAACGTCCAGCTCAACCTCAAGATCGTCGAGGAGCAGGCGGGGCTGATCATCGCCTCGGCGAACTTCGGCGAGGTGGTGGCGGCGGAAAGCGAGGATCCCGCCACGGTCGTCGTTGCGTTCGACCAGGCGCTGGGCACGGTGCTCAAGGACAGCGTCGAGTGGGCGGTCCGGACCATCGCCGGGTGGTCGCCCGAGGACGGGCCGCTGCCGCTCGGCGGCGAGACGCTGGTGCCGTTGCCGGACGCCCCGGCCGCGCTGTCCGGCTGAGAGGAGAGGGCGGGCCGGGACCCGCCGATGCGACGAGGGAGACGCCGATGGCCGATCTGCCGCGAGGGCTGATCGCCCCGAACCTGACCCCGTACGGCGACGACCTGACGGTCGCGACCGACCTCTACATCGCGCACGCGGAACGCCTGCTCGGCGAGGGCTGCGCCGGGCTCGCCCCGTTCGGCACCACCGGCGAGGCGCTGTCGGTCGGGCTCGACGAGCGGATCGACGCGCTCGGCGCGCTGATCTCGGCGGGCGTGCCGGCCGGCCGGCTGGTGCCCGGCACCGGGCTCACGAACCTGCCCGACACCATCCGGCTCAGCCGCGCCTGCCTCGAGCTCGGCTGCGCGGGCGTCATGGTGCTGCCGCCCTTCTACTACAAGAGCGTCAGCGACGACGGTCTCCACGCCTATTTCGAGGCGCTGGTCGCGGCGCTGGGGCCGGAGGCCACGATCTGCCTCTACCACATCCCCGCGGTCGCGGGCGTCGGCCTGCCGCTGCCGCTGGTCGCGCGGCTCGCCCGCGACTTCCCGCAGATCGCCGCGATCAAGGACAGCTCGGGCGAGGAGCACAACCTGGCCGAGCTCCTGGGGATTCCGGGCCTCGCCGTCTATCCGGGCAGCGAGCTGATGGCGCCGCAGGGGATCGCCGGCGGCGCGGCGGGGTGCATCAGCGCCTCGGCCAACGTGAACGCCCCGATGCTGGCCGAGTTCGTCCAGCGGCTGGCGGACGCGCCGGCGGAGGGCTTCGCCGACCCGGAGCTCGAGACGCGGGTCCGCGCCGTGCGCCTGGCGCTCCAGGCGGCGGGCCCGATCCCGGCCCAGAAGCGGCTGCTCGCGCTTGGCTCCGGCGACGCCCGCTGGGCCAATGTCCGCCCCCCGCTCGTGGCCATGCCCGAGGCCGCGGGCCGGGAGCTGGCGGCCGAGCTCGCGCCCTATCTCGCGCTCGACCTCGCCGCTTGAGGCACCGGCTGTCCGGCAGGGTGCGATGAGGCGCGCGGCCGACGCGGCTCTCCGGCGCGCCCCGGTCGCCCGCGCGATGCCGCGCGCTTGACGGCGCGGCCGGGCGGCCCTTCCTCCCAGTCATCGGCAAAGGAGAATGCGCGCGATGAGCGACAAGCCCCGGTTCAGGAGCCGCGCCTGGTTCGACAACCCGGATAACCCCGGCATGACCGCGCTCTATCTCGAGCGCTACCTCAACCACACCTACACGCGCGAGGAGCTGCAGGGCGACGGGCCCGTCATCGGCATCGCCCAGACCGGCTCCGACCTCGTGCCGTGCAACAAGATCCACCTCTTCCTGTCGGAGCGGATCAAGGCCGGCATCCGCGCCGCCGGCGGCGTGCCGATGGAGTTCCCGATCCACCCGATCCAGGAGACGGGCAAGCGCCCGACCGCGGCGCTCGACCGCAACCTCGCCTATCTGGGCCTCGTCGAGGTGCTGAACGGCTATCCGATCGACGGGGTCGTGCTGACGACCGGGTGCGACAAGACCACGCCGGCCCAGCTCATGGCCGCGGCGACCGTCGACCTGCCGGCGATCGCGCTCAACGGCGGGCCGATGCTCGACGGCTGGTGGCGCGGCAAGCTGGTGGGCTCGGGCACCGTCATCTGGGAGTCGCGCCGGCTGCTCGCCGCGGGCGAGATCGACTACGAGGAGTTCATGCGCCGCGTCTGCGCCTCCGCCCCCTCGCTCGGCCACTGCAACACGATGGGCACGGCGTCCACGATGAACGCGCTGGCCGAGGCGCTGGGCATGGCGCTGCCGGGCGCCGCCGCGATCCCGGCGCCCTATGCCGACCGCTCCGCCATGGCCTACGAGACCGGCAAGCGCATCGTCGCCATGGTGCGCGAGGGGCTGAGCCCGTCCCGCATCATGACCCGCGCGGCGTTCGAGAACGCGATCCGCGTCAACACGGCGATCGGCGGCTCGACCAACGCGCCGGTCCACATCCAGGCGATCGCGCGGCACGTGGGCGTCGAGCTGGCCGTCGAGGACTGGCAGACCTACGGCTACGACCTGCCGCTGCTGGTCGACATGCAGCCCTCGGGCCGCGTGCTCGGCGAGGCGTTCCACCGTGCGGGCGGCGTGCCGGCGGTGATGGCGGAGCTTCTCAGCGCCGGCATCCTCGACGGCTCCGCGCCCTCGGTCACGGGACGGACGGTGGCCGAGAACCTCGAGGGCGTCGAGACGCGCGACCGCGACGTGATCCGCCCCGTCTCCGACCCGCTCCGCACCCGCGCCGGCTTCCTGGTGCTGAGCGGCAACCTGTTCGACTCGGCGCTGATGAAGTCGAGCGTGATCTCGCCCGAGTTCCGCCGCCGCTTCCTCGAGCGGCCGGGGCAGGAGGACGCGTTCGAGGCGCGGGCCGTGGTGTTCGAGGGCCCCGAGGACTACCACGCGCGGATCGACGACCCCGACCTCGGCATCGACGAGGAGACCATCCTCTTCATGCGCTACACCGGCCCGATCGGCTATCCGGGCTCGGCCGAGGTCGTGAACATGCAGCCGCCCGACCGGCTGGTCCAGCAGGGCATCGCGCACCTGCCGACGGTCGGCGACGGGCGGCAGTCGGGCACGTCCGAAAGCCCGTCGATCCTGAACGCCTCGCCCGAGGCCGCGGTCGGCGGCGGGCTCGCGCTGATCCGGACCGGCGACCGCGTCCGCGTCGACCTCGCGAACGGCCGGATGGACCTCATGGCCGACGAGGCCGAGCTCGAGCGCCGGCGCGCCGCCTGGGTCCCGCCCGCGCTCGAGAACCAGACCCCGTGGCAGGAGCTCTATCGCGCGCATGTCGGGCAGCTCGGCACCGGCGCCTGCCTCGAGTTCGCGACCCGCTACCGCCAGACCGGCCGGGCCCTGCCGCGTGACAGCCACTGAGGGGCGCGTCCGGGGCGAATTTCGCCCGGTCATCAGGCGCTTCGCGACAATGCCCGATGCGGATTCGTTCCCTACCGCCGGGCACACCGGGTTTGCGCGCGCCGCAATGGTGCAGCGCGGCATAACCACCATATAGGCCGAGTACCCGGCCGGATCCCGATGGACCCCGGCGGCCCTCCCGAGAGGAGGGCGCATCAGACAGGCAAGACGGAGGTCCGCCATGACCAGAACCGAGCAGAACGAGATCAGCCCCGTGAGCGCGCGCCCGATGGTGACGCCGGAGCTCGTCGACTACTACGTGCGCGAGGGGCGGCGGATGCGCGCCCGGGCGCTCCGCCAGATGGCCCGGCAGATCGGCACCGCCGTCGCGGCCCGCCTCGGCCGCCGCCGCCGCATGGGCCGCCTGACGCCCAGCGGGGCCAGCTGAAGCC
>DATKCY010000292.1:0-22936 GCA_035512995.1 Thermohalobaculum sp.
GACCCCCACCCGCATCTATGTCGAGGCCGTCCGCGCCGCGCGCGGGGCAGGCACCGTCCGCGCGCTCGCGCACATCACCGGCGGCGGGCTGTCCGGCAACCTGCCGCGCGTGCTGGGCGCGCGGGGCGCGGTGGTCGACCTCTCCGCCTGGCCGCTGCCGCCCGTCTTCCGCTGGCTCCGCGACGCGGCCGGGCTCGACGATGCCGCGATGCTCGAGACGTTCAACTGCGGCATCGGCATGGTCGCCGTCGTGCCCGACGCCGAGGCCGGAGCCGTCGCCGCGGCCCTCGAGGCGGCGGGCGAGGAGGTCCGCCGCATCGGCCGCATCACGAAAGCGCCGGGCCTGAGCATCGAGGGCCGCCTCGGGTGAGCCCGCCCCGCCTCGCGATCCTGATCTCCGGGCGCGGCTCGAACATGGAGACGCTGCTCTCCGCCGTTCGGGACGGCCGGGTCCGCGCCGACCCGGTGCTCGTGCTCTCGAACCGCCCGGACGCCGCGGGCCTCGCGGCCGCGCGCGAGGCGGGCGTCCCGGCCGTGGCCCTCGACCACCGCACCCATCCCGGCCGCGCGGAGTTCGACGCGGCGATGCAGCAGGCGCTCGAAGAAGCGGGCGCCGACCTCATCGCCTGCGCCGGCTTCATGCGGATCATGACCGACGCCTTCGTCGAGCGCTGGCGCGGGCGGATGATCAACATCCATCCCTCGCTCCTGCCGCTCTTCCCCGGCCTCGACACCCACGCCCGCGCGCTGGCCGCGGGCGTTGCCGTCCACGGCTGCACGGTTCACGAGGTGGTGCCGGAGGTCGACGCCGGCCGCATCCTCGGCCAGGCGGTCGTGCCGGTCTGGCCGGGCGACGCGCCCGACACCCTCGCCGCCCGCGTGCTGGCGATGGAGCACCGCCTCTACCCGGCTGCGCTCGGCGCCTTCATCGAGGACGCGGACGCGCTCCGCCGCGCGCCGATTGCCATGGCAGCGGAGCCTGCCGCATGGCGCCCCACAGCCTGAAGCAGCGCCGGAGGCGGTACTTCAGGGGATCGCGTGCCCGCTCCCGGAGGGAGCTGGCTCCTTTCAAGAGCTCAGCCGACGATCTCGATCGCGGCGAAGAAGAAGGCGATCTCGATCGCAGCGTTCTCGTCCGAGTCCGAGCCGTGGACCGAATTCTTGCCGATCGACTCGGCGAACTCCTTGCGAATCGTGCCGTCCGCCGCGTCGGCCGGGTTGGTCGCGCCCATGACCTCGCGGTTCTTCGCCACCGCGTTCTCGCCTTCCAGCACCTGCGCGACAACCGGAGCGGAGCTCATGAAGCTCGTCAGTTCGTCGTAGAACGGCCGCTCGCGGTGGACCTCGTAGAACCGGCCGGCCTCCTCCTTCGTCAGGCGGATGCGCTTCTGCGCGACGATCCTCAGGCCCGCCTCCTCGAATTTCTTGTTGATCGCGCCGGTCAGGTTGCGCTTGGTGGCGTCGGGCTTGATGATCGACAGTGTACGGCTCGCGGCCATCGGGCTCTCCTCGGTCCTTCGTGGGGAGGCGCGGCCCGCGAACCGGGCCCGCGCCCAGGGGAAAAATCCGGGCCGGGGCCTAGCATGCGGGCCGGCGGGAGGAAAGCGCCTTTCCCGCCGGGGCGTCGTGCGCGGACGGGGGGAGGGTGAGCCATGTTCCTCGACGATCTGGAGCCCGGCCTCGCCTTCGAGACGGCCAGCCGGACGCTCTCGGAGGAGGACATCGTCGCCTTCGCGCGTCTCTACGATCCGCAGCCCTTCCATGTCGACCCGGCGGCCGCCGCGGCCTCGCCCTATGGCGGCATCATCGCCAGCGGCTTTCATACCATGCTGACCGCCTTCGCCCTGACGCTCGAGGCGAATGTCTGGAACGAGGCCTCGCTCGGCTCGCCTGGCATGGACGATATCCGCTGGCTCGCGCCCGTCCGCCCCGGCGACACGCTGTCCGTCAGGGGCGAGGTGCTCTCCGTCGCGCCGTCCCGCTCGCGCCCCGACCGCGGGCGGGCCGAGATCGCCTACTCGGTCCGCAACGCCCAGGGCGTCGAGGTGATGCGCTACCGCTGCATCCACATTCTGGCGCGGCGGCAAGCGACTTGAAACCGTTGCGGTTCGGCGCGACAAGCGCTTGCCGTCAAGCAGGGAGATCCGATATGCGCCGCAACCGCAACGCCAAGATCGTCGCGACCGTCGGTCCGGCCTCCGAGAGCCACGAGGTCCTGACCCGGCTGTTCGAGGTCGGCGTCGACGTCTTCCGCCTCAACATGAGCCACGGCACCCAGGAGGGGATCGCCGAGCGTTTCCGGACGCTCCGCCGGATCGAGGAGGAGGTCGGGCGCCCGATCGGCATCCTGGCCGACCTGCAGGGCCCGAAGCTGCGCGTCGGCCAGTTCGCGGATGGCCCTGTGCGGCTCGAGCCCGGGCAGAGCTTTCGCTTCGACCTCGACGATGCGCCGGGCGACGGCACCCGGGTCCAGCTGCCGCACCCCGAAATCTTCGAGAGCCTCGAGGCGGGCTCGACCCTCCTCGTCAATGACGGCAAGATCCGCCTCCGCATCGACAGCATCGACAGCGAGAGCGCGGACTGCACGGTCGAGGTCGGCGGCGAGATCTCGAACAACAAGGGCGTCAACGTGCCCGACGTCGTCCTGCCGCTCCGCGCGCTGACGGACAAGGACCGCGACGACCTCGCCTTCGCGCTCGAGCTCGGCGTCGACTGGATCGCGCTCAGCTTCGTGCAGCGGCCCGAGGACGTGACCGAGGCGCGCGAGCTGATCGGCGACCATCGCGTCGGCGTCATGGTCAAGGTCGAGAAGCCGGCGGCCGTCCGCCGCTTCGAGGAGATCCTCGACGTCGTCGACGGCATCATGATCGCGCGCGGCGACCTCGGCGTCGAGATGGACGTGGCCGAGCTTCCGCCGATCCAGAAGCGCATGATCCGGCAGTGCCGCGCCCGCGCCAAGCCCGTGATCGTCGCGACCCAGATGCTCGAGAGCATGATCGAGGCGCCGGTGCCGACGCGGGCCGAGGTGCTGGACGTCGCGAACGCGATCTACGAGGGCGCCGACGCGGTCATGCTCTCGGCCGAGAGCGCGACCGGCCGCTACCCGGTCGAGGCGGTGCGGATGATGGACTCGATCGCGCAGAAGGTGGAGGAGGACGAGTTGTTCCGCGAGGCGGTCGCGTCCGCGGCCCCGCTCGAGCGGCGGACCGTCGCGGACGCGATCACCGCAGCCGCGCGCCAGGTGGCCGAGGCGACGGCGGTCAGTGCCATCTGCTGCTTCACCCATTCCGGCACCACCGCACTTCTCGCCGCGCGCGAGCGGCCGGACGTGCCGGTGCTGGCGCTGACCCCGGTCACGGCGACCGCCCGGCGGCTTTCGCTCGTCTGGGGCCTGCACTGCGTGGTCTCCGAGCCGGTCGACCGCTTCAAGCAGGCGGTGCTGGCGGCGATCCGCATCGTGCTGCGCGACGGCTTCGCGAGCGGCCCGCAGGACAACATCATCGTAACCGCCGGCGTGCCCTTCAACGTCTCGGGCACGACCAACATCCTGCGCGTCGCCCCGGTCGACGAAAAGCTGATCTTCTGACCGGGCCCTGTGGCGGGGCAGCCTGTCCTTCGCCCCCCGGATGGTTTAGGAAGAGAGTGGGATACGCTGCGGGCAAACCATGAACGAAGCCTCCGAGTCCAAGCTGAAAAAGCAGAAGGCGGCGGCCTGGGCGGTGCATGCCTTCACGGCGTCCGGGATCGTGCTCGGTTTCCTCGCCCTGATCGCGATCCTCGAGGGCGACAGGCTGGCCGTCTTCATGTGGCTCGGCCTCGCGCTCTTCGTCGACGGCATCGATGGCACGCTCGCCCGGCGCGTGCGGGTGCAGGAGCTGACACCCCAGTTCGACGGCACGACGCTCGACAACGTGATCGACTTCTTCAACTACACCGCCGTCCCGGCGATGATGATCTACTGGTTCGACCTGGTGCCGGAGGGCTTCGCCACCATCGCCGCGGCCGGCATCATGGCGGTCAGCCTCTACACCTTCTCGAACACCGGCATGAAGAGCTCGGACTACTACTTCGTCGGCTTCCCGGCGCTGTGGAACCTCGTCGTCCTCTATTTCCACATCCTGCAGACCAGCCCATGGGTGAACCTCGCGGTCATCGTCGTCTGCGCGATTCTGACCTTCGTGCCGTGGAAATACGTGCACCCCTTCCGCGTCCCGGACTGGAAACGCGTGACGATCCCCATGACGGTGCTCTGGGCCGCGACCACGCTCCGCCTGGTGCTGATCGATCCGGACGAGCACGAGGCGATCGAGGCGAGCCCGCTGATCTTCTGGCTCTGGGTCGCGGCGTCGCTCTACTTCGTCGGCCTCTCGGCCTGGCGCTCGTTCTGGCCGGAGGTCCGCAAGCGGGACTGACGCGGCGCCGTTTGGGGCTGACAGACGCGTGCAGGCATCATGGTCAACAGTCCCTTAATTCCCTGCGATGGCAATGACTTGACCACCCTTGCACGCGTGCAACGCCCCGGATTTCACACCGGGTCGACCGGCCCGGATCCGGCTCACGCCACCCGGTCGCGCGGCTCGGCTCCGGCGAAGACGGCGTCGAGGTTGTCGAGCGCCCGAAACCCCATCGCGTCACGGGTGTCGAAGGTGGCCGAGCCCACATGCGGCATCAGGAAGACGTTCTCGAGTTTCGCGATCTCCGGGTTGCCGCCCGGCTCGTCGCGGAAGACGTCGAGGCCGGCGGCGAACAGCCGGCCCGACGACAGCGCCTCGACCAGCGCGTCCTCGTCGACCAGCGCGCCGCGCGCGGTGTTGACCAGGATCGCGCCCTCTGGGAGCTTCGCGAAGGCGGCGGCGTCCATCATGCCCTTCGTCTCGGGCGTCGCCGGGCAGTGCAGCGACAGCACGTCGGAGACGCCGAGCAGCTCGTCGAAGCTCTCGTGATAGATCGCGCCCTGCTCGGTCTCCGGGTCGAGCCGGCGGCGCCCCCAGTAGTGCACCTCCATGTCGAACCCGCGTGCCGCGCGCGCGACCGCCTGGCCGACCCGGCCCATGCCGGCGAGCCCCAAGCGCTTGCCCGTGACCTGCTGGCCCACCATGAAGGCCGGCGACCAGAAGTCCCAGGCGCCGGTGCGCACCATGCGGTCGCCCTCCGAGCCGCGGCGCGCGGCACCCAGCATGCAGAGGATCGCGATCTCGGCCGTCGCGTCCGACAGGACCTCGGGCGTGTTGGTGACGATCACGCCCTTCGCGGCCGCCGCCTCCAGATCGACATGGTCGACGCCGACCGAGAAGTTGGCGATCACGCGCAGCCGCTCGGGCAGCGCCTCGATCACCTCGGCGTCGAAGCGCTCGGAATGGCAGGGCATCGCGGCGTCGACGTCCTGGCACTTCTCGATCAGCTCGGCCCTGGAATAGACCCGGTCCTCCATGTTGAAGACCGGGTCGTAGTCGCGGCTCAGCCGCTCGTGGACGGCGTCGGGCAGCCGGCGCGTGACGAGGACGCGGGGCTTCGCCATCAGGTGTCGTCCTTGCGGCGGCGCCAGAGGTCGACGAAGAAGTCGTAGCAGACCATCGCGATAACGATCAGGATGACGATCACGAGGTCGGTGTGGGGCACGAACACGATCAGGACCGCGCAGAAGGCGATGAAGGCGCCCGCGCCGAAGATGGCGAACAGGATGTCGATCATGCGTCCTCTCCCTCGGCCAGGTGGCGGGTGAGCCAGCGGGCGGTGCGGAGGAGCCGCGCATCGTTGCCGTGGCGGCCGACGAGCTGCACCCCGACCGGCAGGCCGTTCGGGCCCCTCAGCAGCGGCAGGCTGATCGCCGGCAGGCCGGTCAGCGACCAGAGCGAGCAGAAGCCCGCGTCGCCCGTGGTCTCGGGGCCGGGCGCCTCGCCCGGCGCCGCCGGCGTCACGATCGCGTCGAAGCGGTCGAAGATCCGGTCGAGGCCGGCGCGGAGCGTCCGCTGCCAGTCGCGCGCGACCAGGTAGTCGTGGGCGAGGATCGCCCTGCCCTCCTCGACCAGCGCCCGGAACTGCTCGCTGACCCGGTCGCCGCCCCGGTCGGCATAGCGGCCGAGACCGCGCGCCATCTCCGCCGCCATGACGACGCGGAGCCAGTCGATTGCGCCGTCGAAGCTCTGCGGCAGCGGAACCTCCTCGACGCCCGCGCCGAGCGCCTGCTGGAGCTCGGCGAAGCCCTCGGCCGTCTCCGGCGCCGCCCTCTCCCACGCCGCGGTCCGGACGAGGGCGAGGACCGGCCGGAGCGGCGGCTCGGCCCCTGCCACCGCGGAAAGCGGCCCGGGCGAGGGTCTGGCGTGCTCGTCCGTCCCGTCCGGGCCCATCGCGTGCTCGAGCAGCGCCGCGTCCTCGACCGAGCCGGCGAAGATGCCGATGGTGTCGAGGCTCGGCGCGTCCGCCATGACACCCGTGCGCGGCACGGCGCCGAAGCTCGGCTTGTAGCCGACAACGCCGCAGAAGCTGGCCGGCCGGATCATCGAGCCGTTGGTCTGGGTGCCGAGCGCGAGCGGAACCATGCCGTCCGCGACCGCCGCGGCCGAGCCCTGGCTCGATCCGCCGGGCGAGCGCGACGGGTCGTGCGGATTCCGCGTCTTGCCGGGCGCGTAGTAGGCGAACTCGGTCGTCACCGTCTTGCCGAGGATCAGCGCGCCGGCCGCGCGCATCCGGCGGATGACGGCGGCGTCGGCGGTCGGCCGCCGGCCGGCCTCGAGCGGGGTGCCCCACTCGCACGGCATGCCGCGGACGTCGATGATGTCCTTGACGCCGACGGGAAGGCCGTGGAGCGGGCCGAGCGGCCGCCCGCTGCGGCGCAGGCGGTCGAGGCCGTCCGCCTGCTTCAGCGCGGCCTCGCGGTTGAGATGCGCCCACGCGCCGACCACCTCCTCGCGCTCGGCGATCCGGGCGAGGCAGGCCTCGGCCGTCTCGACCGCGCTCACCCGCCCCTCGGCCAGCGCCGCCAGCAGGCCGCGCGCCGACGGCTCGCCCGCTCCGTGTCCTCCGTCAGCGGGCGCCATAGAAGTAATCCGGCAGCCCGAAAACCAGCGAGGGGAAGGTGTAGACCATGACCATCGAGAAGACGATCAGCACCAGGTAGGGCATCACGCCCTTGAAGATATCCGTCAGCTCGACCCCCGGCGGCGCCACGCCCTTCAGGTAGTAGGCCGCCATCGCCATCGGCGGCGTCAGGAACGAGGTCTGCAGGTTGAGCGCGATCAGGATGCCGAAGAACAGCGGGTCGACGCCGAAATGCGGCAGCAGCGGCAGGAAGATCGGCACGAAGATGATGATGATCTCCGACCACTCGAGCGGCCAGCCGAGCAGGAAGATGATGATCTGGGCCGCGATCAGGAAGGTCAGCGGCGACAGGTCCAGGCCCAGCACGAACTCCTCGATCAGGTCCTCGCCGCCGAGATAGCTGAAGACGCTCGAGAACACCCACGAGCCGACGAACATCCAGCAGACCATCGCCGAGGTGCGGACCGTCAGGTAGACCGACTCGCGCAGCCGGTCCCAGGTCAGCGCCCCGTAGGCCATCGCCAGCAGCAGCGCGCCGCCGGAGCCGACGGCCGCCGCCTCGGACGGCGTCGCCCAGCCGAAAAGGATCGCGCCCAGCACCGCCAGGATCAGGATCGCGAGGGGGAAGAAGCTGGTCATCAGCATCACGATGACGCGGCCCATCGGCAGCTCCTCGTACTCGTCCTCCGGCGGCTTCGGCGCGAGGCTCGGGTTCAGCCAGGCGCGGAAGATCACGTAGACGATGTAGAGCCCGGCCAGCATGAAGCCGGGGACGATCGCCGCCGCATAGAGGCGCGCGATCGATTCGGCCGCCGTCGCGGCGTAGACGATCAGCATGATCGACGGCGGGATCATGATCCCAAGACACCCGCCGGCACAGATCACGCCCGAAGCGAACGAGACGTCGTATTTCGCCCGCATCATCGAGGGCATGGCCAGGAGGCCCATGAGGGTGACGACCGCGCCCACGATACCGGTGGCGGTCGCAAACAGCGCGCAGGTCGCCAGCGCCGCGACGGCCATTGCCCCGGGCATCCGCCTGGCGGTGACGTACAGGGTGTCGAACAGCCGGTTCACGATGTTGGCGCGTTCGACGATGTAGCCCATGAATAGAAAGAGCGGCACTGCCGTCAGCACGTCGTTCGACATGACCGAGAACGTCTGATTCACGAACAGGTCGAAGACGTTATTGTTCAAGAAGCCGCCGAGCCACTCGGCCCAAAGCTCCCAGCCCTCGGCCTCGGGGTTCTCGGCGAGGCGGTCGTAGCCGGCCCACTGCCGGCCTGGGTCATAGTAGGCGTAGTAGCCGAAGAACACGCCAATGGCCATCAGAGTGAAGGCGATCGGAAATCCCAAGAATATCGTAAGGATGAAAATCCCCAGCATCATTATCGCAAGTTGGGGCTCGGTCATTTCCGGGTGTCCTTGTCCGCGGCCGTGTCTTTCCTCGCCGCCTCCTCAATGACCGTGCCCGAGGTCTCGAAGGTGTCGCCGCCCGCCCGCTTCTTGGCGGCCTGCTTCAGCAGGAGGTTCTCCATCTCCTCGATATCCTCCCCCTGCTCCAGCCACTCTCCGTTGCGGATGCAAAGAATGCAGCGGCAGACCTGGGCGATGCCCTGAATCAGGAGCAGGATCCCGGCGGCCACGATGATCAACTTGAAGTGCCAAACCGGCACGCCCGCCGGGCTCCAGATGCTCACCTCCATGTAGCGCAGGCTGCGCGCGGCATACTTCCAGCCGGAGAAGATCAGCGCCAGGATTCCGGGAAAGAAGAAAAGGAAATAGAGAACCAGCTCGACCGACGCCTGCGTTCTCGGCTTCCACAGCCGGTAGAGGAAGTCGCCGCGGACATGCCCGTTACGGCTGAGCGTGTAGGCACCGCCCATCATGAAAAGCGTGCCGTACATCATGTAGTTGAGGTCATAGGCCCACGCGGTCGGCGCGTTGAAGACCTTGCGGACGAGGACCTCGTAGCCGATGCCGAGCGTCATGATCATGATCGCCCAGCCGAAGGCCTTGCCTACCCAGCCGGTGAACTTGTCGATCGTGTGGATGAAGGTTTCCATCGCGCCCGGCCTTCGAGGGATAGCAACGGCGGAGGGACCGGACCCCTCCGCCGCGTGTCAGCGATCGCGCACTGCTGCGATCACGTGTTCCCGGGCAGCTTGCCCGGGAAGTAGTGCCGGTAGGCCAGCTCGTAGCTCGGCTGGTTCATCAGGATGTAGTAGCCGACACGATCCGACCACTCCTTCTGGCTTTCGACGACACGGGCGAAGTACTCGTCCTCCATCAGTCCTTCGAGCACCGTGTCCCAGGCGTCGAGCTGCGCCGCCATGATCGAATCGTCGGTGCGGTAGACGTTCACGCCCGCGTCCGTCAGCGCCTGCAGGTCGGACGAATACCGGTCCATGGCGAGGCCGTAGTTCGCCGTGTTCGCCGCCTCGGCCGCGTGCTCGAGGATGTAGCGCTCCTCCTCGGACAGGCCCTCGTAGAGATCGCGGTTGAACAGGATCTCGAAGAACTCGGCGGCCTGGTGGTACGATCCGAGATGGTAGTGCTTGGCCACGTCCTGCGCGCCGAACTCGCGGTCCGAGGTCGGGTTGTTGAACTCGAAGGCGTCGATGACGCCGCGCTCCATCGCCGGCACGATCTCGCCGCCGGGAAGCTGCGTCACCTGCAGGCCCATCGACTGCATGATGTCGGTGGCCAGGCCGACCGTGCGGTACCGCAGCCCCTGCATCTGGTCGATGTTCTCGATGTGCTCGTTGAACCAGCCGAGCGGCTGCGCCGGCATCGGCATCGCAAAGAAGCCGACGACGTTCAGCCCGAGAATCTCGTTGATCAGCTCCTCATAGAGCTCCTTGCCGCCGCCAAAGTGGATCCAGGCCAGGATCTGCCCGGCATCGGTGCCGAAGACCGGCCCGGTGCCGAAGAGCGAAGCGGCCTTGTGCTTGCCGTACCAGTAGGCGGTGACGTGGTGGCCCGCGTCGAGTACGCCGTCGCTGACCGCGTCCTGGATCTGGAAGGCCTGGACCACCGCGCCGGCCGGGAGATAGTCGATGTTGAGCCGTCCGCCCGACATCCTGTTCACGCGCTCGACGTACTGCCGCGCGAAATCCGAGAACACGTTCTCGGACGGCCAGGCACCCTGCATCCGGATCGTCGTGCCCTGCGCGCGGGTCAGGTTCGGCGTCGCAAGCGCGGCTGCGCCGACACCCGCCGCGGCACTTCCCTGCAGGAACCTGCGCCGCGAATGCTGTTTGGTGACTTCGGTCATGCTTCTCTCCCTTTGGTTTGACACGCACTTGTCTTTTGCAAGTGGTTGGACCCTCGAGCCAAGGCTATCTAGCACGGGGGCGATGCCTCGACAACGTGCACTGGCGCCGCGTGTCGTGATCGCCCGATGCCCGAACCGAGCCCCCGCGCCGCGGGCGAGACTCGTGTTGCGGCGCGGCGGGACGTCGCCATATGAGAGCGCGATGATGTCCGTGCCCGAATTTGGCGATCCGGCCGCCGCCGGTGCCGCAGCCCCGCACGAGGCTCCGGACTGGCAACTCCTCCATGCGAATGACGAGATCTGGCCGGCCGTGCTGGCCGAGTGCGAGGAGGCGCGGACGAGCCTGACGCTCGAGCAGTTCATCTTCTCGCCCCGCGGCATCGGCCGGCGGCTGCTCGACGTGCTGACGGCCTGCGCGCGCCGGGGGGTGCACGTGCGGGTGCTGGCGGACGGCTTCGGCAGCTTCTGGCTCAAGGGCAGCGAAGGCGGGCGCGCGCTGGTCGCGGCAGGCGGCGAGCTCGTCCACTTCCACAGCCTGACCGATCTCATGCAGAACCCGATCCGGCGCCTGCAGCGGCTGCACCGCAAGACCGTGATCCGCGACCGGACCCGCGCTGTCATCGGGGGCGTCTGCTATCACGACCGGATGGCGGACTGGCGCGACAGCATGATCCGCATCGACGGCCGCATCGCCGAGACGGCGGCCGAGGTCTTCGACCAGCTCTGGGAGCACGCCGTGCGCCGCGGCCCTCCGCCGGAACATCCCGGCTCGTCGCCGGTCGACATCGACTGGGCCTACCTGATCTCGACCCCGATCAAGCCGGCACGGCGCGAGCTGTGGGACCGGCTGCACGCGCGCATCGAGGACGCGACGAGCGAGATCATCCTGACCACGCCCTACCTGATCCCTGACAACCGCTTCCGGCGCGCGATCAACCGCGCGGCCGGGCGCGGCGTGCGCGTGCACATCGTCATACCGGCGCGAAGCGACCATCCGACCCTCGACATCATCGGCCGCCGCTTCGCCCACGCGCTCGCCCGCCGGGGGGCCGAGATCCACTGCTACGAGCCCACGATGATTCACTGCAAGATCGCGCTGGTTGACCGCGCCTGGGCCTCGGTGTCGAGCTTCAACCTCGACATCTCGAGCTTCCGCATGAACCTCGAGAGCGGGGTGGTCGGCACCGACCCCGCCTACTGCGCCGCCGTCGCCGAGCAGCTCGACCGCGACATGGCGGCCTCCGCGCCTCTCTGAGAAGAGGAAGCTTCGTCCTCGTTCAGTCGGCCCCGGAGCCGGCGCCCCGCTCCGCCAGCTCAAGCCGCGCCCAGACCGGGAGGTGGTCGGACGCGAGCGTCGCGCGCGGCGAGTGGTGCACGCCCGACGCCTCGACCCGCCAGTCGGGCGTCAGCATGATGCGGTCGAAGGCGACGAACGGGCGCTCCGAGTGATAGCTGAAGCCGCTCTCGACCAGCCGGAAGCTGCGCGAGAACTCGGACAGGCACCCGCCCATGCTCCACTCGTTGAGGTCGCCCATGACGACGGTCGGCAGGGGCGCGAGCTGGCCGAGCTGCTCGAGCAGCGCCCGTGCCTGCCGGCGCCGCCAGTTGCGCAAGAGCCCGAGGTGTGTGCCGACCACCCGGACCCGGCGGCCGCCCTCCTCGAGCTCCGCCATGGCCGCGCCCCGCGGCTCGAGCCCCGGAAGCTCGAGCCCCCGCTGCTCGACGACCCGGATCCGCGTGTGCACCAACAGCGTGTTGCCGTGCCAGCCGAGGCTTCCCGGACGGTGGTCGAAGGCGAGGGGCCGGTGCTCGATCTCGCGCCCGATGACCGCGAGCGAGAGCGACGTCGCGCGCGTGCCGAAGCGGCGGTCGACCTCCTGGAGCGCCACCACGTCGACGTCGAGCTCGCGGATCACCGCAAGGATGCGGTCGGGCTTGCGACGCCAGTCGGTCCCGACGCTCTTGCGGATGTTGTAGGTCGCGACGGAGATCACGCCCGCGGTTCGCCCCAGCAGCCCGAGCAGCGGGCTCCTCCTAGCACGAATATCCAGCCGGTGTTACCGCAGGATGTGCCGCATCCCCCGTCGGGCGCGCGGCCCGGGCGCCGGCGCTCCGCCCTCAGAAGGCGCAGTAGGCGGGCGCGGTCTCGAAGGCGACCCGCTGGCCGACGAGGCAGCCCTGCGACCACTCGCCGGAGAAGACGCGCCCGTCGCTCATGGTCAGCGTGCCCGGGCCCTGGGGCAGGTTGTCGCGCCACTGCCCCTCGTAGCGGCTGCCGTCGGCCAGGATGCGCACGCCGCGGCCCTCGCGCTCGCCGCCGCGGAAGGTGCCCTCGTAGCGGCCGCCGTCGACATAGGAGCTGATGCCGTAGCCTTCCTCCTGCCCCTCGCGGAAGCTGCCCTCGTGGCGCTGCTCCACAACCTGGCCGCGCTGCATCGAGCGCCAGACGAGCGTGCCCTCGCCCGAGATGCGGCCGCCCGAGCAGCCTCCGGTCCACGTGGCGGTCTCGCGCGGCTGCGGTGCGTCGTTCCAGACCTCGCAGCCGCTGTCCGTCGGGAACCACTGGGCGCGCGTCGCGGGGTGTTCGCGCTTCAGCCGAGCATAGAGGTCGGACGTCAGCACGCCGGTCTCGGGCAGCTGCCAGTCGCGCTGGTAGGCGCGGATCGCCTCGGTCGTCTGCCTGCCGATGACGCCGTTCGGCGGACCGGTCTCGTAGCCCGATGACTGCAGCGCGACCTCGGCCTCGAGGATCTCGTCGAAGGTGAGCCCGACCTGCGCGCCCGCCCGTCCGGCAAGGACGACCAGGGCCAGCACGAGAAGAGCCGTCAGGCGGTGCATCGCGATGTCTCCGGTGTTCGTCAGAAGTTAACGTAGAGCGGTGCGGGGGGCGCCGCAAGGCGAACGCTCGGGCTGCCGGACCCGGGGGGCGGTTGCGGACCGGCCGTCAGGGTGTCCGGTGCTTGCCAGGGCGCGGAGCCTGGCCTAAGTGTCGATAGAACCCACGGGGAGCCCCAAGCCGGGCTGAGAGGCGCGACCGCCGCGCGACCCGCAGGACCTGATCCGGGTAATGCCGGCGAAGGGAGGGAAGGATGACCAGCCCCGACGACGCGCACGACCGTCCCCGCCAGTGGCGCACGCCTGGCTCCCCCAGGGAGGCCGCGCCTGTCCCGCCGTTCGCACACCAGCACAGGATGACCTGCCGATGACCCGCCTCCTCGCCCCCGCCCTCGCGCTGACGCTCGCTGCCCTGCCCGCGGCCGCGGCCGACAAGGTGACGCTGATGCTCGACTGGTTCGTGAACCCCGACCACGGGCCGATCGTGCTGGCGGACGAGCTCGGATTCTTCGCCGACGAGGGCCTCGAGGTCGAGATCGTGCCGCCGGCCGACCCTGCCGACCCGCCGAAGATGGCGGCGGCCGGGCGCGCCGACATCGCCGTCTCGTACCAGCCGCAGCTGCACCTCCAGGTCGCCGAGGGGCTGCCGCTGATGCGCGTCGGCACGCTCGTTGCGACGCCGCTCAACTGCCTGCTCGTGCTCGAGGACGGGCCCGTCGAGACGCTCGCCGACCTCGAGGGGCGCACGGTCGGCTACTCGGTCGCCGGCGTCGAGGAGGCGCTGATGCAGGCCCTGCTCGCGCCCCACGACCTGACCCTCGACGATGTCGAGCTCGTCAACGTCAACTGGTCGCTCTCGCCCTCGCTGATGTCGGGCCAGGTCGACGCCGTGATCGGCGCCTTCCGCAACTTCGAGCTGAACCAGATGGAGATCGAGGGCGTCGAGGGCCGCTGCTTCTATCTCGAGGAGGAGGGGCTGCCGCCCTATGACGAGCTGATCTACGTCGCGAACCCGGAGACGATGGACAGGGACGTGATCGCGCGCTTCCTCGCGGCGACCGAGCGCGCGACGCAGTATATCGTCAATCATCCGGACGAGGCGTGGGAGCGATTCTCGGCCACCTCGACCGAGCTGCAGGACGAGCTGAACCGTAAGGCCTGGACGGACACCTGGCCGCGCTTCGCGCTCCGCCCTGCCGCGGTCGACGCGGGGCGCTATGCGCGGTTCGAGGCATTCCTGCACGAGGCCGGGCTGCTCGACGACACCCGGCCCGTGAGCGAGCTTGTCGTCGATGTCACCGCCGACTGAGGCGCCGGACTTCGGCTCGGCCGTCTTCCGGCGCTGGCGCGCGGCTGCCGCCGACGACTGGGCTGCCTATGTCGGGCACGAGTTCGTCCGCGGGCTGGCCGACGGCTCGCTGCCGCGCGCGCGCTTCCTGCACTATCTGCGCCAGGACTATGTCTTCCTGATCCACTTCGCGCGCGCCTGGGCGCTGGCGGTGGTCAAGGCGAAGGGCCTCGACGAGATGCGGGTCGCGGCCGCAACCGTCGAGGCGCTGGTGGGCCACGAGATGCGGCTGCATGTCGAGACCTGCGCGGCCGAGGGCATCTCGGAGGCCGAGCTCGAGGCGACCGCCGAGGCGCCGGAGAACATGGCCTATACCCGCTATGTCCTCGAGGCCGGCTATTCCGGCGACTTTCTCGACCTGATGGCCGCGCTGGCCCCGTGCGTGCTCGGCTACGGCGAGATCGGCGCCCGCCTGATCGCGTCCGACCCCGCCGAGACCTATGCTCCGTGGATCGGGACCTACGGGGGCGATGAATACCAGGGGCTCTGCCGCGAGGTCGGCGGGCTGATCGACCGCGCCGCCGCCGATCGCCTGGGCGCCGATCCGGAACGCAACCCGCGCTGGCCGCGGCTGGCGGACCATTTCCGCAATGCAACCCGGCTGGAGGGGCGGTTCTGGGCGATGGGGCTCGGCCGGTGAGCACGGCCCCGGGCGCCGAGCTGCAGGGGACGATCCTGTTCGAAGGCCGTCCGCTCTTCGACGACATCGAGCTCGCGCTCGTGCCGGGCGGGTGGACCTGCCTGCTCGGGCCTTCGGGCGTCGGCAAGTCGAGCATCCTGCGCGTGTTCGCGGGGCTCGACACCGGCGGCAGCTTCCGCGGCCGGGTGACGGCGGCGGACGGGCTGCCCGTCGCCGGGCGCGTCGCGTTCATGGCCCAGACCGACCTGCTCGCCCCCTGGGCCAGCGTGCGGCGGAACGTGACGCTCGGCGCGCGGCTTCGGGGCGAGCGGCCGGACGCCAAGAGGGCCGAGCGGCTGATCGCGCGGGTCGGGCTGGCGCAAGCGGCGGAGAAGCGTCCCGCGGAGCTGTCGGGCGGAATGCGCCAGCGCGCGGCGCTCGCGCGCACACTGATGGAGGACCGGCCCTTCGTGCTGCTCGACGAGCCGTTCTCGGCGCTGGACGCGGCGACCCGGGCCGGGATGCAGGAGCTTGCGCACGAGCTGCTGGCGGGGCGCACCAAGCTCCTGATCACGCACGATCCGGCCGAGGCGGCGCGCCTCGGCGACCGCATCCACCTGTTGAGCCATGGCGGGTTGAGCGCGCCGGTCACGCTGCCGAGCCCACCCATCCGCGCGCCGGACGCGCCGGAGGTGCTCGAGGCCCAGGCGCGGCTCCTGTCCGAGATGCGGAGCGCGGCATGAGCGGCGTCGACGCCGCACCCGAAGCGAGGCCGGTCGGGCCGACGGACGGCGCGGCCGCGAGGGCCCGCGGCGCTCTGGCCGGCGTGGTCGTGGTCGCGGGGCTGGTCGCGCTCTGGCAGGCGGTGGTCTGGCTGACGGACGTGCCACCCTTCATCCTGCCTGCCCCCGGGCGGGTCGCCGCGACCCTCTGGACCAGCGCGCCGCTCCTGGCCGAGCATGCGCTGGTGACGGCGACCGAGGTGGCGCTCGGCCTCGTGATCGGCGTCGCCCTCGGGGTCGGGACGGCGCTCCTGCTGATGGTCTCGTCGCTCGCGCGCCGGGTCTTTCAACCGGTTATGGTGTTCAGCCAGGCGGTCCCGGTCTTCGCGCTGGCGCCGCTCTTGACGCTCTGGTTCGGCTTCGGGCTCCTGCCCAAGGTGCTGATGGCGACGCTCATCATCTACTTTCCGGTCGCGTCGAACTTCTACGACGGCCTCCGGCGGACCGACCGGGGGCTGCTCGACCTCGCGCGGACGATGGGGGGCAGCCAGGCCCGGGTGCTCTTCCACCTGCGCGTGCCGTCCGCCCTGCCCGCCCTCGGCTCCGGGCTGCGGCTGGCGGCGGTCTACGCGCCGATCGGGGCCGTCATCTCGGAATGGGTGGGGGCGAGCAGCGGCCTCGGCTACCTGATGATCTACGCCAATGCGCGGACGAAGATCGACCTGATGTTCGCGGCGTTGATGGTGCTGGCGCTGATGACGGTGGCGCTGCACCAGGCGGTGTCGTGGCTGGCGCGGAAGCTGGCCGGCTGGGCGCCGGAGAGCACGGGAGGCGCCTGACGGGTCCGGCGGGGGCTGCCTGCCTCCGCGCCCCGTGAGGTCACGGCTCGCTCAGCCCAGCACCTCGTCGATCGATTCGGCGACGACGCGAGCGATGGTGTCGGCCTCCTCGCGGCTCAGCGACAGGGGCGGGGCGAGGCCGATGATGTCGCCTTCGGGCATCGCGCGGGCGATCACGCCGCGGCGCAGCATCGCGCCGACGACCTTGCCCGCGACCTTGCCCGTCGGCTCGTAGATGGTGCCGGAGGCCGGGTCCTCCATCAGCTCGACCGCCGAGAGCATGCCGATGCCGCGCACCTCGCCGATATGCGGCTTGCCCTCCACCGCCTCGGCCAGCCTGGCCGTGAGGTAGGGGCCGGTGCGGGCCGCGTTCTCGATCAGGTTCAGCCGGTCGATCAGCTCGAGATTGGCGACCCCCGCCGCGCACCCGACCGGGTGCGCCGAGTAGGTCCAGCCGTGGCCGATCGGCCCGCCCGAGGCGTCGGTGCCCTGCATCAGCACCTCGTACATGGCCTTTGAGACGATCGAGCCCGAAAGCGGCGCGTAGGCCGAGGTCAAACCCTTGGCGATCGTGATGAGATCCGGCTCGATCCCGAAATGCGGCGAGGCGAAGGGCATGCCGATGCGGCCGAAGCCGGTGACGACCTCGTCGGCGATCAGCAGGATGTCGTGCTTCTTGAGCACGGGCGCGATCGCCTGCCAGTAGCCTTCCGGCGGCGGCACGATGCCGCCGGTGCCGAGCACCGGCTCGCCGATGAAGGCGGCGATCGTGTCGGCGCCCTCGCGCTCGATCAGCGCCTCGAGCTCGGCGGCGCAGAGGGCCGAGAACTCAGCCTCGCTCATGTCGCGGTCGGGGCGGCGCAGGTAGTAGGGCGCCATCGTGTGCCTGACGGGCGCGAGCGGCAGGTCGAACTGCTGGTGGAACAGCTTGAGCCCGGTCAGCGAGCCCGACATCAGGCCCGAGCCGTGATAGCCCCGCCAGCGGCTGATGATCTTCTTCTTCTTGGGCCGCCCGAGGACGTTGTTCATGTACCAGACGAGCTTGACGTTGGTCTCGTTCGCGTCCGAGCCGCCGAGCCCGAAATAGACCTTGCTCATGTGGTCGGGCGCGCGCTCGAGGATCATGTGCGCGAGCGTGATCGACACCTCGGTGCCGTAGCCGACATAGGCGTGGTAGTAGGCGAGCTTCCTTGCCTGCTCGGCGATCGCCTCGGCGATCTCGTGGCGGCCGTAGCCGGCATTGACGCAGTAGAGGCCGGCGAACGCGTCGAGGAGGTCGTTGCCGTCGCGATCGGTGATGTGGCTGCCCCGGCCCGTCTCGATGATCCGGCCCTGCATCTCGCCCCGGGCGAACTGGCCGAGCGGGGTCGACGGGTGGAAGAAGCTCTCGCGGTCCCACTGACTCAGTTGGTCGTTCGTAAGCATCGCCGGACCCTCCCGTTCAGCGTCTCGCCCGAAGTCGGGGACCATAGGGGGAGCGCCGGGCAATTGCGAGGACAGCGTCCGTGCCCCCCGGATGCGCCGAAGGAGTGCGCGGTTGCGCCGCAGCCCGCCCCGGAATGGCGGTCATCACGACCCTTGATGACGGCCCTCCCGCTCGGTGGCGCACCTCCGCGCCGTCAGCCGCCGGCGGGCAGGTCCTCGAGCGTCCACTGCCGCCAGGGCCGGGCCCGCTCGACCGCGCGGCCGATCTGCAGGACCGTCGGGTCGTCGAAGCGGCGGCCGACGATCTGCAGGCCCGTCGGCAGCCCCGCCGCCGTCGTGCCGGAGGGGACCGAGAGCACCGGGCACTGGCCGACGCAGTTGAAGACCGAGGTCATCTCCTCGCCGTGGTAGCGGCCGTCCGCGTCGACCGCCCCGCTGCTGACCTGCGTGTCGTCGTGCGTCGGAGGCGGCTTCGCCATCGTCGGGCAGAGCAGCGCGTCGTGCGTCTCGAGGATCGGCGCGAGCCGGTGCCAGGCCTCGGTCCTGAGCGTCTCGATCCGCTTGAAGTCCGTGCTCGAGATGGTGCCGGCCCGCTCCATCATCGCGACGACGTTCGGGTCGAGCCGGTCGCGCCACTCTGGCAGCAGGTGCCCGAAGCCGGCGGCCTGGTAGACGCACCACCATTCGTCCCAGGCCTCGGACAGGTGGTGGGTCCAGCCGAGCTCGACCTCGAGGATCTCGGCGCCCGCGTCGGCGAGCGCGTCGAGGCTCGCCCGCAGGTTCGCCGCGACCTCGGGCTCGACGTGGTAGTAGCCGAGGTCCTCGCTGACCGCGAGGCGCATGCCGCGAACGTCGCCCTCGAGCCGCTCGGGCAGCGGCGCGGGGTGCGGCTGGCTCTGGATGTCGGCGTCATCCGGCCCCTCGGCCACGCGGAGGAACAGGGCCGCGTCCTCGACCGTGCGGGCGAGCGGTCCGAAGTGGCTCATGTCGTCGAAGACGGTCGGGAGGATGTCCATCGGGATGCGCCCGAGCGAAGGCTTCAGGCCGACGCAGCCGCAGTGGCTGGCGGGGATGCGGACCGAGCCGCCCATGTCCGTGCCCTCCGCGAGCGCGACGCAGCCCGTGGTGACCGCAACGCCCGAGCCGCCCGACGAGCCGCCCGAGCTTCGCCCGGCGTCCCAGGGGTTGCAGGTCCTGCCCCAGAGGGGCGATGCGGTGAAGCCCGCATGGGCGAACTCGGGCGTCGTGGTCTTGGCCGTCAGGATCGCGCCGGCCGCCCGGAACCGGCGGACGATCGCGGGGTCGAAGTCGGCGACCCAATGCTCGTAGGCGCGGCTGCCCCGCGTCGTCACGTCACCCTTCGTCGGCGTGAAGTCCTTGAAGGCGACCGGCAGACCGTGGAGCGGGCCGAGAGGCTCGCTGCGCGCGATGGCCTCGCCGGCGCGGCCCGCGTCCTCGAGCGCGCGCTCGGCGAAGACGAAGGCGAAGGGGTTGAGCCGCGGCTGCACCGTCTCGATCCGCGCGAGCGCGGCCTCGACCAGCTCGCGCGGGCTCGCCTCGCCGCGGGCGACGAGGTCGCGGCTCTCCACCGCCGAAAGCCCGGCCAGATCGGCCATGCGTCCCTCCTCCGGTTGCGCGCTGCATTGGAGCGCAGGCGCCGGACGGGTTCAACGCCTTGAGCACCCCGCACTATGTCGCGCCGCCCGCGATTGCCGGGTGACGGTCAGCCGCACTACCCTTTGGCAGGAACGTCACCGTCGGAGCGGAGGAATCGCATGGCCAGTCAGTACGATGTCGTCGTGATCGGCGCGGGCCCCGGCGGCTATGTCGCCGCGATCCGGGCGGCGCAGCTCGGCCTCAAGGCCGCGATCGTGGAGCGCGAGCACCTGGGCGGCATCTGCCTGAACTGGGGCTGCATCCCGACGAAGGCGCTGCTGCGCTCGGCCGAGGTGTTCCACCTGATGCACCGGGCAAAGGACTTCGGGCTGAAGGCCGACGGCGTCGACTACGACTTCGACAAGGTCATCGAGCGCTCGCGCAAGGTCGCGGGTCAGCTCACGCAGGGGGTCGGCCACCTGCTGAAGAAGAACAAGGTCGACGTCGTCATGGGCGAGGCGACGATCCCCGCGAAAGGCAAAGTGAAGGTCGAGGGCGACAAGGCGCAGGAGTTGTCGGCCAAGAACATCATCGTCGCGACCGGGGCACGGGCGCGCGAGCTGCCGGGCCTCGAGGCCGACGGCGAGCGGGTCTGGACCTACAAGCACGCGCTGAAGCCCCCGCACATGCCATCGAGGCTGCTGGTGATCGGCTCCGGCGCCATCGGCATCGAGTTCGCGAGCTTCTACAACACGCTCGGCGCGGAGACGACCGTGGTCGAGGTCATGGACCGGATCCTGCCCGTCGAGGACGCCGAGATCTCGGCCTTCGCCAAGAAGCAGTTCGAGGGCCAGGGCATGAAGATCATGGCCAAGGGCATGGTGAAAAAACTCGACCGCGCCAAGGACAAGGTGACGGCGCATATCGAGGCGGGCGGCAAGACCGAGAAAATCGACTTCGACACCGTGATCTCGGCCGTCGGCATCGCCGGCAACACCGAGGGCCTCGGTCTGGAGGAGCTCGGCATCAAGGTCGAGAAGACCCACGTGATCGTCGACGAGTACTGCCGCACCGGCGTCGACGGCATCTACGCGATCGGCGACATCGCCGGCGCCCCCTGGCTGGCGCACAAGGCAAGCCACGAGGGCGTGATGGTGGCCGAGCTGATCGCCGGCCGGAACGACGTGCACCCCGTGCGCCCGTCAGCGATCGCCGGCTGCACCTATTGCCACCCGCAGGTCGCCTCGGTCGGGATGACGGAGGCCCAGGCCAAGGAGGCCGGGCACAAGGTCAAGGTCGGCCACTTCCCCTTCATCGGCAACGGCAAGGCGATCGCCCTCGGCGAGGATCAGGGCATGATCAAGACGGTGTTCGACGCGAGTACCGGCGAGCTCCTCGGCGCCCACATGGTCGGCGCCGAGGTCACCGAGCTGATCCAGGGCTACGTCGTCGCCCGCACCCTCGAGACCACCGAGGCCGAGCTGATGCAATCGGTCTTCCCGCACCCGACGCTGAGCGAGATGATGCACGAGAGTGTGCTCGACGCGTACGGGCGGGCGATCCACTTCTGACGAAGAGATCGCGCCCGCCGCAGCGGGAGCGGCCGGTTGGCGGCCTACTCGGCCCCGACGTTGTTCAGCAGCAACCGCATGGCCTCGGCCAGCGCGGCTTCGGCCGCGGCGTGGTCGCCGGCCTCGTGCTGCTCCATGCCCTCGTCGCGGAGCGACTCGACCTCGGCGCGCACCTCGTCGCTGACCTCGATCGCGGCGAGGCCCGCGTCGATCGCCTCGGCGTCCGCCGGGCAATGACTTGCGTATGCGGGAGCGACGGCAAGCAGCAGCGCCGCACCGGCGAGCATCGTGCTTCTGATCATGATAACCTCCTCCCATCGGAGCGGCCGATGCGGCCGCGTCCGCAGCATATCACAGGAGGCCGGGCGCGCGGAGAGGTGCCCGCGCGCAGGTCAGCTGTCCGCGACTCAGCCGCCTGTCGCTGGCAGGTCCCGTGGGGGAAGCCGGTGTCGGCCCCGAGCGTGGCCGAAGTCGAGGCCCGCCCGCCGCTCAGCTCGGCTGCGGCTCCAGGCCGCCCTCGCCGCCGAGGTCGCCGCGCTTCGGCTTGCCGGCCTTGGGCACGGCCGAGTGGCCGCTCTCGCCGGTGGTCGAGGGGTGGCCGCTGTCGTCGGAGCGGTCGAGCTTCTCGCCCCTGATGACCTTGGCGATCTCGTCGCCGGTCAGGGTCTCGTATTCGAGCAGACCCCGGGCCAGGCGCTCGAGATCCTCGCGCTTCTCCGTCAGGATGCGCTTCGCGGTCTCGTAGGCCTCGTCGATCAGGCGGCGGACCTCGGCGTCGATCTTCTTCTGCGTCTCCTCCGAGATCGGGCTGCCCTGGCTGAAGGCGCCGAGATAGGCCTGCTGCTCGTTCGCGTAGTCGACCGCGCCGACCGCGTCGGACATGCCCCACTGCGTGACCATCGCGCGCGCCATCTTGGAGATCTGCTGGATGTCCGAGGCGGCGCCGTTGGTCACCTGCTCCGGGCCGAAGATCAGCTCCTCGGCCGCGCGCCCGCCCATGGCCATCGCGAGCTTCGAGGTCAGCCATTCGCGCGTGTGGCTCAGGTGGTCGCGCTCGGGCAGCGACAGCACCAGGCCCAGCGCCCGGCCGCGCGGGATGATCGTCGCCTTGTGGATCGGGTCGTGCTTCGGCACGTTCAGGCCGACGATCGCGTGGCCCGCCTCGTGATAGGCGGTCAGCTTCTTCTCCTCCTCGGTCATGATCATCGAGCGGCGCTCGGCACCCATCATGACCTTGTCCTTGGCGTTCTCGAAGTCCTCCATCGTCACCAGCCGCTTGTCGGCGCGGGCGGCCAGCAGCGCCGCCTCGTTGACGAGGTTGGCGAGGTCGGCGCCGGAGAAGCCGGGCGTGCCGCGGGCGATGACCTTGAGATCGACATTCGGCGCCAGCGGCACCTTGCGCGCGTGGACGCCCAGAATCTTCTCGCGCCCGCCAATGTCGGGGTTCGGGACATGCACCTGACGGTCGAAGCGGCCGGGACGCAGAAGCGCCGGGTCGAGCACGTCGGGCCGGTTGGTGGCGGCGAGCAGGATCACGCCCTCGTTCGCCTCGAAGCCGTCCATCTCGACGAGGAGCTGGTTCAGCGTCTGCTCGCGCTCGTCGTTGCCGCCGCCATAGCCGGCGCCGCGGTGGCGGCCGACGGCGTCGATCTCGTCGATGAAGACG
>DATKCY010000293.1:0-2353 GCA_035512995.1 Thermohalobaculum sp.
GCCCCTACTACGAGAGCTGCCGCGCCTTCTGCGAGCGCTGGGACCAGTCGAGCTTCGACCCCGACTACCCGGCCGACCCGCTCGCGAGCTTCGAGGATGCGGTGCGGGCGGTCTTCGCGCGCAAGGCCTACGACCCCGAGGTCACGCGCCCCGGCGTCGTGGTCGGGCTGCCGCCTGCGGCCGGAGAGTAGAGGTTCCGCCAGGCCGCCGCAGCATTCGAACGGACGATGCCCGCGATTCTCCGCAACCCGCGGGCAGCCCCGGCCAACGAGCCGGGGCCACCTTCGGGAAGTCCCCGCAGGAGGTCCCGGGTCAGGCCCGGGACTGCAGTGCCGCCGGCCTTCGGCCAGGGCCTCTCACGGCCCCTCGCAGACCAGCGCGTAGGCCCCGTGTCCGGGCAGCCGCAGGGTGCCTGCCTCGACCGTGTCGTTGCCTTCGCTCGCCCGCAACAGCCTCAGCTCGGCGACGATCCGGGTCAGGTTCGGATCAGCGAAGTCGACCACCGTCCAGCGGTCGGTCCGCGCTGCCTGACCGACGACGACCGGCGTGCCTTCTCCGGCGCCCTCGAGCGTCCAGATCGCGCCGCCGGCCTCGATCCGGGCGCTGATGACCGCGAGCACGGGCAGCGTGCCGATGCCGAGGGTGACCGCGGCGTCCGGTCCGCTGCAGGCAATCGTGCCGGTCGCCGCGGCGGGCCCGGCCGCGAGCGCCGCGGCGAGGGCGAGCGGAAGCGCTCTCCGCATCATGTTCACTCCTCCGGCCTCCGCGCCTCGGCGAAGAAGCCCGAGGTCTGGCAGGTGTTGCGCCAGCCGCTGGTCCGCGCGTCGACCAACCGGTTGATGCGCCCGCCGAAGCGGCGCTCGACCGTGCGTTTCCAGATCTTCAGCATGTTCAGGATCGCCGAATACTTGCCGCGGAGCGGGTAGAGCGTGACGTCCTCCCAATCACGCAGCAGGTAGGCCATGCCGTCGCGGCTGAGGCGCTGGTAGTCCTGCCACTCGAGGCCGCGCGGCGCGTGGTAGCGCCACATCCACGGCACGTAGAGAAAGAGCCGCCCACCCGGCTTCAGCACCTTGCGGAAGTTCGCGACCGCCGCGGGCGGGTCGTAGACGTGCTCGAGCAGCGCCAGCGCGATCACGGCATCGTAGCGCCCGGCGAGGTCGTCCGGAAACGGCGAGCAGACGTCGCCGAGCATGTCCGGATAGTCGCCGAAGTCGTTCAGGTCGAGCGTCTCGACCCGGCCCTCCAGCGCCCCCAGATGCTCCCGCATCGACGCGCCGACGTCGAGGATCAGCGCGCAGTCGCGCGTCGCCTCGACGATATGCTCGCGCGTCCGGTCGTCGTGCAGGTAGCGCGGATCCACCCGCGCCCGCCGCGTGATCGCCTGCAGCCGCTCGTTCAGCCCCTCGACGTCGTGCAGGCGGCGCTTTTCGGTCATGTCTGCCTCACGGGCGCGTGGACGGTTTCGGTGATCAGGCGCGCGCTCCGCTCCGCCCCGTCGCGGCAGAGCGTCAGGGGCGGGCGCCGCGGACCCTCCGCCGCCGCCTCCGCGATCCGGCGGAGGGAGGCGGCATCCAGCCCCTCGGCCGGCACGACCCGGATGCCGGGAAAGCCCGCGAGCGCCCGCGCGCGGATCCCCTGCTCCTTCTCGCCCTTCTCCTCGAACGGCACCAGCACGGCGGGCGTGTCGCAGGCGGCGAGGTCGAGCACGGTGTTGTAGCCCGCGAGGCTGACCGACGCCGCGGCGCCCGAAAGCAGCGCCCGATAGTCGGCCCGCGCCGGCTCGACCACCAGGTTCCCGGGCGCCCCGACCCGCAGCCCGGCCGCCACCTCCGCCGCGTCGGATCCGCCCGCCAGCAGGTGCCAGCGCCGGAGCGAGCCCGCCGCCGCCTCCGCCGCGAGCGCCAGCAGCCGCCGGCCGAGCACGCCGCCGCCGACGGAGACGAGGATCCCGGGCGCGGAGGCCACATGGCCCCCGGGGGCCGGCGCGGCGACGTAGCCGGTGTGGCGCGTGCGCCCGGCGAACGCCTCGAGCGGCCAGATGGCGGAGAGCGGCACCAGCGCCGGGTCGCCGTGCACCATCAGGAGGTCGTAGTCGCGGACGAGCCGGGCCGCCGCCTCGGCCAGCCGCCCGGGCTTCCGCGGCGGCTCCGGGATGTCGCGCACCGACGCGATCACGGCCGCGGACGGCGTCCGCCGCCGCACCTCAGCGATCGCGGCCTCGAACTCGTCCGCCAGCATCCGCCGGCCGAGCGGGAAGGTCTCCGTCACCAGCACGTCCGGCCGGAACCGGCCGAGCGCGTCCGCGATCGCCGCCCGACGCCCGGCCATGTAGGCGGCGTCGGCCTCCGCC
>DATKCY010000294.1:0-3455 GCA_035512995.1 Thermohalobaculum sp.
ACCGCTGACGCCCGAGCAGGCGCTCGGCCTCTTCGCCGAACAGCTCATCGCGCCGCTGGTCGGACGCGACGCCCCGACCGGCATCTTGCAGGACATCCTGCGGCCGCGCGACCGGCGGCTCTACGACCGCGACTGGGACGACGACGACGACGACGACGACTGGGACGACGACGACTGGGAGGATCGCCGCGAGTGGCGCCGCGAGCGCGACCGCGACGCGGCCGAGGCGCTGAAGGAGCGCCGCAAGGCCGCCCGCGAGGCCTGGAAGGAGCGCCGGAAGGCGCTCAAGGAGTGGCAGAAGGACCGGCGCGAAGCCCGCCGCGAGCGGCGCGGGAGCGACTGACCCCCGAAGGCGGGTTGCAACCGGAAAGAACCGCCCCCCTGCCGCCGCTCTTCGCGGCGGCGGTTTCGTGCGGTCGGGATCTGCTCCGGCGCCAGCCGCGAGCTCCTGCCGTTCAGCGTCCCGGCCCGCCGCCCCCGAGATCGAGCTCCATCAGCGCGAGGTCCAGCCAGCGGCCGCGCTTGCGCCCGACTTCGGTCAGCCGACCGGCCTCTACGAAGCCGAGCGCGCGGTGGAGCGCCATGCTCGCCTCCTGGTCGGCGCTGACCCCGCCGATCATCCGGTGCAGGCCGGCGGCCCGCGCCTCCGCGATCAGCACCGTCATCAGCGCCCGCGCGACGCCGCGCCGGCGGGCGTCCCGCGCGACATAGACCGAATGCTCGACCGTCAGCCGGTAGCCCTCGCCGCGGCGGAACGGCCCGTAGCTCGCATAGCCGAGGATGCGCCCGCCCTCCTCGGCGACCAGCACCGGATGCCCCGCTCCGCGGCGCTCGGCGTGCCATCGCCGCATGGCGTCGGACGACCGCTGGGTCTCCGTCCAGCTCGCGGTGCCGGACCGGATCTCGGCATTGAGGATATCGGCGAGGGCGGGGAGGTCCGCGTCCTCCGCCGGGCGCAGCCGCAAGGTCAGCGGCGGTCGCGCACCCGGATGCGGACCGGCGCGCGCCGCTCGCGACGGGACGCTGCTGCGGCGGCGGCGATGGTCGTCGCAGCCAGAAGCGCCAGCAGGACGGCGTAGATCATCGGAGAGACCCTCCCTTCCGCCCCGTCCGCTATTCGGCTATGCGAGGCTCCAGCTACCAAGATAGTCGATAGCCGCTGAAGATGAAAGGCACCCGAATGCACGACGGCGGGGGCGAGGGGGCCTGGGACTTCTGGATCGACCGCGGCGGCACCTTCACCGACGTGGTCGCGCGCCGCCCCGACGGGACGATCGAGACCGCGAAGCTCCTGAGCGAGAACCCCGACCAGTACGAGGACGCGGCGCTGGCCGGCATCCGCCGGTTCCTGGGCCTCGAGCCCGACGCCGCGATCCCGCCCGAGCGGGTGGCCCAGGTCAAGATGGGCACGACGGTCGCCACCAACGCGCTGCTCGAGCGCAAGGGCGACCGGACGGTGCTCGTCACCACCCGGGGCCTCGGCGACCAGCTCCGCATCGCCTACCAGCACCGGCCCGACCTGTTCGCGCGCGAGATCGTGCTGCCCGAGCAGCTCTACGAGCGCGTGATCGAGGCCGAGGAACGGGTGCTGGCCGACGGCACGGTCGAGACGGCGCTCGACGCCGACCGCCTGCGCGCGGCGCTCGAGGAGGTCCACGGCCAGGGCATCCGCGCCGTCGCGGTCGTCTTCGTCCACGGCTACCGCTATCCGGACCACGAGGCCGAGGCGGGCCGCATCGCGGAGAAGATCGGCTTCACCCAGGTCTCGCTCAGCCACCGCGTCTCGCCGCTGATGAAGATGGTGAGCCGCGGCGACACGACCGTCGTCGACGCCTATCTTTCGCCGATCCTCGCCCGCTATGTCGACCGCATCGCCGCCGCCTTCGAGGGCTCGCAGGAGGCCGACGACATGGGCGGCAAGCTCATGTTCATGCAGTCGAACGGCGGGCTGACCGACGCGCGCCTGTTCCAGGGCAAGGACGCGATCCTCTCGGGTCCCGCCGGCGGCGTCGTCGGCTGCGTCCGCACCTCCGAGATCGCGGGCTTCGAGCGCGTGATCGGCTTCGACATGGGCGGCACCTCGACGGACGTCTGCCACTACGCGGGCTCCTATGAGCGCGTGCTGAACACCGAGGTCGCGGGCGTGCGCATCCGCGCGCCGATGATGCACATCCACACGGTCGCGGCCGGCGGCGGCTCGATCCTCTCCTTCGACGGCACGCGCCTGCGGGTCGGGCCCGCCAGCGCCGGCGCCGATCCCGGCCCCGCCGCCTACGGCCGCGGCGGCCCGCTCGCGGTCACCGACGCCAACGTCGTGACCGGCAAGCTGCGCCCCGAGTTCTTCCCGGCGATCTTCGGACCCGACGGCGACCGCCCGCTCGACGTGGAGGCGACCCGCGCCGCCTTCGAGGAGATGGCGGCCGAGGTCGGCCGCCCGGTCCACGAGCTGGCCGACGGCTTCCTGCGCATCGCCGTCGAGAACATGGCGAACGCGATCAAGAAGATCAGCGTGCAGCAGGGCCACGACGTCACCAAGTACTGCCTGACCGTGTTCGGCGGCGCCGGGGCGCAGCACGCCTGCGCGATCGCCGACACGCTGGGCATGGACACTTGCCTGGTCCACCCGATGGCCTCGGTCCTCTCGGCCTACGGCATGGGCCTCGCCGACATCCGCGCGAGCCGCGAGCAGGCGGTCGAGGCCGACCTCTCCGAGGAGAGCCGGACGGCGGCCGAGGCCGAGCTCGCCCGCCTCGGCCGCGAGGCGGGGGCGGAGGTCGCGCGCCAGGGGATCGGCGAGGCCGACGTCCGCCTGGTCCCGACCGCCATGCTCAAGGTCAAGGGCACCGACACCGCGCTTGGCGTCCCCTTCGGCAGCGTCGCCGACATGCGCCGCGCCTTCGCGGAGGCGCACGCAGCCCGCTTCGGCTTCGAGGCCGGCGACGCGGCGCTGGTGATCGAGGCCCTGCAGGTCGAGGCGATCGGCGAGGCCGCCGACATCGCCGAGGAGGCGGTCGAGACGGCGGAGCGCGGCGAGGACGCGATCGAGACCGCCCTCGCCGACCGTTTCTATGCCAACGGCGCCTGGCACGATGCCCGCTTCGTCCGGCGCGAGGCGATGCGCCCCGGCGACCGCCTGACCGGCCCCGCCGTCCTCGTCGAGCCGCACACCTCGATCGTGATCGAGGCCGGCTGGCAGGCCGAGCTGACCGGCCACGACCACGTCGTGCTCCGCCGCATCGCGCCGCGCGACGCCCGCGCGGTCGGGACGGAAGCCGACCCGGTCATGCTCGAGGTCTTCAACAACCTCTACATGTCGATCGCCGAGCAGCAGGGCGCCGTGCTCGAGAACACCGCCGCCAGCGTCACGATCAAGGAGCGGCTCGATTTTTCGTGCGCCGTGTTCGACGCCGCGGGCGACCTGATCGCCAACGCGCCGCACATGCCCGTGCACCTCG
>DATKCY010000295.1:0-14194 GCA_035512995.1 Thermohalobaculum sp.
GCGCCCGCGCCGGCGCCGGCCGCCGCGCTTGCCGCGCCGGCGGCGCCCGCCGCCGTCGTCCTCGCCGCCGTCTGCGGCCCTGGCGCGTTCGCGCTCGCCGCCGGCGGGCTTCGCCTCGGCCTCGGCCTCAACCTCGACCTCGACCTCGACATCGGCCTCCGACACCGCCGCCGATTCGGCGGTGATGACCGCCTCGTCGGCCGACAGCGCGGGCCGCGACGCGGTGCGCGAGCGCTCGATCGTGTGGTTCGGGCTCGTCAGCGCAGGAGTGCCCTCCAGCATGATCACCATGCCGTAGCGCTCCTCGATCTGGTTCAGGTGCTTGCGCTTGTGGTTGACCAGGAAGTTCACGATCTCGACCGGGGCGGCCAGCGCCACCTCGGCCGAGCGGCCGCGCACGCCCTCCTCCTCGAGCTCGCGCAGGATCGCGAGCGACAGGCTCTCCTCGGACCGCACGATCCCCTGCCCGTGGCAGTGCGGGCATGGCTGGGTCGTCGCCTCGAGCATCCCCGGACGCAGCCGCTGGCGCGACATCTCCATGAGCCCGAAGGCCGAGATCCGGCCGACCTGGATACGCGCGCGGTCGGTCTTCAGCCGATCCTTGATCCGCTTCTCGACCGACCGGTTGTTGCGGCTCTCGTCCATGTCGATGAAGTCGATCACGATCAGCCCGGCGAGGTCGCGGAGCCGGAGCTGGCGCGCCACCTCGTCGGCGGCCTCGAGATTGGTCTTGAGCGCCGTCTCCTCGATCGATCCCTCGCGCGTGGACCGCCCGGAGTTGACGTCGATCGCGACCAGCGCCTCGGTCGTCCCGATCACGATGTAGCCGCCGGACTTCAGCTGCACCGTCGGGTTGAACATCGCGTTCAGGTAGCTCTCGACCTGGTAGCGGATGAAGAGCGGGATCGCCTCCTGATACTGCTGCACGTTCTTCGCGTGCGACGGCATCAGCATCTTCATGTAGCTCTTGGCCTCGCGGTAGCCGGCCTCGCCCTCGACCAGGATCGCGTCGATCTCCTTCGAGTAGAGGTCGCGGATCACGCGCTTGATCAGCGACCCCTCCTCGTAGATCAGCGTCGGCGCGATCGACCTGAGCGTGAGCTCGCGGATCTGCTCCCACTGGCGGAGCAGGAACTCGTAGTCGCGCTTGATCTCGGCCCGGGTGCGCTCGGCCCCCGCGGTGCGGACGATCAGCCCCATGCCCTTCGGCACCTCGAACTCCGAGACCACCTCGCGGAGCCGCTTGCGGTCCGAGACCTGGGTGATCTTGCGGCTGATGCCGCCGCCCCGCGCCGTGTTCGGCATCAGCACGCAGTAGCGCCCGGCGAGGCTGAGGTAGGTGGTCAGCGCCGCGCCCTTGTTGCCGCGCTCCTCCTTGACGACCTGGACCAGCATGATCTGCCGGACCTTGACCACGTCCTGGATCTTGTAGCGCCGGCGCCGGGCGCGGCGGATCTCGGCGACCTCCTCCTGCACGTCCTCGGCGCCGACCTCGTCGACGTCGCCCTTGCCGCGCGCATCCTCGTCGATCGTGGCGTCGTCCGTGGCGGCCTCGGCGGCGCCCGCCTCGTCGCCCTTGCCCTTCCGGCTCTTCCGCCGGCGCGGCTTGCGTCCGCCCCTGGCGCGGCCGCCGCCGTCGTCCTCGCCGGCGGCCTCTGCCTCCCCGGCGGGCTTCTGCTCCGGCGCCTCGGCTTCGCCGGCGGCGGTTGCGGTCTCGACGTCCTCGCTGACCGTCTCGTCCTTCAGCCCGGTGTTCTCCGGCATCGAGCGGGAGCGGCCGGAAGACCCGTCGTCGCCGTCGTCGCCGGCATCGTCGCCCTCGTCCTCGCCGGCGACCTCGAGCCCGGAGACATGCGCGCCGCGCTCCTCCGGCGCATCGGCCCGGTCCCCCTCGGGATCGATCACCTCGAGCCCGGCGATCGCGCCGCCACGGCCCGCGCCGCCTGCGTCCGCGTCCGGCGCGGCCTCGGCCTTCTCCGCCGATGCGTCCGCCCCGGCGGTGCTGCCGTCCCCGCCGTCCTCAGCGTCCCGGGGCTCGTCGCGCCGCCGGCGCGAGCGGCGGCCCTTCGGCCTGGCCGCTGCGGCCGCCTTGTCGCCGCCGTTGCCGTTGCCGTTGGCCTTCTCGGCGGCGCGGCGCGCCTCCTCCTCCTCGGCGGCCTCCTCGGCGATCAGCGCCTCGCGGTCCGCGACCGGGATCTGGTAGTAGTCCGGGTGGATCTCGTTGAACGCAAGGAAGCCGTGGCGGTTGCCGCCGTAGTCGACGAACGCCGCCTGCAGCGACGGCTCGACCCGCGTCACCTTCGCGAGGTAGATGTTCCCGGCAAGCTGGCGCTTGTTGATCGACTCGAAGTCGAAGTCGTCAACCTTGTTCCCGTCCACGACCACGACCCGGGTCTCTTCCGGGTGGGTCGCATCGATCAGCATCTTCTTTGACATGAAGCCCTCGGCCGAGCCCGGCCCGCGCGAGAGTCCCGTCGCGGCGGGGGGGGCGGCATCTCTTCTCGGCATCGATGCGGGCCCGGCCGACGGCCGCCACGGCCGGCCCGATCGGGGCCGCTGGCGGGTCTGTCGTCGCTGCGAGTGCCGGAACCGTCATCGCGCTCATTGCTACTATCGCCGCCAGAGCGGCGCCATGACCAACAGGCGCACCGCGGTGCGCCGGGGGCCTTCCCCGGGACGGCCGCGCGTTCGGTGCGGCGGGGTTTTGCGCCCCGAGCCGCAAGGTCGCGCCGGGCGCCGCCCGGATGTTACTGAAGCCGCCCTCCCCGGTCCGCGTGACCGACGGACGGCTGCCCCCCGTCGCGTATAAGACCGGGCGACTGAAACGACAAACGGAATTTCGCGCGGGCATTCCGCATGCTAGCCTGCCGACGCCGAAAAGACAGAACAGGCGGCAGACCGCCGTGCGAGGACGGGTGCGAGCAGCTCATCGGGTTGCGGCCAGCGTATTGGCGGCCGGTCTGGCCTTCGCATCGCCGGCATGTGCTGGCGAGCGGGCGCCGGTCGACGGGGGCCGCGGCGCGCCGCTCCTGGTCGCGCTCGACCCTGGCCACGGCGGGCGCGACCCGGGCGCCACCGTCGACGACCTGGCCGAGAAGGACCTGACGCTGTCCTTCGCGCGGGAGCTGGCGGCGGCGCTGCGGCGGGCGCCGGGGCTCGACGCCGTGCTCACCCGCGCCGACGACAGCTTCGTGCCCCTGGCCGACCGGATCGACCGCGCCCGGCGCGCGGGCGCCCACCTGATGATCTCGCTCCATGCCGACCGTCTCGCCCACGGCCGGGCCGAGGGGATCAGCGTCTATTCGTTCGGCCCCGCCCGGGGCGGCGCCGGTCCCGATGCGGCCGCGCTGGTCCGCGGGCCCGCGCGCGCCAGCCTCATCGGTGGATCCCGCCTCGCGGGCGAGAGCGACGCGCTGGCCGAGACGCTGGTGGACCTCGCTGGGCGCGACACGCGGCCGGCGTCCGAGACGCTCGCGCGCGCACTCGTCGCGGCCCTTGACGGACAGGTCGCCGTTCTGGATAAGCGGCCCCACCGGCACGGACCCTACGCCGTCCTGAGGGCGGCGGATCTGCCGGCGGTGCTCGTGGAGCTCGGGTTCATCGACAATGCGCGCGATCGCCGACGCCTCGAAACGCCGGTCTGGCGCGCGCGGACGATCGGCGGGATCATCGACGCCGTCAGAGCCTGGGATCGGATGCAGGAGGCCGCGAGGCCCCGGCCGCCCGGCAAGGAGATGCAGGGCCGCAACAGCCAGTCCGGGGAGACGGCAATGACGGCTGCAACCGGAACAATGCGACATCGCGGCACGTTCGCGATGCAACGAACCGAATCGAACTCGGCGGACCTCACCCGATGACCCGACTCTTCGGCACCCTGTTCAGCCTGGTTGCGGCGGCGCTGCTGTTCGGCGTGGTCGCGATCGCGGCGCTCGTCCATTACTACGCGCAGGATCTGCCCGGTCATCAGGAGCTGGTCGAGTACAAGCCGAAGCTGCTCACCCGGGTCTACTCGGGCGAGGGCAAGGTGATGGCGGAGTTCTACCGCGAGAAGCGCGTGTTCGTGCCGATCGAGGAGGTGCCGGAGCTTGTCACCGCGGCGTTCGTCTCCGCCGAGGACAAGAATTTCTACGCCCACCCCGGCGTCGACGCCGTCGGCATCGCCAAGGCCGTCATGCGCTATGCGCAGGCCAAGGTCACGGGGCAGAGCGTGCGGCTGGCCGGCGCCTCGACCATCACCCAGCAGGTGATGAAGAATTTCCTGCTCCACAACGAGCGGAGCTTCGAGCGCAAGATCAAGGAGGCGATCCTCGCGGTCCGCATCGAGGGCGCGCTCAGCAAGGACGACATCCTCGAGCTCTACCTGAACGAGATCTATCTCGGCGCCCGCTCCTACGGCATCGTCGCCGCCGCCAACAACTATTTCGCCAAGCCGCTCGAGGAGCTGACCGCGGCCGAGGCTGCCTATCTGGCCGCCCTGCCGAAGGAGCCGTCGAATCTTCACCCGATCCGCGACCACGACCGCGCGCTCGAGCGCCGGAACTACGTGCTGCGCGAGATGCAGGACAACGGCGACCTGACGCGGGCCGAGGCCGAGGCGGCGCTGGCGGAGCCGCTCGACACCATCCTCGACGACGACGAGGTCCGGACCGCCACGGTCGACGACGGCTACTTCGCGGGCGAAGTGCGCCGCCAGCTCGTCTCCGAGCTCGGCGAGGACGAGGTCTACGAGGGCGGCCTGACCGCGCTCGCCACCGTCGATCCCGAGCTGCAGGAGATCGCGGCCCGGGCGCTGCGCCGGCAGCTTTTGCAGTACGACCGCCAGCGCGGCACCTATCGCGGCCCGGTCGCGAACGTGGACGAGATCGGCGACGACTGGCATCAGACGCTGGCCGGCACCGACGCCGCCCGCGACATCGAGGGCTGGAGCCCGGCCATCGTGCTGGACGCCGGCAACGCCGCGGCGACGATCGGCATCGAGGCGACCGGCGAGACCGCCGAGCTGGACCTCGCGACCGAGCGCAAGTGGATCGCCCGCGTCCGCCGCGAGGACGGCAACGACATCTTCCGCACCGGCGACGTGATCTATGTCGAGAACGTCTCCGACGACGGCTCGGACTGGCGGCTCCGACAGATTCCGGAGGTTCAGGGCGCGTTCATGGCGATGGACCCGCATTCGGGCCGCGTGCTGGCGCTCCAGGGCGGGTTCAGCCACGACCAGAGCGTGTTCAACCGCGCGACCCAGGCCCAGCGCCAGCCGGGCTCGGCGTTCAAGCCCTTCGTCTACTCGGCGGCCCTCGACGCCGGCTACACGCCGGCGACCGTCGTGCTCGACGCTCCGATCTCGATCCAGGTCGGCAACAAGACCTGGACGCCGAGGAACTCGAGCGGCAACTTCGCGGGCCCGCTCCCGCTCCGCACCGCGCTCGAGCGCTCGAAGAACCTCGTGACCGTGCGCCTCGCGCAGGAGATCGGCATGGACCGCATCGCCGAGTACGCCGAGCGCTTCGGCGTCTACGAGAACATGCCGCACCACCTCGCCTACGCCCTCGGCGCCGGCGAGACGACGCTCTACCAGATGGTCGCGGCCTACGGCATGTTCGCGAACGGCGGCAAGCGGCTCAGGCCCACGGTGATCGACCGCGTCCAGGACCGCCACGGCAAGACGCTCTACCGCCACGACAACCGCTTCTGCGAGGGCTGCGAGACGGCCGCGTACGATCCGTCCGCCGAGCCGCAGCTCTACGACACCCGCGACCAGATCATGGACCCGGTGACGGCCTACCAGCTGACCTCGATGCTGAAGGGCGTGGTCGACCGCGGCACGGCGGCGCAGACCGTCGGCTCGAAGCTGGACTTCGACGTCGCCGGCAAGACCGGCACCCCCCACGAGAGCAAGGACGCGTGGTTCGTCGGCTACACCCGCAACATGGTCGCCGGCTGCTTCATCGGCTTCGACAACCCGACGCCGATGGGCCGCGGCGCCTATGGCGGCACGCTGTGCGGCCCGGTCTTCTCCGAGTTCATGGCGGAGGCGATGAAGACCCGCGAGCCCGGCAGCTTCGAGCACTTCCAGGACCAGCAGGGCGAGCAGATCGTCATGGTCAAGATCGACCGCCTGACCGGCGAGCGGCTGCCCGACGACGCGACCGGCGAGAACGTCATCTACGAGGCGTTCCTGTCCGGCACCGAGCCCGAGCTCTACGCCTACAACGCCATCCGCGACGACACCGTGCTGTTCGAGAGCACCGGCGAGGAGGACCTGCCCTACGCGCTGAACGAGCTGCCGAGCGAGCCCGCGACAGCCGGCGGCGGCTTCAACTGGGAAGGCCAGGGGGGAGCGACGGTTCAGCCGAACGCGAACCAGCAGCGACAGCCGCAGAGGCAGCAGCAGCAGACGTGGTCCCCTCCCGCGGGCGGCAGCAGCGAGCGCTACGAACAGCGGCCGTCGAACTCCGTCGGTCTCGGCACGGGCGGGCTCTACTGAGCCGACCGCCTTTACCCGCGCCCCGGCCGGCGTTATCTGAGGCCGCCGAGCCCGCCGCCCGCAGGACCGCCCCATGAAGGCCGAGACGCAGAGCCTGGCCACCGACATCGAGAAGTCACTCGAGCTGCTCCGCCAGCGCCTCGGCGGCGAGGTGGCGCAGCATCGGCTCGAGGAGCTGAACGCGCGCGCCGAGGACCCGGCGCTCTGGAACGATCCCGCGCACGCCCAGAAGCTGATGCGCGAGCGCCAGAAGCTCGCCGACGCGCTCGAGCGGCTGGGCACGCTCGAGACCGGTCTCCGCGACAACCTCGAGCTGATCGAGCTCGGCGAGGCCGAGGGCGATGCCGAGATCGTGGCGGAGGCCGAGGCGGCGCTCGCCGAGCTGAAGAGGGACGCCGGCGCGGCCGAGATCGAGGCGCTGCTGTCGGGCGAGACCGACGGCAACGACGCCTTCCTCGAGGTCCACGCGGGCGCCGGGGGCACCGAGAGCTGCGACTGGGCGCAGATGCTGGCCCGGATGTATCTCCGCTGGGCCGAGGCGCGGGGCTACAAGGTCGAGCTGATGGCCGAGACCCCGGGCGAGGAGGCCGGCATCAAGTCCGCGACCTTCCGCGTCAAGGGCGAGAACGCGTATGGCTGGCTCAAGACCGAGTCGGGCGTGCACCGGCTCGTCCGCATCTCGCCCTTCGACGCCCAGGCCAGGCGGCACACCTCGTTCTCGTCGGTCTGGGTCTACCCGGTGATCGACGACACGGTCGAGATCGACATCCAGGACAAGGACATCCGGATCGACACCTACCGCAGCTCGGGCGCCGGCGGGCAGCACGTGAACACGACCGACTCGGCGGTGCGCATGACCCACCTGCCGACCGGGATCGTGGTGACCAGCTCCGAGAAGTCGCAGCACCAGAACCGCGCGAACGCGATGGCGGCGCTCAGGGCGCGGCTCTACGACCTCGAGATGAAGCGGCGCACCGATGCGATCCAGGACCAGCACGACGCCAAGGCCGACATCGGCTGGGGCCACCAGATCCGCTCCTACGTTCTCCAGCCCTACCAGATGGTCAAGGACCTGCGCACCTCGGTCGAGACGTCGGACCCCGACCGCGTGCTCGATGGCGACCTCGACCCCTTCATGAGCGCGGCCCTCGCCCTCGAGGTGACCGGCAAGTCGCGCGCCGAGGCGACCGCCGAGGACGCCTGACCGCCCGACCAGGCCCGCCGCCCCGCCGACCGCTGCCCCGCACAAGGCCCCCTGCCCTCCGGAGAAAACGCGCTCCGATCGCCCCCTTGGCTTGCCGCTCCCCGCGGCCCTTGCTAGGTAGAGGCAATCCCCGAGCAAAACAGTCGGTCTCGTCCTCGTGAACGCTCCCGCTCCCCTGCCCCAGCCCGATCCGCCGCGCCTCGCGCTCGAGGGCGTGTCGGTCGACTTCGACGGGCTGAAGGCGGTCGAGGACCTCTCCCTCGAGGTCGAGGCGGGAGAGCTCGTCTGTCTCCTCGGGCCGTCCGGCTGCGGCAAGACCACGACCCTCCGCGTCGCCGCCGGCGTCGAACGGCAGAATTCGGGCCGCGTGCTCGTCGGCGGCAAGGTGGTCTCCGACGACCGCGTCCACGCCCCGCCCGAGGCGCGCTCGATCGGGCTCATGTTCCAGGACTTCGCGCTCTTCCCGCATCTGACGGTCGCCGAGAACGTGGCCTTCGGCCTCGGCCGCCGAGAGGCCCGGGGCGCGCGCGTGCGCACCGTCTCGGACTATCTGCGCCGCGCCGGGCTTCCGGGCTACGAGCGGAAGTATCCCCACCAGCTTTCGGGCGGTGAGCAGCAGCGGGTCGCGCTCGCCCGCGCGCTCGCGCCGAAGCCCCGCGTGATGCTGATGGACGAGCCGTTCTCGGGCCTCGACAACCGCCTCCGCGACGAGGTCCGCGACGAGACCCTGTCGATCCTCAAGGAGGAGGGCGCGGCGGTCCTGCTGGTCACCCACGAGCCCGACGAGGCGATGCGCATGGGCGACCGGATCGCGCTGATGCGGCGCGGGCGCGTGGTGCAGGTCGGCGCGCCCTACCACGTCTACAACTACCCGATGGACCGCGAGGCCGCGGCCTTCTTCTCGGACCTCAACGTGATCCACGGCGTGGTCCGCGACCGGCAGACCGACACGCCCTTCGGCCGCTTCCTGACGCCGGGGCTCGTCGACGGCGCCGACGTCGAGATCATCGTGCGCCCGCAGCACCTGAAGATCGCCGCCGACGAGGGCCGCCCCGGGAAGGGCAACCCCGAGGACGGCGTCGCGGCGCGCGGCCGGATCGTGCGCGCCCGCTTCATCGGCGCGGCCTCGCTCCTCGAGGTGGCGATGGAGCACGACGGCAGCCTCGTGCGCGCGACCGTCCCCTTCGCCTGGCTGCCCGAGCAGGGCACGCCGGTGAGCCTGTCGATGCGCCGCGACCGCTGCTTCGTCTTCCCCTGCGCCGAGCAGAGCCGCGTCGCCTCGCCTTTCGCCGCCGAATAAAGCGGGCTCCGCAACCACAGCCCCTTCCCCCCGCCGCCGTCATTCAATATGTGTGGCGCGACAGAACGCGTGTCCGGTGAGGCGCGCTCGCTGATGGGAGTGAAGGCTTATGGGCCTCAGTGTCTGGCAAATCCTGATCGTCGTGCTCTTGCTCGTGCTGCTCTTCGGACGCGGCAAGATCTCCGAGCTGATGGGCGACATGGCGAAGGGCATCAAGAGCTTCAAGAAGGGCATGGCCGAGGACGACGACGAGCCGAAGGTGGCGCAGGACCGCACCGACGGCCGGCAGGTCGGCCAGGAGCAGTCGCGCCCGTTCGACGCGACCCGCACCCATGCCGCCGGGCGCGCCGGGGACGCCGTCGAGGACGCCGAGACCGTCGAGGAGCGCAAGCGCGACAGCGCCTGACGCTCCCGGCGGGGCGCGGAGGCCCCGAAGATGCTCGATATCGGCTGGACCGAGCTGATGGTGATCGGCGTGATCGCGCTTCTCGTCGTCGGTCCCAAGGAATTGCCCCGCCTGCTTCGCACCGTCGGCCAGTTCGTCGGCAAGGCGCGCGGCATGGCGCGGGACTTCCAGCGCTCGATGGAAGACGCCGCGCGCGAGGCCGACCTGAAGGAGCTCACCGACCTCAAGCGCGACGTCGACAAGATGAGCCGCGTGAGCTTCCAGGAGCAGGCGAAGCGCTCCGCCTCCTCGCTCACGAGCCCCGCGAAGAAGACGGCACCGACGCCCGGCGCGGCCGAGGCGAAGGCCGGGCCGCCGGCCGAGAGCCCGGCCGCCCCACCCGCGGAGGCCGAGAGCCCACCCGCGCCGAAGCCGGAGCCTGAGCCCGAGCCGAAGGCGGCCTCGGGCGAGCGATGAACAAGCAGAAGAACCCCGACCTCGACCGCCACGTCGAGGAGAGCTCGGCGCCGCTGATCGACCACCTGATCGAGCTCAGGAGCCGTCTGATCCACGCGCTGATCGCGCTCGGGATCGGCTTCGTCGTCTGCTGGATCTTCGCCGAGGAGATCTACACGATCCTGACCCTGCCGCTGGTCGACGCGCTCGAGGACCGGGGGCAGAGCCCGCAGCTCATCTTCACGGCGCTGCACGAGGCGTTCTTCACCTATCTGAAGCTCGCGATGTTCGGCGGCTTCTGCCTCGCCTTCCCGGTGATCGCCAACCAGCTCTGGAAGTTCGTGGCGCCCGGCCTCTACTCGACCGAGCAGAAGGCGTTCCTGCCCTTCCTGCTGGCGACGCCCGCGCTCTTCATCCTCGGCGCCAGCTTCGTCTACTTCCTGATCATGCCGCTCGCGATCAGGTTCTTCCTTAACTTCCAGATCCCCGGCAGCGAGGACCAGGCGCTGCAGATCGAGTTCCTGGGCAAGGTCAACGAGTACCTGTCGCTCTCGATGACCTTCATCCTGGCCTTCGGCATCTGCTTCCAGCTGCCCGTCCTGCTGACGCTGATGGGCCGGGTCGGGCTGGTCACCGCCGACGGCCTCGCCAACGGGCGCAAATACGCGGTCGTCGCCATCGCCGCGGTCGCCGCCGTGCTGACGCCGCCCGATGTCATCAGCCAGATCGGCCTCGGCGGCGCCGTCTACCTGCTCTACGAGGTCTCGATCCAGCTCGTGCGCATTGTCGAGCGCAGGCGCGATGCCGAGCGGGAGGCCGAGGAGGAGGCGCTGGACGACGAGGAGCCGGAGGCGCCGCGCTGATGGGCCCGAAGCTCGCCGAGGTTCCAGTCTCCCCGGCCGACCGCGACGCGCTCTTGCGCATCGCCGAGGCGCTCGAGCGGATCGCCCCGCCGCCGGGAGAGCCGGTCGGCCTCGACGCGGCCGACGCCTTCCTCTGGGCGGTCGATCCCGACCGGCTGGTCCCGGTGGTGACGGTGGCGCGGGTCGACCTCGACCTCCTCGTCGGCATCGACCGGGCGCGCGAGACGCTGCTCGACAACACCCGCCGCTTCGCGCGCGGGCTGCCCGCCAACAACGCGCTGCTCTGGGGCGCCCGCGGCATGGGCAAGTCGTCGCTCGTCAAGGCGGTCCACGCCGCGGTGAGCGCCGAGGCACCGCTGATCCTGATCGAGATCCACCGCGAGGACGTCCCGTCGATCGGCCGGCTGCTCGACCGCCTGCGCGCGGCCGGCGATCGCCGCTTCCTCGTCTTCTGCGACGACCTCTCGTTCGACAAGGGGGACGAGCACTACAAGTCGCTGAAGGCGGTGCTCGACGGCGGCATCGCCGGGCGGCCGCCGAACGTCCTCTTCTACGCGACCTCGAACCGGCGCCACCTGATGCCGCGCGACATGATCGAGAACGAGCGCTCGACCGCGATCAGCCCCTCCGAGGCGACCGAGGAGAAGGTGTCGCTCTCGGACCGCTTCGGCCTCTGGCTCGGCTTCCATCCCTGCGGGCAGGACGACTATCTGGCGATGATCCGCGGCTACTGCGACCGCTACGGCATCCCGATAGGCGACGAGGAGCTCCGCGCCCGCGCGATCGAGTGGCGCCAGACCCGCGGCGCCGTCTCCGGCCGCGTCGCCTGGCAGTTCGTCCAGGACCTCGCGGGCGCCAAGGGCGTCCGCCTCGACGGTTGATACCGGCGCTCGTCGATTTGAACCTGTCGGCACAGACCGCGCTGCCCCGGCCCCCGCGCCGGGGCCTCCCGTTCTTTGCACGCGAGCAAAGGCGCTCAACTTCTTGCAATTCTTGGATTTTGGCGGCGATATTAACCTTTCAGGAAGCGCTCGAGCCGGCGCAGCCCCTCGGCGATGCGCTCGGGCGAGGCGGCGAAGGAGAAGCGGACGGTGCCGCCGCCGCGCGCCGGGTCGAAGTCGAGGCCGGGGGTCGCGGCGACGCCGCCCTCGTGCAGCAGCCGGCGGCAGAAGGCGCGGCTGTCGTCGCCGTGGCGCCCGAGCCCCGCATAGGCGTAGAACGCGCCGTCGGCCGGGGCGATGTCGACGAAGCCGAGGCGCGGCAGCGCCTCGATCACCGCCTCGCGGTTCCGCCGGTAGAGGTCGAGATGGCCGGCGACCTCGGCCTCGCCCTCCGGGCTCAGCGCGCCGAGGGCCGCGAGCTGGCTCGCATGCGGCGGGCATATGTAGAAGTTCTGCGCAAGCGTCTGCAAAGGCTCGACCAGGCGCTCGGGCACCACCATCCAGCCGATCCGCCAGCCGGTCATCGCGTAGTATTTCGAGAAGCCATTGACGACGACCGCCTCGTTCGTCAGCTCGAGCGCCGAGACCGCGGGCGCGTCGTAGGTCAGGCCGTGATAGATCTCGTCCGAGATCAGCGTGAGGCCCCCCTCGGCCGCGAAGTCGACGAGCGCGCCCAGGTGCTGGCGGTCGAGCATCGTGCCGGTCGGGTTGGCCGGGCTCGCGACCAGGAGCCCGTGCAGCGTGCCCGCGGCCGCCAGCCGCTCCGGCGTCGGCTGGTAGCGCTCCTCGAGGGCCGCGGGGACCGTGACGCTCTCGAGCCCCAGCGCGTGCATCATGTTGCGGTAGCAGGGATAGGCGGGGTCGGCCATCGCCACCCGCTGGCCGGCCTCGAAGAGGCCGAGAAAGGCGAGCACGAAGCCGGCCGATGACCCGCTCGTGACCACCACCCGCTCGGGGTCGAGCGTGAGCCCGTGCCGCCGGCGGTAGAGGTCGGCGATGCCGGCGCGGAGCTCCGGCAGCCCCGCCCCTTGCGTGTAGCCGAGCGGCGCCCCCTGCTCCAGCGCCTGCGTCAGCGCCATCCGAGCCGCCGCAGGCGCGCCCGGAAAGGGCTCCCCCACCTCCATGTGGACGACGTCGCCGCCGGCCGTCGCCACCCGCTTCGCCTCCGCCATCACGTCCATCGCGATGAACGGCGGCGTGCGCCCCCGGGTTGAAATTCTCAATGTCGTGATCCTTATGTGTCTGGCGGCCGGGCCGGGAAAGCGTCACTCCTAGACCGGAATCGGGTCCGAGCGAAACCACCGCCGCGGGAAGGGGTCCACGTGCTGAATCCGCTGAAGGTGCTGAGCGTCGCGGCGGTCCTGATGGCCTCCGTGGCCGAGGCCGGCGCCGCGAGCCTGGTCCGCGACGCCGAGATCGAGCGCACGCTCGACATGGAGGCCGCCCCCATTCTCGGCGCCGCCGGCATCAGCCCCGAGAGCACGGAGATCTACATCGTCAACGACGACGCGCTGAACGCGTTCGTCGCCGGCGGCCGCAACCTGTTCCTCAACACCGGCCTCCTGATGGAGCTCGAGACGGCGGGCGAGCTCCAGGGCGTGATCGCGCACGAGGTCGGCCACATCGCCGGCGGCCACCTGGCGGTGCGCGGCGAGGCGCTGCGCAACATGCGCGGCCCGGCGCTGGTCGGCGCGCTGCTGGCGGTCGCCGCCGGCGCCGCGGGCGGCGGCGGCGCTGCCGCGAGCGCGATCATCAGCGGCAGCCAGACCGCGGTTACGCGGAGCCTGCTGAGCTTCAGCCGCGGGCAGGAGGCTGCGGCCGACCAGGCCGCGCTCGGCTATCTCGAGCAGGCCGGCATCGGGCCCGAGGGCATGCTCGAGGTGCTCGAGCACTTCCGCGGGCAGGAGGTGTTCCTGAGCGGCAACCAGGACCCCTACGTGCTGACCCACCCGCTGTCGTCGGAGCGCATGCAGCTCGTCGAGCGGCGCGCCGCCGAGCTCGCCGGCCGCTTCACGCCCGATCCCGCGACCGCGTACTGGCACGGGCGGATGCGCGCGAAGCTGAAGGGCTTCCTCGAGGACCCGCAGCGCGTGCTCGACGACCTCGAGGGCGCGCCCGCGAGCGAGGAGACGCTGCTGGCCCAGGCCGTGGCGCTGCACCGGCTCGCCCGCACGGGCGAGGCGCTGGCGGCCGTGGACTGGCTGATCGCGACGCGCCCGAGCGATCCCTACTATGTCGAGCTCAAGGGCCAGATCCTGTTCGAATCGGGCCGTCCGGCCGAGGCGGCGGCCGCCTACCGCCAGGCGCTCGCGCTCGCGCCCGACGAGCCGCTGATCGCGGCGGGCCTCGGCCGGGCGCTGCTGGCGCTCAACACCCCCGAGAGCGATGCCGAGGCGCTCCGCGTGCTCGAGCAGGCGCAGCGCGCCGACGGGACCGATCCTGCCGGCATGCGCGACCTCGCGCTCGCCTACGGCCGCGCGGGCGACGACGGCATGGCGACGCTGGCGACCGCCGAGCGCTTCGCGCTCGAGGGCCGGCTCGAGGACGCCCAGCTCCACGCC
>DATKCY010000296.1:0-7948 GCA_035512995.1 Thermohalobaculum sp.
GGCACGGCCGGCCGGATCAGCCGGAGCGGCCCCGCCGCCGCCAGCCGCTCCGCCAGCGCCGCCGTCGCCTCGCCATGCGAAAGGCCGTCGCTCATCCAGAGCGTCTCGCCCGATGCGGCGAGCGTGCCCTCGTCGAGCGCGCCGAGCACCGCCTGGTGGTCGGGCGCCCAGGGGTCCGGCACCGCGCCCTCGACCAGCGCGCGGGCGGCGCCGGCCGCGACCGGCGCGGTCGTCTCGCCGCTCGCGGCCATGCGCAGCACCACCTGGCGCCCCGCCTGCCCGGCCTCCTCGATCGCCGCGGCCGCGGTCGCGACCCGCGCCTCCCAGTCCGGCGCGCTGGCCCAGCCCTGGTCCATCAGCACCATGACCGGCCCGTCGCCCGCGGCCGCGATCCGCTCGGAGGGGTTCAGCACCGGGCCGGCGAAGCCGAGGATGATCGCCGCCACCGCCAGCGCGCGCAGAGCCAGCAGCCACCACGGCGTCTTCGCCGCCTGCCGCTCCGGGTCCTCGAGCCCGAGCAGCAGGCGCACGCCCGCGAACAGCTCGAGCCGCGGGCTCGGCGGGATCGCGCGGAGCAGCCACCAGAGGATCGGCAGCGCCGCCAGCGCCGCAAGCAGCCACGGGTTCAGGAACGCGATGGCGCCGAGCCCGCTCATCCCCGCCTGCTCCCGAGCCGGTGGTGGAGCGCGAGCAGCGCCCGGCGCGGACTCTCGTCGGTCCGGTGCATGAGGAGCTGCCATCCGGCGCGCCGGGCGGTGCGCGCGAGATCGTCGCGGCGCTCGGCCAGCCGCTCGAGATACGCCTCGCGAAGCGCCCCGGCCTGGTCGGTGTCGTGCCGGATCGCCCGACCCATGGACTCGAACCGCGTGCGCCCGGCGAACGGGAACTCGGCCTCGGCGGGGTCGAGGATCTGCACGAAGATGCCACCGATTCCCTGCCCCGCCGCCTCGAGCAGGTGCGGGAAGACCGCCTCGCGCGGGCCCATGAAGTCGGAGAAGAAGACCGCGCGCCCGCCGCGGGACATCTGGAACGCCGGCGGCGCGCCGTAGTCGGGCGGCGCCTCGCGCTCCTGGCTCAGCAGCAGCGCCATCCGGTGGAGCTGGCGCTCGCCCGTGCGCGGCAGCTCCGCCTCGGTGCCGACCAGCCCGAACCGCTCGCCGCCGCGGCGGAGCAGGACGCCGAGCGCGAGCGACAGCAGCTCGGCCCGCGCCCGCTTGGTCCGCGGCACGCTCGGCGAACGGTAGTCCATCGCGCGGCTGCGGTCGCACCAGATCATGACCGTCTCGGCCGCCTCCCACTCCATCTCCCGCACGTAGAGGCGGTCGGAGCGGGCCGAGCGCCGCCAGTCGATCGACCCGTGGCTGTCGCCCGGATACGCAGCGCGGTATTGCCAGAAGGTCTCGCCCATCCCTGCGCGCCTGCGCCCGTGAACGCCGAGCGCCAGCGTGCTCGCCAGCCGCTCGGCCTCGATCAGGAGCGGCGGCAGCGCGCCCGCGACCCGCTCGGCGTCGCGCCGAAGCCAGGCGGCGTCGGGGGCGGTGCGCTCAGCTGCCATCGGTCCGCACCCCTGCCGGCGGCTCGGCCTCGACGGGCGGCGGCAGGACGGTGGCGCCGATGAAGCTCGACCCGCCGCTCTGGGTGACCGAGATCTTCGCCGGCCCGATCGCCGTGTCGATCACCCAGACGACGTGCGCGATGCCGCGGGCGGGCGTCTCGAAGCGCCGCGCCTCGCCGAACCGCTCCGCGACCAGCGTCTCGACCGCGCTCGCGGCCCGCGCCTGCTCGAGCCCGTCGACCAGGATCGCGCAGGAGCGCACGCCGCTCTCCATCACGTCCGCCGGCGTCGTCGCCAGCGCGCTCACCTGCTTCTGCGGGTGGTTGCGGATGCGCATGCCAGGCACGGTGATGAAGCCGAGCGCGTCGAAGAACGCGCCGACGCCCGCGAACTCGGGCAGGGTGCTGAGGCAGGCGACCTCGAACAGCCGGGCGGCCTCGGCGGCGTCGAGCGGCCCGTCGTCCCAGACGAGGGGCGGCTGGAGGGACTGCATGGGCGGCAGACCGTCCGGCGCCGCTGCCGGCTCCGTCAGGGCGAGCTCGTCGCCCGGGACGGCGTCCGCGGCGCCCGCATCGGGCAGCGGGTCCGCGATCCCGGCCGGGGAGGTGCCGTCCCCGGCGCCTGCGGGACCCGGGTCACCGACAGGCGCCGTATCGCGAATCGGCTCGGCAGGCGCATCCGCGAGTGCCGCGGCCTGCCCGGCCAGGAGGGCGCCGAGATCGGCCGCGAATGCGGGGTCCGCCAGCAGCGAGGACGGCCGCCCTTCCGCCCCGGCCGCCTCCGCCCCGCCCGGCGCGGCGGAGAGGCTGCCGGCGGCCGCCCCGTTCCCGTCCCCGGGCAGCTGGACCGCAGGCGTGGCGAATGCCGCAGGCTTCGGAGGCGGAAGCGGCGCGGAGAGGAGCGGCGCCATCGACTGGCCCGTTGCCAGCAGCGGCGTGAGCGCGAGGCCGAGCGCGAGCGCGAGCGTCAGGCCCGCGAGCACGGGACCGGGCGCGCACCCGCGCGTCAAGCCGCTACCTCGAGCGCCGCCCCCGCCAGCAGGTCGTCGACGACGCCGCCGACCGTCGCGCCCTCGGCACGCGCGGCGAAGGTCAGCGCCATGCGGTGGGTCAGGGCCGGGCGCGCCAAAGCCGCCACGTCGCCGACCGACGGCGCCAGCCGGCCGTCGAGCAGCGCCCGCGCGCGGACCGCCAGCATCAGCGACTGCGCCGCGCGCGGGCCGGGGCCCCAGGCGAGCCGCGCGCCGGCGGAGGGGTCGCTCTCGACCGTTCCGGGGCGGGCCGAACGCACGAGCGACAGGATCGCCTCCATCACCCGCTCGCCGACCGGCATCGCGCGCACCAGCCGCTGCAGCTCGAGCAGCCGCGGCCCGTCGAGCACCTGGCCCGCCGTCGCCTCGTCGGTGCCCGTGGTCGCGAGCAGGATGTCGCGCTCCTCGTCGCGGCTCGGATAGTCGACGTCGATCTGCAACAGGAACCGGTCGAGCTGCGCCTCGGGCAGCGGGTAGGTGCCCTCCTGCTCGATCGGGTTCTGGGTCGCCAGCACGTGGAACGGCCGTTCGAGCGGGCGGCTCGCGCCCGCGACCGTCACCTCGTATTCCTGCATCGCCTGCAACAGCGCCGACTGCGTGCGAGGGCTCGCGCGGTTGATCTCGTCGGCCATCAGCAGCTGGGTGAAGATCGGCCCCTGGATGAAGCGGAAGAAGCGCCCGCCGTCGCCCGATTCCTCCAGCACCTCCGAGCCCAGGATATCGGCCGGCATCAGGTCGGGCGTGAACTGCACCCGGTCCGACGAGAGCCCGAGCACCGAGCCGAGCGTCGAGACGAGCCGCGTCTTCGCGAGCCCCGGCACGCCCACGACCAGCGCGTGCCCGCCCGAGAGGATCGCCGTCAGCGCCAGCGTCACGACCTCGTTCTGCCCGACGATGCGCTTGGCGACCTCGGCCCGCGCCCGGGCCAGCGTCTCGCCCGCCGCCTCGATCTCCGCCACGGGATCGTCCATTGGCTCAAGCCTCCCGGATCTGCTCGGCCGGCCTCTGCTGGTCCGCTCCACCTGTCGGACCGCGTCCGTCCCCGCTACAATAGGCCCGGGGCGTCGCTGATGCCAGCGACCTGCCTCTATCTAGGAGGCCCCGGCCGAGGCAACAGGTGCTCACGATGTCGTCAGAGGAAAAAACCGAGAGCGGCGCAGGCGGCGCACCCGATCCGGGCGCCGCCGACGCGCTGGCGAAAGCCGTGGCCGAGGCGACGAGGGGCGCCCGCGGCCCGGCGCCCGTGCACCTCTGGGACCCGGAAAACTGCGGCGACCTCGACATCCGGATCACGCGCGACGGCATGTGGTGGTATCTCGGCACGCCGATCGGCCGGCTCGAGCTCGTGCGCCTGTTCGCCTCGGTGCTGAAGAAGGAGGACGGCCGCCACTACCTCGTGACCCCGGTCGAGAAGATCGGCATCCAGGTCGACGACGCCCCCTTCGTCGCCGTCGATTTTTCCGTGGCCGAGCCGGGCCCGAACCAGGTCCTGACCTTCGAGACGAACGTCGGCGACCGCACCGTCGCCGGCCCCGACAACCCCATCCGCGTCGTCCGCGACCCGGAAACGGGCGAGCCCTCCCCTTACGTCCACATCCGCCGCGGCCTCGAGGCCCTGATCGACCGCAAGAGCTACTACCGGCTGGTCGGGGTCGGCAGCCACGAGGAGGCGGACGGCAAGCGCATGTTCGGCATCCGCTCGGGCGGGGTCTTCTTTCCCATCATTCCGTCGGAGGAGATGGAGGTGTGAACGCGGACAGGAAGCTCTACGGAGAAGTCAGCACGATTTCGCCCCCGCCGGTCTCGGCGCCACTCCTGTCCCAGCTGCCGCGATACGTGCTGCCGTCGAGTATGAGCTGGCCTTGACCGTGGTCGGAGCCCAGCGTCCAGCTGTAGGCGAGCGTGTTGCCTGCGACCTCCCCCTCCATGCGGCCGAAGCCGGCGCCGAAGCTGTACGCCCCCGTCACGCGGTCGCCGCTTCGCTCGAGGACGACATCGACGTCGAGGGGCGTGCTGCCGTCGGTGATCTCGCCCGCAAGGCGGCCGCTGAACGCTCCGCTCTGGATGGCTCTGCCGCAGGGCTCGGCGAGGAAGCGACCCGCCGGGCGGGGGGCAAGATCCTCGGGCCGCGCGGTCTGGCCTATCGACGCCGCGAGCCTCTGCGCGCCGGGGTCGGCCAGAAGGTGTCCGAACTGCGAGATCTCGAGTGCGAGCGAGAGCGCCGAGAGCTGCGCCTCCGGCCTCGAGTTGGTCTCGTAGGTCGAGGCCCAGGCGCTCATGTGGCGTGCGAGGCTCTGCACCCGCTCTGGCGAAATGGGATGCGTGCGCGCAGCGAGCGTCGTCCGGTAATCGGCGTCGCTGCCGTAGTCGGCGCGGTTCTCGTGCAGGTGTGCCATCGTGAAGAAAAGGATGGGTACGCCGATCGGCATGTCCCCCGCACGCGCGATCAGGTCGAAAGCGAAGCTGTCGGCATCCGACTCGTTGACCCGCGACACCGCGGGCGGCACCGCCCGGTTGCCGGGGTGGCGGTGGTGGACGTGACCGTATTCGTGGAGCAGGATGAAGACGGCCGCCGTGTCGAAGGCTCGCCGCGCCCGGTCGGCCACCTCCGGGTCATCGAAGGCATCGGCGGGCATGCAGAGCGCGTCCCCCGGCTTCGGCGGCCGCCCCGCCTCCGTCGGCCAGTAGCGCAGCATCAGCAGGTAGTCGGCGACGGACCGGGTCGAGAAGCCCTTCCGGTCGAGCCACGTGTAGGCCATCGCAATGTCTTCGAGGAAGAGCAGCGAGGCTGCCGAGGCGATCACGGTGTCGCCGCCGGCCATGAACCCGAAGGGCTCCGCCTCCTCCACTCGCCGCTCCATCCGGAAGTCGACGTGGGCGAGACGCGACGCTTCGTCCGGTGTCAGGATCGGCAGGAACACGTTGTCGAAATTGTCCTTCCAGCCGCGCTCGTAGCGCGCCGCCAGGTCTCCGAGGTCGTCGTCGTCGTAGAGAAGGTCGAGCGGACCGGCCGCCGCCGCGCCCGCGAGCAGGACCGCGAGCAGGCCGGCGAGCCACGACGCCATCAGAGCACCGTCCGGTAGACGACCGTCGCTTGAGGCACGAGGTCGTCCGGCGGGTCCTTGTCGCCGTTCTGCTCGACCCAGCGCTCGAAGGCCGCACGCTCGCCCCATTCCGGCTTCCACTGCGACAGCATCAGCGCGAACTTCGCCGCCCGCACCGCCTGCTCGAGCTCCTCTGCCTGTGGATTCGACAGGCTCGCGCGGGCCTCGGCGAGGAAGCCATTGAGGCGCCCGACCGCGACCTCCGGCTCGAGCCCCGCCAGCGTGACCCCCGACGGGAGACGACGCGGCGTGCTGGCCTCTCCGATCCCGGAGAAGTCAATTGCCTGACCCTCAGGCACCGGCAGGCTGAGCGAGACCGGCTTCGTGACGGAGTAGCCGATCATGAGGCAGCCGAAGAGCGCGAAGAAAGCACCCGGCCCGATCCGCGACAGGAAGATGGAGACGCCGCCAGGCAACTCCAGCTTGCCCTCGGAGCGGTTGATCGACGGCATGTGGCGGAAGAGGCTGTACCCGAGATAGATCGCCAGCGCCCCCACCAGCACCAGGGACACGCGCTCGAGAGCACGCATCAGGATCATGGCGTCCAGGCTGGCGAAAGCTTGTTCGTGCATGGCCGATCATCTGCTCAGCGCGTTCTAGATATACGCTTTCCCGGGCCCCCGAGGAAGTGCGCCGAGGCACACCACGCTGGAGCGGGACGGCGAGGGCGCTTCTGGCACGAAACGCCATCGGGCAGTCGTCGATGCCGGCCGCTTGGGGCTCGGAGCTGACCTCGATCCTCCGGCATCCGGAGGTGCAGGAACGGGGAGCTTTCGCTCGGAGGTGCCGTGGACAAGGCGTGCCCACGATTGATCCCCCGCCGTGCACGCGCCATCTTCACCCCATGCCGCTGACCTTCGCCGACATAGAGACCGCGCTGGCGCATGCGCCGCTCGACGTGCGCTCCGACTTCGACCTGAACCCCGAGGCGCGGGCCGAGCTCGTCTCGGGCAGCTGCGAGCGGCCGGCGGCCGTGCTCTGCGGGCTGGTCGAGCGCCGGGGGCTGCTGCACGTCGTGCTGACCCGGCGGACGGACACCCTGCCGAGCCATGCCGGGCAGATCAGCTTTCCCGGCGGCAAGGTCGACGCGGGCGACGCCAGCCCCCGCGCCGCGGCGCTCCGCGAGGCCGACGAGGAGATCGGGCTGACCGCGCCCGAGGTCGACATCCTCGGCCGGCTCGACACCTACCGCACGCGGAGCGGCTTTCGCATCCTGCCGTTCGTCGGCCGCGTCGCGCCCACCTGGCGCCCGATCCCGCACCCGGGCGAGGTCGAGGAGGTGTTCGAGGTGCCGCTCGACTTCCTGATGGACCGGGCGAACCACGCAGAGGACCATTACGATCGCGATGGCGAGCGCCGCCGCTACCACGCGATGCCCTGGGGCGACTATTACATCTGGGGGGCGACGGCGGGGATGCTGCGAAACCTCTCGGACCGGCTGGAGGCGGTCGCCGCCGAGCGCGCGCTCTGATGCGGATCGAGGCCGAGTGGCTCGCGCGGCCGGGCCTCCGCGCCGTGCTCGACGCGCTGGGCTCTGGGGCGCTGATCGTCGGCGGCGCCGTCCGCAACACGCTCCTCGGGCTCGACCCCGGCGACGTCGACCTCGCCACGCCCCTGCCGCCCGACGAGGTCGTGCGCCGGCTCGAGGCGGCGGGGCTCAGGGCCGTGCCGACCGGCATCGAGCACGGCACCGTCACCGCCGTGGCGATGGGCGAGCCGCACGAGATCACTACCTTCCGGGCCGACGTCGAGACCTTCGGCCGCCACGCCCGCGTGGCCTTCTCGCAGAGCCTCGAGGAGGACGCGAAGCGCCGCGACTTCACCATGAACGCGCTCTACGCCCGCCCCGACGGCACGGTGCTCGACCCGCTCCGGAGCGGGCTCGCCGACCTCCGCGCGCACCGCGTCCGCTTCATCGGCGACGCGCATGCGCGCATCCGCGAGGACTTCCTGCGCATCCTCCGCTTCTTCCGCTTCTCGGCGATCTACGGCGACGGCCTCGACCCGCAGGGCCTCGCCGCGGCGGAGGCGCTGGCCGACGGCATCGAGGGGCTGGCCAGGGAGCGGATCGGCGCGGAGATGCGCCGCCTGCTCGCCGCCGCCGACCCCGCGCCGGCACGCAGCGATCGCGTCGCCAAGTACAACCAGCTGCTGCGCATCGAGGAGCTGCTCGGCGAGGCTGCGCGGTATGCCGGCGGTCGCGCATTCCGTCGAGCTGCGGCTCCCGCGGAGAGCGGCGGCGGATAGCGATGGCGGGAC
>DATKCY010000297.1:0-4087 GCA_035512995.1 Thermohalobaculum sp.
AGGCGGCGCTCCTTCTCGGCCAGCGCCGCGTACAGGTGCAGCATGAACGGGTCGGCATCGGCGCCGAACTCGGCGACGAGGAACGGCACGCGACGCGCCCATGGCCACCTTCCGGGCAATCAATTGCCCGATGCCGGTTCAGCTGCTACCGCAGACCGTCTCCTCCAGCACCTTCGGCGCCGCTCGCTTCTCCTCGCGATAGGTCGCCCGATCGTAGACGGCGGTGACGTTGTGGCTGCGTGTCCAAGCACTCGCTCCACGATAAGGGAGGCACGCCTTTCTCCGCCATCAGCGTCGCACCCGTGCGGCGGATGTCACGGCAGTACGGTGCATCGGCACCCGACTGCCTACACAGCGCCTACACCGCCGCAAACGTGTTCGACTCACTTTCCTTTAAGTGATTGAAATGATTGGCGCACCGGGAGGGATTCGAACCCCCGACCCCCAGATTCGTAGTCTGGTGCTCTATCCAGCTGAGCTACCGGTGCGGGGCCGCGGCGCCGCTCGGGCGGCGGGGCGGCTCGGGCGGCTGTCTAGCGGGCGCGCCCGGGGCGTGCAAGGGCAATGTCCGGCGCGGGGTGCGGGCGGGGGCGCTCAGGCAGGGGACGCCGCCACCGCCGTGGACGGCCCGGCGGCAGGCAGGGTGATCGCGAACTCGGTGCCCTCGGTCGTGCTCGAGACCAGCTCGAGGCGCCCGCCCTGGGCCTGCACCAGCTCGCGCGCGATCGAGAGGCCGAGGCCGGCGCCGCCGGCCCGCGCGCCGCCGCGGAAGGGCTGGAACAGGTGCTCGACGGCGCTCGACGGCATGCCGGGGCCGGTGTCGCGGACGCGGATGACCTCGCCCTCGGCGGCGGTCTCGGCCGAGAGCACGATCTCGCCGGGCCGGCCGCTCGCCTGGATCGCCTCGGCGGCGTTGCGCACGAGGTTCGCGAGCACGCGGTAGAGCTGCTCGGGATCGGCGCGCACCGTGTGGCCGGGCGCCACCTCGATCCGGCAGCGCGCCGGGGCCTCGCCGGTGTCCAGCCCCTGCGCCTCGACCACCTCATCGACCAGGCGGCGGAGCGAGACGGTGCGCGGCACCGGCGGCGCCTCCTCGGCCCGGCCATGGGCGAGCGTGCGCTGGCAGAGCCGGATCGCCCGGTCGAGCGAGGCGATGAGCTTCGGCAGCACGCGCGCGACCGTCGGGTCGGCCGACATCCCCAGCCGGTCGGCCATCATCTGCCCCGCCGAGAGGATATTGCGCAGGTCGTGGCTGATCTTCGCCACCGCCTCACCGAGCTCCGCGAGACGCGCCCGCTCGGCCAGCGAGCGCTGCAGCTCGCGCTGCATCTCGGCGATCGCCTGCTCGGCCTCCGCGATCTCGCCGACGCGGCTTTGCGGCCGGATCACGGCGCCGGGGTCCTCGGGCGCCGCCTGGAAGCGCCGGACGCCGCGGACGAGGCGCAGGATCGGGGTCACGACCGCGCCCCGCACCGCCCAGAAGACGACGGCGGCGGTCACGAGCGAGATCACCAGCGAGAGCTGGAGGATGCGCCAGCCATAGGCGGCCATCGCCCGGCGGAGGGGCGCGGCCGGCACCGTGATCTCGATCGTGCGGTACTCCATGCCCTCGATCGCGCCGATCACCCGGATCACCGCGCCGTCCTCGACGCCCACGAGCCGCGCGAACGCGTCGCGGATCAGCGCGAGCGGCGAGGGATCGCGCAGGTCGAAGCTGGCGCTGACAGTCGGCATCTCCGGGCCCGAGAGCACCATCGCGCGCTCGCCCATGCCCTCGACCACGACGTTGACGACCTCGGCCCGGTCGAGGAGCTGCCGCTGCAGCTCGGCCGAGACCATGCCCTCGGGGGCCGCCATCACGGTCAGGACCGCGATCTCGGCACGGCGCAGCCGCTCCTGCAGGTAGTCGAAGCGGAAGCGGGCGACCGACGGCACGAAGATCAGGACTTCCGCCAGCATCACCACCAGGACCGTCAGGAGCAGGAGCCGGCCCGACAATCCGCGAAAGAACCCCATGGCTCCCCTTGAAGGCGATGTGCGCCCGATCCTAAGGGGCTTCAGCCGAGCCGCGCAAGCAGACGCACGGCGCGCTTCGCCCACGGGTTCTCGAACAGCCGCGACTGGTAGTAGGCGCCGGCGGCGCGCTTCGAGACCTCGCCGAGGGTCGGATAGGGCGCGACATAGCCGGCGACGGCGCCGATCTTCCGCCCCGCATGGATCGCGAAGGCCCAGAGGCTGATCAGCTCCCCGGCGTCCGGGCCGACGATTGAGGCGCCGAGGATGCGCCCGCGCCGGCCGACCACGATCTTCGCAAGCCCCTCGGTCTCGCCCATGGCGATGGCGCGGTCGTTGCCGGAGAACGGGGCGCGGTGGACCTCGACCGCGTGGCCGGCCTCGCGCGCCGCGGCCTCGGTCAGGCCGACATGCGCGACCTCCGGGTCGGTGTAGGTGGCCCATGGCACGTGGGCCGTGCTCGCCCGGACCGGCAGGCGGAAGAGAGCGTTCCGGACGACGAGGCCGCCGTGATGGCTCGCGAGGTGGGTGAAGCGAAGCCCGCCCGCGGCGTCGCCTATGGCATGGACGCGGGCGTTGGTGGTCGAGCGGAGCCCGCGGTCGACCTCGACGCCGCGGGCATTGGCCGCGATGCCGCCGGCCTCGAGGTCCAGCCGCGCGAGGTTGGGCGTGCGCCCGGCGGCGACCAGCAGGTGCGTGCCGCGGATCGCGTCGCCGTCCTCGAGCGCGACCTCGATCACCCCTGCCGTCCCCGAGACGCGGGCGGCGCGCGCATGCTCGCGCAGGTTCACGCCCTCGGCGCAGAGGCGCCCGACGGCGACGGCCGCGACCTCGGGGTCGTCGTTCGGCAGCGCGCGGCCCGACTGGACGACCGTCACCTCCGAGCCGAGGCGGCGGTGCGCCTGGGCCATCTCCATACCGACCGGGCCGCCGCCGATGACGACCAGGTGGCCGGGCAGCGTCCGGTTCTCCCAGAGCGTCTCGTTGGTCAGGAAGGGCACGCCGTCGAGCCCGGGCACCGGCGGCACCGCCGGCGACGAGCCGGTCGCGATCACGAAGCGCCGGGCGGCGATCCGCGTCCCGCCCACGGCCACCTCGTCCGGCGAGACGAAGCGCGCCCAGTCGCGGAGGACGGTGACGCCGAGGCCCTCGAACCGCTCCTGGCTGTCGTGCGGCGCGATGGCCGCGATCGCGCGCGCGACGTGCTCCATGGCGGCGGCGTAGTCCACATCGGGCTCGTGGCCCGCGACGCCGTAAGGCCCGGAGCTGCGGTGCACGTGCGCCTTCGACGCCGCCGCGATCAGCGCCTTCGACGGCACGCAGCCATAGTTCAGGCAGTCGCCGCCCATGCGCCCGCCCTCGACCAGCACGACCTCCGCGCCGAGCTGCGCCGCGCCGGCCGCGACGGTCAGACCGCCCGAGCCCGCGCCGATGATGCAGAGATCGGGCGTCAGCCGCACCGCGCCGGCCCCCTCATCCGCGCCACCGGCGCCACTTCCGCACCACGACCGGCAGCGCCGCGAGCGCCGCGAGGCCGAGCAGCGGGCCGAGCACGTAGGGCTCGAAGATGACGCCGGGGTCCGGCCGTTCGCCGCGGTCGATGACGCCGCCGAGCCCGGCGCCGATCGACGAGAAGACGGCCGTGCCGGGGATGATGCCGACGAAGGTCGTCCAGACGAAGCTGGTCATCCTGACGTTCAGGAAGGCCGGCGCCAGGTTCGCCACGAAGAACGGCACGATCGGCACCAGCCGCATCACGAGCAGGAAGCTGATCTCGCCCTCCTGGAACTCGCGGTCGAGGCGCTTCAGCCAGCCGCCGGCGCGGGCGCGGAGCGTGTCGCGGAGCGAGGTGCGGGCGGCGAGGAACACCGCCGCCGCGCCCAGCGTCGCCGCCACGGTGGTCAGCAGCGTCGCGGGCACGAGGCCGAAGACGAAGCCGCCGGCGATGGTCATCCAGACGGCGCCGGGGATCGAGAAGGCGACGACCACGGCATAGCCGACGACGTAGACCAGCGCCGCGCGAAGGACGTTCTCCTCGCGCCATTCGATCAGCGCGTCGCGGTTCTCGGCCAGC
>DATKCY010000298.1:0-6078 GCA_035512995.1 Thermohalobaculum sp.
GGTCGAGGCGCCGCCGATCGGCTCGACGACGAAGGCCAGCACGCTCTCCGGCCCCTCCTCGAGGATCTTCCGCTCCAGCATGTCGGCGTAGTGCCGGCCGGTGCCCTCGTCCTCCGGGTCGAGGCCGTCGAGATAGGCGCGGGGCGCCGGGATCTTCGGCATGGCGCGCATCATCGGCCGGAACGGCTCGGTCAGCGGGTCGTAGCCCGAGAGCGCCAGCGCGCCGAGGGTGCAGCCATGATAGCTCGGATAGCGCGAGATCACCTTCCAGCGCGTCCCCTGCCCCGTCGCCAGCGCGTGCTGCCGGGCGAGCTTGATCGCGCTCTCGACCGCCTCCGAGCCGCCGGAGACGAAGAAGACGCGGTCGAGGCCCGGCGGGCAGAGGGAGGCTGTCTTCGCCGCCAGCCGCTCGGCCGGCTCGGTCTCGAAGTGCAGGCGGTAGCCGAAGGTCGCCTTCTCCATCTGCCGGCGCATCGCCTCGAGCACCCGCGCGTTCGAGTGGCCGATATTGCAGACCATCGCGCCCGACGAGCCGTCGAGATAGCGCTTGCCGTCGACGTCCCAGAGATAGACGCCGCGCGCCTGGTCGAGCACCGGGCGGCGTCGTCGCGACTGGTAGAACAGGTGGCTCGGCGGGCGCTCCGTCATGGCGTGCCTGCCGGAAGGGCCGCGCAGTCGCGCGGGCGCAGGCGGACCGAGGCGGCCTCGCCCTCGGCGAAGGGATGCCCGTCGATCATGTTGATCGCCTGGAGCTGGGCGCCGCCGACGCGAACGAAGTAGCGGACGACCTGGCCCTGGTAGTCGACCGTCTCGACCGTGCCCTCGACCGCGAGCTCTCCCTCGGGGGCGGGACCGGGCGGGGCGAGCCTCAGCTTCTCCGCGCGCACGACGAGCTTCGCGGGCTTGCCGGCCCCGAGGCCGCGCGCGCGCTCTGCCGGCACGGGAACGGTGCCGAAGTGCGGCACCTCGACCGCCACGACGCCCGCGGCGGCATCGGAGGCCCGGCCCTCGAGGATGTTCGAGGCGCCGAGGAAGCGCGCCACGAACTCGCTCGCGGGCGCGTTGTAGACCTCCTCGGGCGGGCCGACCTGCTCGACCCGGCCGTCGCTCATGACCACGATCTCGTCCGACATCGCCAGCGCCTCGGACTGGTCGTGGGTCACGAAGATCGTCGTGATGCCGAGGCGATCCTGGATGCGCTTCAGCTCGACCCGCATGTCCTCCCGCAGGTTCGCGTCGAGCGCCGAGAGCGGCTCGTCGAGCAGCAGCACGTCGGGCTCGATCACGATGGCGCGGGCGAGCGCAATGCGCTGCTGCTGCCCGCCCGAGAGCTCGCGCGGGTAGCGGTGGCCGAGGTCGGGGAGCTGGACGAGCGCCAGCGCGTCGTCGACCTTGCGCTTCGCCTCGTCCCGCGGCACGTCGCGGTATTTCAGGCCGAAGGCCACGTTCTGCGCGACGGTCCGGTGCGGGAACAGCGCGTAGTTCTGGAACACGAGGCCGAGATTGCGCTTGTGGATCGGCACCTCGTTGACGCGCCGGCCCTTGATCCTGATCTCGCCCTCGGTCGGGTCGAGCAGCCCCGCGATCATGCGCAGGCTCGTGGTCTTGCCGCAGCCCGACGGCCCGAGCAGGGTCACGAAGCTGCCCTCGGGGATCTCGAGCGAGGTCCGGTGCACCGCGGTCAAGTCCCCGAAACGCTTGACGATGTCGTTGAGCTCGACGGCGGGCGCGGTCACGGGCGACTCCTTTCGGGCCTGTCGGCGGCGCCGGGCGAGCACGCGCTCCGCGCGCACCCCCTCCCCGACCCTCCCGAGCGCCGGCGACGAGGGCGGGCGCTCGGGGATGCAGGTGGCGCGGCGGCGGAGCCGCACCTCCCGCCTGTCCCCCGCCTCCCCCCTAGCCCCCCTCCGGAGCGGAGGGGGGAAGGCCTGGCCGCGCCGCACGCGCGCCCCTCTCCCCCGGGAGAGGGGTCGGGGGAGAGGGGCAATGCCGGAGCGCCCGGCTTCATCGGGCTCAGTAGCCCTTCTGGATGCGGCCGAACTCCTTCGACCACTCCTGCTCGTGGCCGTTCCAGTAGGCCGGGTCGGCGAAGGTCAGGCCGTCGAGCGTGCCGGTCGGGTCGAAGGCGGGCAGCGCCTTCACGCGGTCGGTCAGCTCGACCTTCGCCGGGTCGAGCGCGGGCGGATAGTTCTGCCCCTCGGCGACCGCGATCGAGACGTCGGGCTCCAGCATGAAGTTCAGCAGCTCCTCGCACGCCTCCATGGGCGAGCCGCGGAGGACGAACAGGCACTCCTGCCAGCCGTAGCCGTTCGGCGGGTCGACATAGCCGATCGGATGGCCCTGGTCCTGCAGCGCGTAGATGCGGCCGGACCAGCCCTCGGTCACGTAGATCTCCTCCTCGGCCAGCAGGCTCATCAGCTCGGCGCCCGAGCCCCAGTATTTCAGCGCCATGTCGCGGTGCGTGCGGATCGCGTCCCAGACCGCCTCCATGTCCTGGATGTCGTTCGGGTCCTGCCCGGTCTGCAGCGCGCCCATCCAGATGCGGGTGCGCCAGTCGCCCCAGCCGCCGATCTTGCCGTTATAGGCGTCGTCGATCAGCAGGCTCGCCCCCTTCTCCTTCGCCTCGTCCTCCGAGACGTGGTCGCGGTTGTAGGCGATCCCGGTGGTGCCGTAGTCGTAGGGCACGGCCGAGAGCGTGCCGCCGGTGTAGTTCCTGAGCACCTCGACCAGCCTCGGGATCACGAACTCGAGGTTCGGGATGTTGTCCTCGTTCAGCTCGGACCCGAGCTCGAGATCGACGTAGCGGGCATAGTCGAAGACGCCCGAGAGATGGGCGATGTTGTACTCGCCCGGCTGGCTGGCCTTGACCCGGCTCAGATACTCGTCGGCGCCCCCGAAGGTGCCGCTGACGACCTCGATGCCGGTCTTCTCCTCGTAAGGGTCGAAGGCCAGCTCCTCGAACGCCTCGGAGACGACGCCGCCCCAGCCGTCGAAGCGGACCTGGGTGACGTCCTGCGCGCGGGCGTAGCGGCCGAGCGGGCCGGCGACCCCGTAGGCGGCGCCCGCGGCCCCGATCAGGCCGAGGAAGGTTCGGCGCGGCAGGTCGCCGTTGCGATACCGCTCGAGCAGTCTCTCGTAGCGCTTTGTGTTGTCCATCTTTTCTCTCCCTGTGTCAGGTGTTGGAGCCAAGGCGCCGCATGATCGCGACCCCCAGCAGCGGCAAACCCACGGTCAGCACGATCATGACGGTGCCGAGGGCGTTGATCTCGGGGCTGATCGAGTTCCGGAGCATCGCGAAGATCTGCGTCGGCACGGTCTCGACCCCACCGGGCTTCCAGAACAGCGTGCCGGTGATGTCGTCGAAGCTGATCGTGAAGGCGAACAGCATGCCGGCGAAGATCGCGGGCGCGAGCAGGGGCAGCGTGACCTGGAAGAAGGTCTGCCGCGGCGAGGCCCCGAGCGAGAGCGCCGCCTCCTCGATGTCGCGGCGGATGCCGACGAGGCGGGCCTGCACGACGAGGACGACGAAGGGCAGCGTGAAGATCACGTGGCCGGCGAGCAGGAGCGGCAGGCTCTTCGGCATTCCGAGGAACTGCAGGAACAGGAGCAGCGCCACCGCCAGCACGACCTCGGGCACCAGGATCGGCGCGATCAGGACGGTCGAGATCAGGTTCTTGCCGGGGAAGTGGTAGCGCACGAGCGCGAGGCTCGCGAGCACGCCGAGCGTGGTCGAGATCACCGCCGTCAGGCCGCCGAGCAGGAACGAGACGCGGAAGGCGCGCAGGATCGCGTCGTTCTGCCAGAGCTCGCCGAACCAGCGGAGCGAGACCCCGGTCATCGGGAAGGAGCCGAACTGCGAGGCGTTGAAGCTGAGCAGCACGACGACGGCGACGGGCAGGAACATGAAGACGTAGACCGCCATGGTCCACGCGCGGATCCAGGCCCAGCCGCTCACCGCGCGATCCCCCGCGCGATCTGGCCCATGCCGATGAAGTGATTGTAGACCGCGACCAGCACGCCGAGGACGACGAGCAGCATCAAGGACAGCGCCGAGCCGAGCGGCCAGTTGAGCTGGGTGATGATCGCCTCGAAGACGAGGTTCGCGAACATGGCATCGGTCGGGCCGCCGAGCACGAGCGGCGTGATGTAGGTGCCGGCCGCGAGCACGAAGCAGAGCAGCCCGCCCGCGGCGAGCCCCGGCAGCGACAGCGGCAGCGTCACCTCGGTGAACGCCTGCCAGCGGGTCGCGCCGAGCGAGTTCGCGGCATGCTCGAGCGTCTCGTCGATGCCGTCGAGGCTGACGAAGACGTTGAGCACCATGAAGGGCAGCAGGAAGTGGACGAGCCCGAGGATCACCGTCGCCTCGTTGTAGAGCATCTGGATCGGCTCGCTCAGCAGGCCGACCGTCATCAGCACCGAGTTGAACGCGCCCGAGACGCCGAGGATGTTGATCCAGCTCATCGTCCGGATGATGTAGCTGATCCAGAACGGCAGCATGAGAAGCAGGAGCAGCAGCGCCTTGTTGCCGCGCGAGCGCGCGATGAAATAGGCCGCCGGATACCCCATCAGCGCGCAGACGACCGTCGTGACCGCCGCGATCTTCAGCGTGTTCAGCAGGATTTCGCGGTAGAAGCGGTCGGTCAGCGCCTCGTTCCAGTTGTCGAGGTGGAAGCCGACGACGTCCGCGCCCGTCGCGGTGCGGAGCCAGAACGAGTAGACGACGATGAAGATCAGCGGCACGAGCAGGAGCAGCGTCACCGCGCCGAGCGCGGGCGAGAGCAGGACCCACGGCTGCCGCCGTTCGCGTTGCTCCACCGTCGCCAAGCGGGTCTCCTCTGCGGCCTTCGCCGGCGCCAAGAGTTGCCGGACACGACGTATTCCTCAAATAGATATTGAAAATCTTCGCCATTCCGCCAGAGAATGACGGGCATGGCCGACCACGACGATCCCGGCGCCCGCCTCGCCCGCGACCTCGACTGGAACCTGCTCCGCACGCTGATCGCCGTGGTCGAGGAAAAGGGGATAACCCGCGGCGCGGAAAGGCTGCGGCTGAAGCAGCCCACCGTCTCGAACGCGCTCCGCCGGCTCGAGGAGCGGCTGGGGCGGCGGCTGATCGACCGCGGGCCCGGGCGCTTCCGGCTGACCGAGGCGGGCGCCGTGCTCTACCGCGAGGCGGTCGACATCCACGGCGCCATCCACCGCCTCGGCATCGCGCTGCGCGACGTCGGCGAGGAGGTGTCGGGCCACGTCGCCATCGCCATGGCGAGCCACGTGATCTGTCCGCTGTTCGACGAGGCGCTGGCCGCGTTCCACAAGGCGCACCCGAAGGCGACGCTCTCGATCGACGTCTCGGCCAGCCGGCAGGCCGTCGACGCGGTGCTGGCGCGGCGCGCCTCGTTCGCCGTCTGCCTCGTGCACGACAAGAACCCGCGGCTCGAATACCGGCGCCTGTTCCGCGAGTTCTTCGGCCTGTTCTGCGGCCCGGAGCACCCGCTCTACGGCCGCGAGGGGCTGACGCGTGCCGACCTCGAGGGGCACTCCTCGGTCTCGTTCGTGACCGACCGGATGTCGGACGCGCTCCGCGCCGTCGCGATCATGCGCGCCGAGGCGCGGCTCGACGAGCGGGTGGTGGCGACGTCGTCGCATCTGGAGGAGGTGCGGCGGATGATCGTGGCCGGCCTCGGCGTCGGGCCGCTGCCGCTGCACGTGGCCGCGCGCGACGTCGAGGCGGGGCTGCTCTGGCGGCTGCCGCCCCACGACGCGCCGCCCGCGGTCGACGTCTACGTCGTCTGGCGGCCCGGCACGACCCGCAACCGCGCCGAGGAGGCGCTGCTGCAGGCGCTGCTGGCACGGATCGACGCCGTGCCGATCGGGGAGCGGACCTACAGCTGAGCGCGCCCCGGGGGTCGCCGCGCGGCCCTCCGGCCATACCATTCGAAGGACCGACCGCCGCGATGAGGATGCCGATGCCCGCCCGCGCCCGCCTGACCGCCCTGACCGCCCTGGCCGCCGCGCTCATGCTCACCGCCCCGGCGGCGGCCCAGCAGGAGGCCCCGCGCACCGCCGAGCGCGCCGAGA
>DATKCY010000299.1:0-2064 GCA_035512995.1 Thermohalobaculum sp.
GCGGGACCATGCGTCGCGTGTCGTCGCCCTGCGTCTTCTCGACCTTGACGACGTCGGCACCCATGTCGGCCAGCATCAGCCCGCAGACCGGCCCGGCCATGATGTGCGCGAGCTCGATGACCCGGCAACCTTCCAGCGGCCCGCTCATCGCCCCCTCCACTCCGGCTTCCGCTTGGCGAGGAAGGCTTCCATGCCCTCCCGGAAATCCTCGCTCGTGTAGCAGAGCTCGATCAGGTCGCTGTCGTCCACCTCCGTCGCCGCGCGCAGCCGCCGCAGCCCCTCCTTGGTCGCGCGCAGCGTCAGCGGCGCCATCCCGGCGAGCCGCTCGGCCATCTCGACGGCCCGGGCCATCAGCGCGTCGCCGTCGGGCAGCACCTCGGTCACGAGGCCGATCCGCAGCGCCTCCTCGGCCTCGATCAGGCGCGCGAGAAAGATCATCTCGCGCACGCGCCCCGCGCCCATCAGCGCCGACAGCCGCGCCAGGTTCGCCGCCGACAGGCAGTTGCCGAGCGTGCGCGCGATCGGGAAGCCGAACTTCAGGCGCGCACTGGCGATCCTGAGGTCGCAGCAGCCGGCGATGCCGGCGCCGCCGCCCGTGCAGGCGCCGTCGATGGCGGCGAGCGTCGGCACCGGGCACTGCTCGATCGCGGTGAAGACGCGGTCCATCTTGCGCTCGTAGTCGTGCGCCTGCTCAGGCGTCGAGAACGCGCGGAACTGGGTCATGTCGGTGCCGGCGGCGAAGGCCTGCCCCGCGCCCGAGACGACGATGGCGCGCACGCCCCGGGGCGGCTCGGCGCAGTAGGCTGCGATCCCTTCGTACATCGCGAAGGTCAGCGCGTTCCGCGCCTGCGGCCGATTGAAGACGACGTGGCCGATGCCGCCCTCCTCGCGCGTGATCAGCTCGTCGGTCATGGCACCCCTCAGCGGTAGAAGTACTCGACCAGGAACATCGGGACCGCCGGCACGTAGGTGCAGAGCATCAGCACGACCAGCAGCACCGCCACGAACCAGACATTGATCTTCGACACGTCCCAGATGTTCGCCCGCGCCACCGCGCACGCGGTGATCAGCACGCTCGCCACGGGGGGCGTCTGCTGGCCGATCGCCAGGTTCAGCGTCACGACCAGGCCGAAGTGGACCGGGTCGATCTGGGCCGCCTCGATCAGCGGAATGATGATCGGCACGACCAGGATGATTGCCGCGGCCGAGTGCAGGAAGAAGCCGATGACGAGGAAGAAGAAGTTCAGGATCAGCAGGATCACCCACTGCTCCGACGTGAAGTCCAGGATGCTGCGGGCGATCTCCTGGGGCACCTGCGCCCGGGTCAGGAAGCCGCCCATCAGCACGGAGGCCGCGACCAGCAGCATGACGACCGCGGTCTGCATGCCCCCGTCCAGCATCGCGCGCTTCAGGTGGCGGATGTCGATCTCGCGGTACCACGCCCCGACCGCCAGCGCCGCCAGCACCGCCAGGCCCGCGGCCTCGGTCGCGGTGACGAAGCCGCCGAAGATGCCGCCGAGGATGATGACCGGCAGCGAGAAGGCCGGCAACGCGTCCAGGAACGTCGCGCGCACGCGCGGGATGTTGAACGCCTCCTCGGTCGGCAGGTTGTAGCGGCGCGCGAAGACATAGGCGACGAACATCAGCCCGAAGGCGCCGATCAGGCCGGGCACGACGCCCGCGACGAACAGCTGCTCGATCGAGGTTTGCGCCGAGACGCCGTAGAGGATCATCGGGATCGACGGCGGGATGATGATCGCGAGCGAGGCCGAGGAGGACGTGATCGCCGCAGAGAATGCTGCCGTGTAGCCGCGCTTCTTCATTTCCGGGATCAGGATCGAGCCCATTGCGGCGACGTCGGCAACGGCCGAGCCCGAGATCTCGGCGAAGAACAGCGATACGCCGACATTGACCATCGCGAGTCCGCCGCGCACGAAGCCGATCAGCGCCGAGACGAACGAGATCAGCCGGTGCGTGATGCCGGTGGCGTTCATGATCGCGCCGGCGAGCACGAACATCGGGATGGCGATCAGCGAGAACTTGTTGGCGCCGTCGTACATGTCG
>DATKCY010000300.1:0-18032 GCA_035512995.1 Thermohalobaculum sp.
TCAGCCAGCGGCACTCGGCGATCATCGACCAGGAGACCGAGGAGCGGTACGTGCCGCTGAACCACATCCGGGAGAAGCAGAGAGACTACGAGGTCATCGACTCGATGCTCTCGGAATACGCGGTGCTGGGCTTCGAGTACGGCTTCAGCCTGGCCGAGCCGAACGCGCTGGTGCGCTGGGAGGCGCAGTTCGGCGACTTCGTCAACGGCGCGCAGATCATGATCGACCAGTTCGTCGCGTCCGGCGAGCGCAAGTGGCTGCGCATGTCCGGCCTCGTGCTGCTCTTGCCGCACGGCTACGAGGGGCAGGGGCCCGAGCATTCGTCGGCGCGGCTCGAGCGCTTCCTGCAGCTCTCGGCCGAGGACAACTGGATCGTCGCCAACTGCACGACGCCGGCGAACTACTTCCACATCCTGCGCCGGCAGCTGCACCGCAGCTTCCGCAAGCCGCTGATCCTGATGACCCCGAAGTCGCTGCTCCGCCACAAGAAGTGCGTCTCGGCGCTCGACGAGATGGCCGAGGGGTCGAGCTTCCACCGCGTTCTCTGGGACGACGCGCAGCTCGGCATCTCGGAGCTCGAGCTCAGGCCCGACGACGAGATCAGGCGGGTGGTGATCTGCTCCGGCAAGGTCTACTACGACCTGCTCGAGCGGCGCGACGACGACGGGCGCGACGACGTCTACCTGATGCGGCTCGAGCAGTTCTATCCGTTCCCGGCGCTCTCGATGACGCGCGAGCTGACCCGGTTCCGGAACGCCGACGTGGTCTGGTGCCAGGAGGAGCCCAAGAACCAGGGCGGCTGGACCTTCGTCGAGCCGAACATCGAATGGGTGCTGAACCGCATCGGCTCACAGGCCGGGCGGCCGAAATATGCCGGCCGGGCCGCATCCGCCTCGACCGCGACGGGGCTTGCCTCGCGCCACAAGGCGGAGCAGGAGGCCCTGGTCGAGGCGGCGCTGACGGTCGACTGAGCGCACACGAGGAAAGGCGAGAGATGGCAACGGAAGTCCGGGTTCCGACCCTCGGCGAGTCGGTTACCGAAGCCACCGTCGGCAGCTGGTTCAAGCAGCCGGGCGACACGGTCTCGGTCGACGAGATGCTCTGCGAGCTCGAGACCGACAAGGTCAGCGTCGAGGTGCCGAGCCCGGCGGCCGGCGTGCTGGGAGAGCAGGTCGTGGCCGAGGGCGAGACGGTCGAGGTCAACGCGCAGCTCGCGACGATCGAGGAGGGCGACGGCAAGGGCGCCGGGGACGGCGGCGGCAAGAAGGCCGAGGCGCCCGCGGCGCCGAAGGAGAAGCGCGAGGCCGAGCCGGAGGGCAAGGCCGCGCCCGCCGACGACGCCAGCGCCAATGGCGAGGACGGCGGCAAGGCGGCCGAGAAGGACGGCGAGGACGAGGGCGACGCCGGCGAGGAGCCGTCGGAGAAGAAGACCGCGCGGAAGGCCAAGGCCGGCGAGGACGCCCCCTCGGCGAAGAAGATGGCGGCCGAGAAGGGCGTCGACATCGAGGCGGTCGAGGGCACCGGCCGCGGCGGCCGCGTCATGAAGGAGGACGTGGCCGGCGCCGTCGAGGCGCCGCCGAAGCCCGACGAGGCGCGGGCGCCCGCCGAGCCCGAGCCGTCGGAGAGCGACGCCCCCGCGGAGACCCGCGAGCGCGAGCGCCGCGTGAAGATGACCCGGCTCCGCCAGACCATCGCCAGGCGCCTCAAGGACGCGCAGAACACCGCGGCGATGCTGACGACCTACAACGAGGCCGACATGACCGAGGTCATGCGCCTCCGCACCGAGTACAAGGAGCTCTTCGAGAAGAAGCACGGCGTCCGCCTCGGCTTCATGTCCTTCTTCGTCAAGGCGGTGTGCCTCGGGCTCAAGGACGTCCCCGAGGTCAACGCCGAGATCGACGGCGCCGAGATCGTCTACAAGAACTACGCCCATGTCGGCGTCGCCGTCGGCACGCCGCAGGGCCTTGTCGTCCCCGTTGTCCGCCACGCCGACCAGCTCGGCTTCGCCGCGATCGAGAAGACGATCAACGACCTCGGGAAGAAGGCGCGCGACGGCAAGCTGAGCATGGCCGACATGCAGGGCGGCACCTTCACGATCTCGAACGGCGGCGTCTACGGCTCGCTGATGTCCTCGCCGATCCTGAACCCGCCGCAGTCCGGCATCCTCGGCATGCACAAGATCCAGGAGCGGCCGATGGTCGTCGGCGGCGAGATCGAGGCGCGGCCGATGATGTATCTGGCGCTGAGCTACGACCACCGCGTCGTCGACGGCAAGGGCGCGGTCACGTTCCTCGTCCGCGTCAAGGAGGCGATCGAGGACCCGCGCCGGCTGCTGATGGATCTGTGAGCGCGGGCGCGTCAGTCGAGCCGCGGTGGTCTCTGAGCGACATGGGCGACCGTGATGACCTCGATCCGCTCCTCCGCCTCCACGAGCCTGTAGTGGATGCGGTAGGGCAGGCCGGAGACGGTCAGCGCGCGCGTCCGACCGTCGCCCCACGGCCGGCCGAGCCGGGGATGATCGGTCAGCATCTCGATGCTCTGGCGGATTCGCTCGATGACGCGAGCCGCGGCGACGGCATCGTCATAGGCGATGTAGGACCGGATTTCCCGCAGCCGCACCACCGCGCGCAGCGAGAGGACGAGCTTCATTCGAGCCCGAGCGCCTTCCAGGCCTTCTCCGCCGGCAGGCCCTCGCCGCGGTCGAGTTCGGCGAGACCCGCTTCGATCTCGTCGGCAAGCCAGTGCTCGTAGCCGTCCTGCGGCTGCTGGTCCGGCTCGGGCCGCTTCCACCAGCGGGCGCGGTCATCGCTCTTCGTGGGGCTGCTCATGGGGCGAGAATATATCGCGCGTCCGGCGAAGTCACGGACCTGCCCGGACGATGCACGAAATGACCGTCGAGCTCCTCGTCCTCGCCCTCGCGGTCTTGCTCGCCGCGCTCCAGGTCTGCGTCCTCTCCGTCGTCGCCAACCTGACCATGCCGACCCGCTGGCTCGTCGGGCCGCGGGACGAGCCGCGGGAGCTGCCGCGGAAGGTGGGACGCCTGAACCGGGCCTACGAGAACCATCTGCAGGGCCTCGTGATGTTCACCGCGGCCGTGATCGTGGTCGAGGGGGCCGGGCGGACCTCGGACCTGACCGCGACGGCGGCGCTGGTTTATCTCGGGGCCCGCGTCCTCTATGTTCCGGCCTACGTCGCGGGGGTCCCGTGGGTCCGCTCGCTGATCTGGGCCGTGGGTTTTCTCGCCACGGTCGTCATGGTCGCAGCCGGCTTGGCGGGCTGACGGGGCGGACCATTCTTGCGGTGCGCGCGTGGAAGCCCACGTTTCCGGCGCCGGCAGCAGGCCGATCGAGACAAGGAGCGAGCCCATGGCCGATTACGACGTCATCATCATCGGCGGCGGCCCCGGCGGCTATGTCTGCGCCATCCGCGCGGCGCAGAACGGGCTGAAGGTCGCCTGCGTCGAGGGGCGGGGCGCGCTCGGCGGCACCTGCCTCAATGTCGGCTGCATACCCTCGAAGGCGCTGCTGCACGCCTCCGAGCTGGTGCACGAGACGCAGGGCAACTTCGCCAAGATGGGCATCAAGGCCAAGGACGTCTCGGTCGATATCGCCCAGATGATGAAGTACAAGCAGGAGGCGATCGACGGGAACACGCAAGGGATCGAGTTCCTGTTCAAGAAGAACAAGGTCGACTACCTCAAGGGCTGGGGAAAGATCGCGGCGCCGGGCGAGGTCGAGGTCGGCGACGCCACGCACAAGGCGAAGAGCATCGTGATCGCCACCGGCTCCGAGCCGACCTCGCTCAAGGGCGTCGAGGTCGACGAGAAGCGGATCGTGACCTCGACCGGCGCGCTGGCGCTGACCCAGGTGCCGAAGCGGCTCTGCGTGATCGGGGCGGGCGTGATCGGGCTCGAGCTCGGCTCGGTCTGGGCGCGGCTCGGCTCGGAGGTAAAGGTCGTCGAGTTCCTCGACCACATCACGCCGGGCCAGGACGGCGAGATCGCCAAGAACTTCCAGCGCATCCTGAAGAAGCAGGGGATGGACTTCACGCTTGGCGCGGCGGTCGAGGGCGTCGACGCCTCGGGCAACGCGCTGAAGGTCGGCTACAAGCTGAAGAAGGACGACAGCGCGCACGAGCTCGAGGCCGACGTCGTGCTGGTCGCGACCGGCCGCAAGCCCGTGACCGAGGGGCTGGGCCTGAAGGAGGTCGGCGTCGAGAAGACCGAGAAGGGCCAGGTGAAGACCGACGACCGCTGGCGCACGACGGTAGACGGCATCTGGGCGATCGGCGACGTCATCACCGGCCCGATGCTCGCCCACAAGGCCGAGGACGAGGGCATGGCCGTCGCCGACGAGATCGCGGGCCGCCACGGACACGTGAACTATGGCGTGATCCCCGGCGTCATCTACACTTGGCCCGAGGTCGCCTCGGTGGGCAAGACGGAGGAGGAGCTGAAGGACGCGGGCACCGCCTTCAAGGTCGGCAAGTTCCCGTTCATGGGCAACGGCCGCGCCAAGGCCAACCTGATCACCGACGGCTTCGTCAAGATCCTGGCGGACAAGGAGACCGACCGCATCCTCGGCTGCCACATCATCGGCCCGGGCGCGGGCGACCTGATCCACGAGGTCTGCGTGGCGATGGAGTTCGGCGCGGCCGCCGAGGACCTGGCGATGACCTGCCACGCCCACCCGACCTATTCCGAGGCCGTCCGCGAGGCGGCGCTCGCCTGCAACACCGGCGCCATCCACGCCTGAGGCGGCCGGTCCCGTCCCCGTCCGCGGCGTGTCCTCCCCCAGTGTGGGGGAGTGGCAGCCGCCCGCGGTCCGGGCGGCCGAAAAACCCGCCGACACACGAGGAGAACCCGATGCCTCACCTGCTCGGCATCTCCGGCGCGCTTCGCGCCGAAAGCACGAACACGAAGCTCGTGCACGAGGCGAAGCGGCTGTTCCGGCCGGACGCGTTCACCTTCGCCGACCTGCGTCTGCCGCTCTACGACGCCGACCTCGAGGCGGAGGGGATCCCGCCCGAGGTGACCCGCCTCGCCGAGCAGGTGCGGGCGGCGGACGCGGTGGTGATCTCGACGCCCGAGTACAACAAGGCGCCGCCGGGGGTGCTGAAGAACGCGCTCGACTGGCTGAGCCGCACGCCGCGACCCTGGCCGACGGTCGGCAAGCCCGTGGCGATCATGTCGGCGGCGGCCGGCAAGGCCGGCGGCGAGCGCTCGCAATACCTGCTGATCCTGATGCTCGTCGCGTTCCGCACGAAGCTGATCGTGACGCCCGAGGTCTCGATCCCGAACTCGGGCAAGCAGTTCGACGAGGACGGGCGGCTGACGAACGAGCGGGCGCTTCAGGCGCTCGAGACGCAGATGGCGGCGCTTCGCGCGGCCGTGGACGCCGAGCCGGAAGCGGGGATCGTCTCCGGATGATGCCGGGGGCCGTGGACCCGGACTTGCTGGCGCGGTCCCGGGCCTGACCCGGGACCACCTTGTCCGCCGTTCGGGCAGGCCCGCCAGCAGCCCTCAGGCAGGGCCGACATAGTCGAGCTTCAGGGAGTCGAGCGTGAGCGACAGGCCGACCGCGTCGGTCGTGGTCGAGACGCTGAGCGGCTGGAGCGTGATCGCGTCGTCCGATCCGCCGACCAGGAGCCTCGCGCCGGCGCCGACGCCGACCGAGGCCTCGCCCGAGGCGCCGAGATAGCTGCCCGCGAGCATCCCCGGCGCGTCGTAGCGGGCCGGCGCCAGCACCAGCCAGCGGAGCGTCTGGTTGTTCTTGAGCTGGAGGTTCGCGCCGACCTTGGTCACGCGGCCCGCGTAGCTGGTCGTGCGGTCGTCGCCCTCGAACGTGCAGGCGAAGCTCTCGCGCGCGTAGACCAACAGGTTCTCGGTCGCCGCGAGCCGGCAGGTGAGGGTTCCGAGCTCGACGTTCCGCGGCGCGCTGATGGTGTCGGCGACGTCGTTCTCGTTGGTGTCGGCCACACAGCCGGCGAGCAGGGCAGCGGCGGCGGCACCTCTGAGCGAAGCACGGAGCATGGGGCGCGTCCCTCCCCGCTGAAACGGTTTCGTAACGGGATGGAACGCCAGGCGGCGGGTGGAGGTTCCACCCGCCGCCGAAGAGCCCGTGCGTTACATTGCGGCGCGGCTCAGCGTCAGGCTGTCGAGGGTCAGCGACGCGCCGAGGCCCTCCTGCCCGGTCACGCTGATCGGCTGCAGCGTGAAGTTGTCGCCCGAGCCGCCGACCAGCACGTTGGCGCCGCCGCCGACGCCGAGGCTCGCCTGGGCCGACGCACCGAAGTAGCTGCCGCTCAGGTCCTCGGGCTCGTCCATCGAGACCGACGAGAGCACGATCCACTTCAGCGTCTGGGCGGTCTTGATCTGCAGGTTGGCGCCGATCTTCTCGATGTTGCCCTCGTAGGCGATCATCTCGCCCTCGTTGGTCTCGAGCACGCAGTCGAAGCTCTCCTCGGCGTAGACGATCACGTTCGTGACCGCCGCCAGCTCGCAGGTGAGCGTGCCGAGCTCGATGCGGGCGGCGTCGTCGGACGCCATCGCCGCCTCCGCGTCGTCCTCCTTGGGCGAGCCCGAGACGGTCGCGTCGGTGGTCTCCTCGGACGTGGTCGAGGCCTCGGTCTCGCTCGAGCCCTCGCTCTCGCCGCCGTCGGTCTGCGCCGCGAGCGGCGCCGCGCCGAGCGCCAGGACCAGCGCGACGGCGGTGGAAGTGATGTGCCTGCTCATAGTCGTCGTCTCCGTCAGAAGGTCCCCGGTCGGGACCGGACGGAGCGGGGAACGTCGGGGAGGGCATTGGGTTCCTCGGCCGCGTTCCCGCCGGCGCCGCGACCGTTGCAGAGATGCGACTTCAGGCGCGCTGGCGCGGGTGGGCGCGGTCGTAGACCTCGAGCAGGCGCGCCTCGTCGACCTCGGTGTAGATCTGGGTGCTGGAGAGCGAGGCGTGGCCGAGCAGTTCCTGGATCGCGCGCAGGTCGCCGCCGGCGGCCAGCAGCTGGGTCGCGAAGGCGTGGCGGAGCGCGTGCGGCGTGGCACTTGCCGGCAGGCCGAGCGCCATCCGCGCCCCGGCCATCGCCTTCTGCAGGATGCGCGGGCCGAGGGGTCCGCCGCGGGCGCCGAGGAAGAGGGCGGCGTCGGGACCGGGGGCGTGGGGCAGGAGCGCGCGGTAGCGCTCGACCGCGTCGCGCGCCGCGGGCAGGACCGGCAGCTCGCGCTCGCGCCCGCCCTTGCCGCGGACCCGGAGCGTCTGCCCGAGCGGGGCGTCCCGCTGGCGCAGGCTCAGCGCCTCGGCGATGCGCAGCCCCGCGCCCCAGATCAGCGTCAGCGCCGCCTGGTCGCGCGCGGCGATCCAGGGCTCGGGAGCGTCGCCGACGGCGTCGATCAGGGCGCGCGCGCTGTCGGCGGCGACGGGGCGGGGGAGGCGCGCGGGGACCTTCGGACTCTGGACGATCTGGATCGCCGTGCAGTCGATGCCCTCGGCCGCCTCGAGCCAGCGGTAGAAGCTGCGCACCGCCGAGAGCCTGCGGGCGAGCGAGCGGGCGGAGAGGCCGCGGGCGCGCTCCGCCGCCATCCAGGCGCGGAGGTCGGCCAGCGTGACCTCGCCGAGCGTGGCCGGGCCGGCCGGCCCGCCGAGGTGGTCGCCGAGAAAGCCGAGATAGCCCGCGACGTCGCGGCGGTAGGCCTCGACCGTCTTGTCGCTCCTGCCGCGGACGGCGCTGAGCTGGTCGAGCCAGCGCCGCATGAGGTCGGCGGCGCCGGCGGAGGGCTCGGCCATCAGGCCTCGATGCGCCCGGCGGCCTGCAGGTGCCGGAGCAGCACGCGCTCGACGACGCCCGCGAAGAACGCCAGGAGGTCGGTCCCCTGGTCGGACCCGAAGCGGTCGGGGTCGGCGGCGCCGAAGACCATCAGCCCGGCGCTGCCGCCCATGTCGAGGCGCAGGCACGCCTCGGAGCGGATGCGGTTCGGGTAGCCGAACAGGAGCTCCGCCTCCTCGCCCGCCGGCCTGAGCACGACGCCGCCCGGCGAGACCTCGCCGGCGAGTGCGAGATAGGCCTCGGCCGTGCCCTCGGGCACCGCCAGCACCCGGCCCTCGAGCCCGGGGCCGAGCTCGTCGGCCGGGCGCACCTGGTCGACATGCGCCTCGAGGCAGAGCCGCGCTTCCTCGACGCCCACCAGGAGCGGCGTCTCGAGCGTCAGCACGCGCAGGCAGGCGCCGAGATCGGGTGCGCCGATGAGGTCGAGGACCGCGCGGTGGAGCTGGCCCGTGCCGGCGACCGTCTCGTAGGCGGCCGCGATCACCGAGCGGTTGGTGTGGACGAGCCGGGTCAGCCGGGTCTCGAGCCGCTCGACCAGCCGGTCGCGCAGGTCGACGATGCGGCGCCCGTCGGCGGCGCCGGTGTCGCTCGCGCCGATCAGGCGGCGCATCACCTGGTCGTCGCCGAGCACGAGCTCGGGCTCGGCCAGGATCAGCGAGCGGATCAGGTCGCGCTCCTCGGCGTCGATCTCGAAGGCCGACCCGGGCGCGGCGGTGCCGAGGTCGCCGTTCACGCCACCGGCTCCTTGCTGATGATGGTCTGGCCGGTCCGGGCCCAGTCGGCGAGGAAGGCCTCGAGCCCCTTGTCGGTCAGCACGTGGTGCGCGAGCTTGCGGAGCACGCCCGGCGGCATCGTCGCGACGTCGGCGCCGATCTTCGCGGCCTCCTTCACGTGGTTCTCGGTGCGGATCGAGGCTGCCAGAATCTGCGTCCCGAAGCCGTAGTTGTCGTAGATCTGCCGGATGTCGGCGATCAGCTCCATGCCGTCCTGGCCGTTGTCGTCGAGCCGGCCGATGAAGGGCGAGATGAACGCGGCCCCCGCCTTCGCGGCGAGCAGCGCCTGGTTGGCGGAGAAGCAGAGCGTGACGTTGACCATCGTGCCTTCGTCGGCGAGGGTCTTGCAGGCCTTGAGCCCGGGCCAGGTCAGCGGCACCTTGACGGCGATGTTCGGCGCGATACCCGCCAGCTCCCGCCCCTCCGCGATCATCGCCTGCGCCTCGAGCGCGGTGACCTCGGCCGAGACGGGGCCGGGGACGATGCCGCAGATCTCGGCCGTGACCTCGCGGAAGTCGCGGCCGGACTTCATGATGAGAGAGGGGTTCGTGGTGACGCCGTCGACCATCCCCGTCTCGCTCAGGTCCCGGATCTCGTCGATCTCGGCCGTGTCGATGAAGAATTTCATGGCTCTGCCCTGCCCGTGTCCGTTTGGCCGCGACCCTACCCGATCGGGCCCGGTGCGGCCAAGCCCGGGGGCCGCGCGATGACGGAGACGGTCTTCGCTCCGGGCGCACGTGTTGCCGTGATGTTGCCGATGCCGTTCCCGGGGCCGCTCGACTATCGCGTGCCCGAGGGGCTGCACCTGCGGCCCGGCGATTTCGTCGAGGTGGCGCTCGGCCCCCGCCGGACCGCCGGGGTCGTCTGGGGCCCGGGCGAGGGAGAGGTGGCCGAGGCGCGGCTAAAGGAGGTGACGGGCGCGCTCGACGTGCCGCCGATGCGGGACGCGATGCGCCGCTTCCTGGAGCGCGCGGCGGACTACACGATGACGCCGCCCGGCATGATGCTGCGCCTCGCGACCCGGGTGCCGGACCTCGGGCGTGCCGCCCCGACGCGGACGCTGGTGCACCTGGCCGGGCCGCCGCCCGCGCGGATGACGCCGGCGCGCCGGCGCGTGCTCGCGGTGCTCGAGGAGCACGCCGGGATGGGGTTCCAGCAGGCTGAGCTCGCGGCGCTGGCGGGCGTCGGCGCGTCGGTCGTCAAGGGGCTGGTCGAGGGCGGCACGCTGGCGGCGCGCGAGGCGCCGGCGGACGCGCCGTTCCCGCCGCTCTTCGGGCAGGCGAAGGGAGAGCACCTGTCGGAGGCGCAGGCCGCGGCGGCCGACCGGCTGCGCGACGCGGTGGCGGCCGGGGCGTTCTCGGCGACGCTGCTCAAGGGCGTGACCGGCTCGGGCAAGACCGAGGTCTATCTCGAGGCCGTCGCCGAGTGCGTCGCGGCCGGCGGCCAGGCGCTGGTGCTGGTGCCCGAGGTGGCGCTGACGCCGGGGTTCCTGGCCCGCGTCGAGGCCCGCTTCGGGGCGCGGCCGGGCGAGTGGCACCACGGCGTGACGGGCGCCGAGCGCCGGCGGGTCTGGCACGGCACAGCCTCGGGGGCGTGCAAGCTGGTCGTCGGCGCGCGCTCGGCGCTCTTCCTGCCGTTCGCCGACCTCGGCCTGATCGTGATCGACGAGGAGCACGAGGCGAGCTTCAAGCAGGAGGAGGTCGTGCTCTACAACGCCCGCGACATGGCCGTGCTGCGCGCCGCGATCGAGGGGGCGGCGGCGGTCATGGCCTCCGCCACGCCGTCGCTCGAGACCTGGGCGAACGCGGAGAGCGGGAAGTACGCGCGCCTCGACCTGCCCGAGCGCTACGGCGCCGCCGTGCTGCCCGAGATCCGGCTGATCGACCTGCGCGCCGAGAGCCCCGGCCGCGGCCGCTGGATCAGCGAGCCGCTGGCCGAGGCCGCGCGCCACCGGATCGGGCGGGGCGAGCAGGTGCTGCTGTTCCTGAACCGCCGGGGCTATGCGCCGCTGACGATGTGCCAGGCCTGCGGTCACCGTTTCGGCTGTCCGCACTGCGACGCCTGGATGGTCGCGCACCGGTTCCGGGCGCAGCTCCTCTGCCACCAGTGCGGGCACGTCGAGCCGCTGCCGCGCGCCTGCCCCGAATGCGGCCGCGACGACCGGCTGTCGGTCATCGGCCCGGGCGTCGAGCGGATCGAGGAGGAGGCGCGGGGGCTGTTCCCCGCGGCCGCGATCGAGGTGCTGTCCTCGGACCTGGTCAGCGGGCCGTCCGAGATGAAGGCGCGGCTTGCCGCCATCGCCGCCGGCGGGGCCGACGTGATCATCGGCACGCAGATGGTGGCGAAGGGGCACAACTTTCCGAACCTGACGCTGGTGGGCGTGGTCGACGCCGACATGGGGCTGATGGGCGGCGACCTGCGCGCGGCCGAGCGGACGTTCCAGCTGCTGCGGCAGGTGGCCGGGCGGGCGGGGCGCGCGGACCGGCCGGGCACGGCGATGGTGCAGACGGCGACGCCCGACCATGCCGTGATGCGCGCGATCCTCTCGGGCGACGAGGAGGCGTTCTGGCGGGCCGAGGCCGACGCCCGCGACCGCGCCGGGATGCCGCCCTATGGCCGGCTGGCGGGCATCATCGTCTCCGGCGCCGACGAGGCGCGGGTCTGGGAGGTCGCGGGCGCGCTCGGCCGCGCGGGCCCGCTGCTGGCCCGGCGGCAGGTGACGCTGTTCGGGCCGGCGGCGGCGCCGATCGGGCGGGTGCGCGGGCTGACGCGCGTGCGGCTGCTGGCCAAGGCGCCGAAGGGGGTCGCGCTGCAGGACGCGCTGAAGGAGTGGCTGGCGGCGGTGAAGGTGCCGTCCGCCGTGCGCGTGGTGGTCGATATCGACCCGCAGAGCTTTCTGTGACGGCATCTCCGCCGCTGCCGCCGCTGCGACGATCTGCCCGCGCCGGGCCGGGGCCGGCCGCCTTGCCTCCGCCCGCCCCCGACGCGACAAACCGCGCGGCGCTCAGGCGCGCCGGATGTTGCATGCCCCTTGTGCCCGTGCTAGCGAACGCGCGCGCCGTCCGGGCGGCCCGTCCGGGCGCTGGGGGCATGCGCATCCGCCCCTCCCGGGGACCAATCTGAAAGGCAGCCCGTGTCCGATACCTCGATCCTGGTTTCAGACGCAGCCGGCCGGTACGCCACCGCTCTGTTCGGGCTCGCGCGCGAGGAGGACGCGCTCGAGCAGACCGAGCGCGATCTCGACGCGCTGGGGCAGGCGCTGAAGGAGAGCGACGACCTGCGGACGCTGATCGCGAGCCCGATCTACGACCGCGAGGACCAGTCCCGCGGACTGGCGGCGGTGGGCGAGAAGATGGGGCTGTCGCAGCTTGTGCGGAACCTGGTCGGGCTGATGGTCGCCAGGCGCCGGATCTACATGCTGCCGAAGGTGATCGACAACTTCCGCGCGCTGCTGGCCGAGCACCGGGGCGAGGTGACGGCCGAGGTCACCGCGGCGAAGGCGCTGACGGACGAGCAGGCGGGCAAGCTGGCCGAGACGCTGAAGGGCGCCTCGGGCCGCGAGGTGAAGCTGGACGTGACGGTGGACGAGGCGCTGATCGGCGGCCTCGTCGTGAGGGTGGGCTCGCGGATGATCGACACCTCGATCCGCTCGCGGCTCGCGCAACTCGAGAATGCAATGAGAGAGGTCGGCTGATGGCGATCCAGGCGTCGGAAATCTCCGCGATCCTGAAGGATCAGATCAAGAACTTCGGTCAGGAGGCGGAGGTCGCGGAGATCGGCCGGGTGCTCTCGGTCGGCGACGGCATCGCCCGCGTCTACGGCCTCGACAAGTGCCAGGCCGGCGAGATGGTCGAGTTTCCCGGCAACATCATGGGGATGGCGCTGAACCTCGAGGCCGACAACGTCGGTATCGTGATCTTCGGCGACGACCGCACGATCAAGGAAGGCGACACCGTCAAGCGCACCAACTCGATCGTCGAGGTGCCGGTCGGCAAGGCGCTGCTCGGCCGCGTGGTCGACGCGCTCGGCAACCCGATCGACGGCAAGGGCGACGTCGAGACCGACGAGCGCTACGTCGCCGACCGCAAGGCGCCGGGCATCATCCCGCGCAAGTCGGTCGACGAGCCGATGGCGACGGGGCTGAAGGCGATCGACGCGCTGATCCCGATCGGCCGCGGCCAGCGCGAGCTGATCATCGGCGACCGCCAGACCGGCAAGTCCGCGGTCGCGATGGACGCGATCCTGAACCAGAGGAACTACAACGACGTCGCGACCGACGAGCTCGGCAAGCTGCACTGCATCTACGTCGCCATCGGGCAGAAGCGCTCGACCGTCGCCCAGCTCGTGAAGAAGCTCGAGGAGACGGGGGCGATGGAGTACACCACCGTCGTCGCCGCCACCGCCTCCGAGCCGGCGCCGCTGCAGTACCTCGCCCCCTATTCCGCCTGCGCGATGGGCGAGTACTTCCGCGACAACGGCATGGCGGCGCTGATCGTCTACGACGACCTGTCGAAGCAGGCGGTCGCCTACCGCCAGATGTCGCTGCTGCTCCGCCGCCCGCCGGGGCGCGAGGCCTATCCGGGCGACGTGTTCTACCTGCACTCGCGGCTGCTCGAGCGCGCGGCGAAGCTCAACGAGGACAACGGCTTCGGCTCGCTGACGGCGCTGCCGATCATCGAGACCCAGGCGGGCGACGTGTCGGCCTACATCCCGACCAACGTGATCTCGATCACCGACGGGCAGATCTTCCTCGAGACCGACCTGTTCTACCAGGGCATCCGCCCCGCCGTGAACGTGGGCCTCTCGGTCAGCCGCGTCGGCTCGGCGGCGCAGACGAAGGCGATGAAGTCGGTCGCGGGCACGATCAAGCTCGAGCTCGCGCAGTACCGCGAGATGGCGGCGTTCGCGCAGTTCGGCTCGGACCTCGACCAGGCGACGCAGCGGCTGCTCAACCGGGGCGAGCGGCTGACCGAGCTGCTGAAGCAGCCCCAGTACACGCCGCTGACGAACGCCGAGCAGGTCTGCGTGATCTTCGCCGGCACGCAGGGCTACCTGGACGACATGCCTACGGCCAAGATCGGCGGGTTCGAGGAGGCGCTCCTGGCCGAGCTGCGCGACAACCAGGAGGACCTCCTGAAGGATATCCGCGACAACGACCGCAAGGTGGAGGGCGATCTCGCCGACACGATCAAGTCGGTGATCGAGAGCGTCAAGAAGACGTTCGCCGACTGAAGGCTGCCTGACGATAGGAGGGACCTGGCGGCATGGCCAGCCTCAAGGACCTGAGAAACCGGATCAACTCGGTCAAGTCGACCCGGAAGATCACCCAGGCGATGCAGATGGTCGCCGCGGCCAAGCTGCGCCGGGCGCAGGAGGCCGCGGAGGCCGCGCGCCCCTATGCCGAGCGCATGGACCGCGTGCTCGCGAACCTGACGCGGGCGGCCAAGGGCAGCCAGACGGCGCCGAAGCTGCTGGCGGGCACGGGCAGCGACGACACGCACCTGCTGGTGGTCGCCACCGCCGAGCGCGGGCTCTGCGGCGGCTTCAACTCGTCGATCGTCAAGCTCGCGCGGAACCGGATCGAGGATCTGCAGGAGGCCGGCAAGCGGGTCAAGATCCTGACCGTCGGGCGCAAGGGCCGCGACCAGCTCCGCCGCATGTATTCGGACCTGTTCGTCGGCCATGTCGACCACTCCGAGGTCAAGCAGATGGGCTTCGAGCAGGCCGAAAAGATCGCGCGCGACGTCATCAAGCGCTTCGACGAGGGCGAGTTCGACGTGGCCACCCTGTTCTTCGGCCGTTTCGAGAACGTGATGACGCAGGAGCCGACGGCGGTGCAGCTGATCCCGGCCGAGGTGCCCGAGGGCGAGGACGAGACGGGGCCGATCAACTACGAGTACGAGCCCGACGAGGAGGAGATCCTGCGGGAGCTCCTGCCGCGCAACGTGGCGATCCAGATCTTCCGCGGCCTGCTGGAGAACGCGGCGTCCGAGCAGGGCGCGCGGATGAGCGCGATGGACAACGCCACCCGCAACGCCGGCGACATGATCGACAAGCTTTCCGTCCAGTACAACCGGACCCGGCAGGCCGCGATCACCACCGAGCTCATCGAGATCATTTCGGGCGCCGAGGCGCTCTGAACCGCTCAAGGAGAGACAAGATGGCCGAAGCTGTCGGAAGGGTCACGCAGGTGATCGGCGCCGTCGTCGACGTGCAGTTCGACGAACACCTGCCGGCGATCATGAACGCGCTGGAGCTGGACAACCACGGCAACCGTGTCGTGCTGGAGGTGGCGCAGCACCTGGGCGAGAACACGGTGCGCACGATCGCCATGGACGGCACCGACGGCATGGTGCGCGGCCAGGAGGTCAAGGATACCGGCAGCCCGATCTCGGTGCCGGTCGGGCCCGCGACGCTCGGGCGCATCATCAACGTGATCGGCGAGCCGACCGACGAGAAGGGCCCGGTCGAGGCGGAGGAGCGCCGTCCGATCCACGCTTCGGCGCCCTCCTTCATCGACCAGTCGACCGAGCAGGCGATGCTCGAGACGGGCATCAAGGTCGTCGACCTGTTGGCGCCCTATGCCAAGGGCGGCAAGATCGGCCTGTTCGGCGGCGCGGGCGTCGGCAAGACCGTGCTGATCATGGAGCTGATCAACAACATCGCCCGCGGTCACGGCGGCTTCTCGGTCTTCGCGGGCGTCGGCGAGCGCACGCGCGAGGGCAACGACCTCTACCACGAGATGATCGAGTCGGGCGTCATCAAGCTGGACAACCTGAGCGAGTCGAAGGTGTCGCTGGTCTACGGCCAGATGAACGAGCCGCCGGGCGCGCGCGCCCGCGTCGCGCTGACGGGCCTGACGCTCGCCGAGCAGTTCCGCGACGAGTCGGGCGCGGACGTGCTGTTCTTCATCGACAACATCTTCCGCTTCACGCAGGCGGGGTCGGAGGTGTCGGCGCTGCTCGGCCGCATGCCCTCGGCGGTCGGCTATCAGCCGACGCTGGCGACCGACATGGGGACGCTTCAGGAGCGGATCACCTCGACCAAGCAGGGCTCGATCACCAGCGTCCAGGCGATCTACGTGCCGGCCGACGACCTGACCGACCCGGCGCCGGCGACGTCGTTCGCCCACCTCGATGCCACCTCGGTGCTCTCGCGCCAGATCGCCGAGCTCGGCATCTATCCGGCGGTCGACCCGCTCGACTCGACCTCGCGCATCCTCGAGCCCGGCATCCTGGGGCAGGAGCACTACGACGTCGCGCGCAAGGTGCAGGGCATCCTGCAGCGCTACAAGTCGCTGCAGGACATCATCGCGATCCTCGGCATGGACGAGCTCTCGGAAGAGGACAAGCTGACGGTGTCGCGGGCGCGGAAGATCCAGCGCTTCCTCAGCCAGCCGTTCTTCGTCGCCGAGGTGTTCACCGGCACCGGGGGCAAGTACGTGCCGGTCGCCGAGACGATCGAGGGCTTCAAGAAGCTCGCGGACGGCGAGTACGACCACCTGCCGGAGTCGGCCTTCTACATGGTCGGCAACATGGAGGAGGCGGTCGAGAAGGCGCAGCGGATCGCGTCCGAGGCCGCGTGACCGACGGCGGGGACGGCGACGCCCCCGCGCACCGGACGGAGAGGACGAGGCGGGAATGGCCGACGATACAGTCAAGTTCGAGCTGGTAAGCCCCGAGCGCATGCTGGCGAGCGTGGAGGCGGACTCCGTCACGGTGCCCGGCATGGAGGGCGACCTGACGGCGATGCCGAACCACGCGCCGTTCCTGACGACGCTGCGCCCGGGCCATGTCGTCGTGCGTGGGCAGGACGAGGCGCGCTACTTCGTCAGCGGCGGCTTCGCCGAGATCTACGACAACACGGTGACGGTGCTGGCCGAGGTCGGCATGGAGCACCAGGAGCTGACGCGCGCGTGGCTGGAGGAGCGGATCGAGCAGGCGCGGGGCGCGGTCGAGGAGGCGGGGCCGGAGCAGATCCAGCCCGCGACCCAGAAGCTGAACGACTATCTCGGCGTGCTGGCCCACACCGACCTGCCGCCGGGGAGCGACAGCTCGGCGCCGCTCAAGACCTCGGCGCCGGCGCCGGGCTGAGCGGGGCCGGCGGGCGCCGCGCTCTGCGCGGGTGGCGGCCCGCAACTTTTCCGCCGCTCGCGTGGTTTTCGGGTGCTCTTCGCCGCAGCCGCCTGATCCGACACGACTTCGTGAACTTCGGCCCGCCGGCCGCCGGGAACCCCGTCGGCGGTATTAAGTTTTTTCTCGCTATGCCTCGGGAACCGGCCGCTCCTTACGGCGTTTGCCGGCTTTCACCCTATGATGTGAACCCGACACGCAGGAAGGCACGATCATGAAGAGCACCCCCAGCTTCAAAATGGCTCTCCTCACCACGGCCCTGGCCGCGCCGGTAGCCTTTACGCTGCCCGCGAACGCCCAGAGTGAGGGAGAGGCGTGCGCCGAGCTCAACGTCCTCATCGAGGAAGAGAACCTCGAGGTCGATATCTCCGAGGAGGAGATCCGGAGCATCATCGAGGCGAACGTGGAGGAGGACTGCGCGCAGGTCGTCGGTCAGAACCAGCAGCAGGCCGAGGGCGAGCCGGCCGAGGGCGAGCAGGCCGAGGGCGAGCAGGCCGAGGGCGAGCAGCAGGCCACCCAGGACGACGAGCTCTCGGAGGAGACGCAGTCCGTCGCCACGGAGGAAGAGCGCGTCGTCGTCGAGCAGGAGGTCGTGGTCGAGGGCGAGGTCTTCGTCGAGCAGCAGCCGCCGCAGGTTCAGTTCGAGCAGCAGGGCGCCGAGATCAGCGTGAGGCCGGGCCAGTCGCAGGTGACGGTCAGCGAGAAGCAGCCGCTGATCGTGATCCGCGAGAAGCAGGCCAGCATCCAGGTCGAGATTCCGCAGCCGACGATCCGCATCGAGCAGCCGGCGCCGGAGATCATCATCACCATGCCCGAGCCGGGCGTCGACGTGACGCAGTCCCAGCCGCAGGTGGAAGTCCGGCAGACTGAGCCGAAGGTCACGGTGTTGCAGACCCCGCCGACGTTCGATCTGGAGCTTCGTGCGGTGACGAGTGCGGACGAGAGCGAGGGCATCAGGATCAAAGACCGCGCGACGGGCGAGCCGATCGAGCCGGTGGCGGAGGGCGAGACGCCCGAGCCGCGCCCGGCTGAGAAGGCGCAGGTTCAGCTCAGCCAGGGCGAGCCGGTCGTCACCCTCGAGCAGAGCGAGGAGCAGGCGCAGGTGAGCATCGAGCGCGCCGAGCCGAAGGTGACCTACGAGCAGGCCGAGCCGAACGTCGAGATCATGCAGCAGGGTGAGCCGCAGATCCAGTTCGTCCGCTCCGGCGAGCCGACGGTGACGCTCCAGCAGGCCGAGGGCGAGAGCCAGCAGGCCGAGGGCGAGGAGCCGGCCGAGGGCGAGAGCCAGCAGGCCGAGGCCGAGGAGCCG
>DATKCY010000301.1:0-6894 GCA_035512995.1 Thermohalobaculum sp.
GCACGGCGCGGACCGCGCCAACCGCCTCGCCCCGGCCCCCCGTTTCCTCGGCAAGCTCGCGCACGGCCGCGTCCGCGACCGTCTCGCCCCACTCGACCTTGCCGCCGGGATAGCCCCAGAGGCCGGCGTCGGGCTCGTTCAGGCGGCGCACCAGCAGCACGCGCCCGTGGGTCGGGGAGCTGACCGTGCCCGAGATCGGCGTCCAGGGGTTGGCGATCACCGCCATGCTGCGGCGGCATCGTCGAGGGCGCGAACCTGCTCGCGCTGATTCTCAACCTCGTCTCCGGGCCGCTCGCCCCCGTCGTCTTCTACGTCGTGAACGGCTACCTGCTCGGCCGCGAGTATTTCACCTTCGTCGCCGAGCGGCGCCTGCCGACCGCCGAGGCCGCGGCGCTCCGCCGGCGGCACGGGGGCAGGTGCTTGCGGCCGGGATCGCGATGGCGGTGCCGCTCAGCATCCCGGTCCTGAACCTCGTGGTGCCGGTGCTGGGCGTCGCGGCTGCTGGGCGTCGCGGCGACGACGCACGGAACCCCGCGCGCCGGCGCGCGGACGCTCCGTCCCACCGTGTCACGATGATTCGCTGATTCGCTGATTCGCTGATCCGACCGAAGGACCGGCGTGGGCCCGGCGGCGGCCAGCGCGTGCCGCGAGGGCGGTTCCGCTCAGGCGGAGGCGGCGGACGGGGTGCTTACCGGCTCGCGCAGCACGTAGCCGCGGCCCCAGACGGTCTCGATGTAGTTCTCGCCGCCGGTCGCGCCCGCGAGCTTCTTGCGCAGCTTGCAGATGAACACGTCGATGATCTTCACCTCGGGCTCGTCCATGCCGCCGTAGAGGTGGTTCAGGAACATCTCCTTGGTCAGCGTCGAGCCCTTTCGGAGCGAGAGGAGCTCGAGCATCTGGTACTCCTTGCCCGTCAGGTGGACGGGCGCGCCGTCGGCCTCGACGGTCTTGGCGTCGAGGTTCACGGCGATTCGGCCGGTCTGGATGATCGACTGCGCGTGGCCCTTCGAGCGGCGGACGATGGCGTGGATGCGGGCGATCAGCTCCTCGCGGTCGAACGGCTTGGTCAGGAAGTCGTCGGCGCCGGCGCCGAAGCCCTTGAGCTTCGCCTCGGTCCCCTCCTGCCCCGTCAGGATCAGGATCGGCGTCTCGATCCGGGCGAGGCGGAGCTTGCGCAGCACCTCGTAGCCGTCCATGTCCGGCAGGGTCAGGTCGAGCACGATGATGTCGTAGTCGTAGAGCTTCGCGAGCTCGACGCCTTCCTCGCCTGAGTCGGTCACGTAGGTGTTCAGATCGGCCCTGGTGAGCATCCGCTCGATGCTCTCCGCCATCGACGGATCGTCCTCGATGAGGAGAATTCGCATGCCGTTACCATCCCTCCCCGGTTGGATCGCTTAGCCAATCCTTACCGGAAACGGTTAACTCTTGGTAACCGGCGCTGACGGCTCCAGGGAAAAAATAGTCTCGCGGGTCACCCGGACGAGCTGCGGACCGCATTGAGCCGGGTCACGCACAGGCCCCTGAGACCGTGGCTTGAGAGATGCTCCCGCCACGACAGGTACTCCTCCTCCGAGATGTCGTAGCGCCGAAAGGCCTCTTCGGCCGTGATCAGCCCTCCCTCGACGGCGGCGACCACCCGCGCCTTTCGGCGCGGGACCCAGCGGCGGATGCCGGGCGCGGGCAGGTCCGCCAACGTCATTCTTTCCCCGTCGGGACCGATGACAAACTCCGTCCGATCGCTATCTTTCATGGGCTCCCGCCGCCCCGTTTCGCATTTGGGCACGCTATGTCTCTGCGATTAAAGAGAAATGAACCGATGACCACCGTCCCGAAAACGGACGCCCGGGGCTGTGGGGTCTTGAATTGGCACGGAGCCGGCCCCGACCCCGCCCCGGGCCGCACGAATTCGCTGGGCTTTCCGCGCGCACCGGCCCGGACCCGGGTCGTCGTCGCGATGTCGGGGGGCGTCGACAGCTCGGTCGTCGCCGCCCGGCTCGCGCGCGAGGGCTACGACGTCGTCGGGATCACGCTCCAGCTCTACGACCACGGCGCCGCGGTCGGGCGCGCGCGCGCCTGCTGCGCCGGCCGCGACATCCACGACGCCCGCCGCGTGGCCGAGCGGCTCGGCTTCCCGCACTACGTGCTCGACTACGAGAGCCGGTTCCGCGAGAGCGTGATCGACGACTTCGCCGACCAGTACCTGGCCGGGGCGACGCCGATTCCCTGCGTGCGCTGCAACCAGCGGGTCAAGTTCCGCGACCTGCTCGAGACGGCGCGCGAGCTCGGTGCCGACTGCCTGGCGACCGGCCACTATGTCCGCCGGGTCGAGGGCCGGGCGGGGCCGGAGCTGCACCGTGCGGCCGACCCCGTGCGCGACCAGTCCTATTTCCTGTTCGCGACGACGGCCGGGCAGCTCGACTATCTGCGCTTCCCGCTCGGGGACGTTGCCTCGAAGCAGGAGACGCGGGCGATGGCGGCGGCCCTCGACCTGCCCGTGGCGGAGAAGCCCGACAGCCAGGACATCTGCTTCGTGCCGTCGGGCAACTACGCCGCGGTGATCGAGAAGCTGCGGCCGGGCGCGGCCGAGCCGGGCGAGATCGTCGATCTCGAGGGCCGGGTCCTCGGCCGGCACGAGGGCGTGCTGCACTACACGATCGGCCAGCGCCGCGGGCTCGGGCTCGGCGGCGGGCCGCCGCTCCACGTCGTCCGGCTGGAGCCGGAGATGCGGCGCGTGGTGGTGGGCCCGCGCGCGGCGCTGGGCGTCCGGCGCGTGCCGCTGACCGAGGTAAACTGGCTCGGCGACCGCCCGCTCTCGGCGGCGGAGGCCGAGGAGGTCGAGGTGAAGGTGCGCTCGACCCGCCCGCCGGTGCCGGCCCGCCTGCGCGCGCTCGGGGGCGCCGCTGCCGAGGTCGAGCTGCTGGCGCCCGAGGAAGGCGTCGCGCCCGGTCAGGCTTGCGTCTTCTACGCGCCCGACGGCAGCCGCGTCCTCGGCGGCGGCTGGATCGCGCGGGCGTGACTGCCGATCCCGCTTCGGTCTAGGGTCCGCGCGATCCGAATCTCCCGGAGACCGGTCCCCGTCCCTGCCCCAGGAGGCCTGCCCCATGAGCGCCCTCGAGTCCGTCCTCGCCCGTCTCGACGCCGACCGCGACGCCGCGCTCGGGCGCCTTTCCGCGCTCGTCGCCTGCCGCTCGATCTCGACCGATCCCGCCTATGCCGGAGAGTGCGCCCGCGCCGCCGACTGGCTGGTCGAGGACCTCGAGAGCATCGGCTTCGAGGCGCGCGCGGTGCCGACGGAGGGGCATCCGATCGTGCTGGCGAAGAACCACGAGAGCGACGGCCCGCACGTGCTCTTCTACGGCCCCTACGACGTGCAGCCGGTCGACCCGCTCGAGCTCTGGGAGGGCGACCCGTTCGAGATGCAGGTGCGCAGTCGCGACGACGGCACCGAGTACCTGTTCGGCCGCGGCACCTCGGACGACAAGGGCCAGCTCATGACCTTCATCGAGGCGTGCCGGGCCTGGAAGGCGGAGACGGGGCGCCTGCCCTGCCGGGTGACGGTGGTGCTCGAGGGCGAGGAGGAGTCGGGCGGCGAGAACCTGCCCCCGTTCCTCGAGAGCCACGCCGCCGAGCTCGCCGCCGATGTCGCGCTGGTCTGCGACACCGGCATGTGGGACCGGGACACGCCGGCGATCACGACGATGCTGCGCGGGCTGCTCGGCGAGGAGGTCACGATCACGGCGGCCGACCGCGACCTGCATTCCGGCTTCTACGGCGGCGCGGCGGCGAACCCGATCACGGTGCTCGCGCGCGTGCTCGGGCAGCTTCACGACGGACAGGGCCGCGTGCAGATCCCGGGCTTCTACGACGGCGTGCCCGACCTCAGCCCGGAGGTGCGGCAGCAGTGGCACGGGCTCGGCTTCGAGGTGCAGCGTTTCCTCGGCGAGATCGGGCTCGCCGAGCCGGTCGGCGAGCAGGGATACTCCGCGCTCGAGCACACCTGGTCGCGGCCGACCGCCGAGGTCAACGGCATCCAGGGCGGCTACACCGGCGCCGGCTTCAAGACCGTGATCCCGTCGAAGGCGAGCGCCAAGGTCTCGTTCCGGCTGGTCGGCGAGCAGGACCCGCACGCCATCCGCGAGAGCTTCCGCGCGTTCGTGCAGGAGCGGGTGCCCGCGGACTGCAAGGTCGAGTTCGCCGGGCACGGCGCGAGCAGCGCGATCACCATGCCGCTCGACGACCCGGCATTCGAGCGGGCGCGGAAGGCGCTGTCGGACGAGTGGGGACACGAGGCGAGCTTCATCGGCTGCGGCGGCTCGATCCCGGTCGTGGGGCAGTTCAAGCGGCGGCTCGGCATCGACAGCCTGCTGATCGGCTTCGGCCTCGAGGACGACCGCATCCACTCGCCGAACGAGAAGTACGAGCTCAAGAGCTTCACCAGGGGCGCGCGGAGCTGGGCGCGGGTGCTGCAGGCGCTCGCGAACGGGGGCTGAGCCGCCCCTGCCCGCTTTCCCTTTGCGTGGCTCCCGGCACTTGCCTATAAGCGTGAACCAAGGTGACGGCAGGCGCGCCGTGAGGGTCGTGACAAGGCTCGGCCGCCCTCCTCAGAGCAGGCACATTCATCTGAAAGGCCTCCAATGTTCGGCGGACTCTTCGGCGTCTTTTCAAGCGACATGGCGATCGATCTCGGGACCGCGAACACGCTGGTCTACGTCAAGGGCAAGGGCATCGTGCTGAACGAGCCCTCGGTCGTGGCCTTCCAGACGATCCAGGGCAAGAAGCAGGTCAAGGCGGTCGGCGAGGACGCCAAGCTGATGCTGGGCCGCACGCCGGGCTCGATCCAGGCGATCCGCCCGATGCGCGACGGCGTGATCGCGGACTTCGAGGTCGCCGAAGAGATGATCAAGCACTTCATGCGCAAGGTGCAGCCGAACTCGATGTTCGCGAAGCCGCAGGTCGTCGTCTGCGTCCCCTACGGCGCGACCGCGGTCGAGGAGCGGGCGATCGAGCAGTCGGTGATGAGCGCGGGCGCGCGCAGGGTGTTCCTGATCCCGGAGCCGATCGGGGCCGCCATCGGCGCCGGCATGCCGATCACCGAGCCGACCGGCTCGATGGTCGTCGACATCGGCGGCGGCACGACCGAGGTCGCGGTGCTCTCGCTCTCGGACATCGTCTACGCCCGCTCGATCCGGGTCGGCGGCGACAAGATGGACGAGGCGATCATCTCGAGCCTGCGCCGCCAGCACAACATGCTGATCGGCGAAGCGACGGCCGAGCGCATCAAGAAGGAGCTCGGCACCGCGCGGATGCCGGCCGACGGCGTCGGCGAGACCATGGTGATCCGCGGCCGCGACCTCCTGAACGGCGTGCCGAAGGAGCAGGAGATCAACCAGGCGCAGATCGCCGAGGCGCTGGCCGAGCCCGTGCAGCAGATCGTCGAGGCGGTGATGGTGGCGCTGGAGGCGACGCCGCCGGACCTGGCCGCCGACATCGTCGACAACGGCGTCATGCTGGCCGGCGGCGGTGCGCTGCTGCGCGATCTCGACCTCTCGCTGCGCGAACAGACGGGGCTGGCCATCTCTGTCGCCGAGGAGCCGCTGCACTGCGTCGCGCTGGGCACCGGCCGCGCGCTCGAGCACATGGACCGTTTGGGCCACGTGATGAAGGTCAGCGCGTGAGGCCCCGCCCGGGAGACTGAGCCATGCCACTGCCGGCCGAAAGCCCGGACAGGGCCCTGACCCGGACCGTTCACCGCCTGCTGCTCGGCCTCATCGTCCTCGTCTCGCTCGCCCTTTTGATTCTCTGGCGCACCGACAACCCGCGCCTCGAGCGCGTCCGCATGTCGGTGATCGACACGCTGGCGCCGTCGATGAGCATGGTGAACGGCCCGCTCGACTTCGCCTGGCATGTCGGGCGCGACTATCGCGAGTTCATCGACGTCTACGACCAGAACCGGGCGCTCAGGCGCGAGATCCAGAGCTTGCGCAGCTGGCGCGAGCGGGCGCGGCTGCTGGAGGAGGAGAACGCGCAGCTGCGCGCGCTCAACAACGTCCGCCTGCCGCCGCGCACGACCTTCGTCGCCGGCGACGTGATCGCCGACAGCGGCGGCCCGTTCCGCGAGGCGGTGCTGGTCAATGTCGGGCGCAGCGACCAGATCGAGGACGGCGCCGCCGCGGTGGACGGGCTGGGCCTGGTCGGCCGCGTCGTGGGCGTCGGCGCGCGCGCCTCGCGGCTGCTGCTGCTGACCGATTTCTCGAGCCGCGTGCCGGTCATCATCCAGCCCGGCGCGCGGCGCGCCATGCTGTCGGGCGACGGCACGGCCCTGCCGAAGCTGGAATTCCTCGATGCCGGCGAGCGCATCCAGCCCGGCGACCTGGTCGAGACGACCGGCGATGGCGGCGTCTTCCCCCCTGACCTGCCGGTCGGGCACGTCGTCGCCACGGCGTCCGGCACCTGGCGCGTATCGCTGCTGGCCGATTATGCCCGGCTCGAGTTCGTCCGCCTGCTGCGCTACGAGCCCGATACCGGCATCGACCAGCCGGGCGACCTGGTCCTGCCCCGCCCCGGCGCGACCGCCGACCCGGCCGGCGCCGAGGTGCAGGCGGCCGAACCGAACCTCGCCGGCACCGCGAGCAACTGATGGCGGACGCGCCGCTTCTCGACGTCGCGCGGCTGGCGCGGACGGGGCTGATGTCGGTCCTGGGGCTGCTGGCGATCTATGTCGAGGCGGCGCCGCTGGGGATCGGCCCGTCGGCGCCGCCCTCGCCCGACCTGCTGCTCTGCGTCATCGTCTACTGGACGGCCCGACGGCCCGGCTCGACGCCGCTGCTGGCCGTCTTCGCGCTCGGGCTGGTGCGCGACCTGCTGACCGACGTGCCGACCGGCGCCGGCGCGCTG
>DATKCY010000302.1:0-2720 GCA_035512995.1 Thermohalobaculum sp.
CAGCGGTGGCTGATCTCGTGACGGCTCGGGTCGAGAGCGGTCACGGCGGTGAGCGGCAAGTCGAGAACAGACTAGCATTCTGGTCCTGAAGGATCGCCCATCCCGGACGCCCTCGGCGACGTCGCTGAGAGCTCGCCGGGCGGAGCCGTGCGGCGAGAGCCCGGGTCCAGTCGAGAACGACAGTGATCGCCGACGGATCCGCGTCCGGGTCGAGGCTCTCGATCAGGAAGCGCTCGCCGTCCGGGGTCACGGTATAGGCGCCCCGGTAGACCCGGGGTGGGAACCGCGCGGCTCTACGGCGCCGCGCGGCGGATCGCGGTCAGCACCAGGCCGGGGTTGTGGATCTCGAGCCGCGCCGGAGCGCCGGCCGCCGGCAGCAAACGGATGCGCGCCGAGGGCGCGCCGGTGGGATGGAACTCGAGCCCACCCAGGTGGAAGAGCTGGCGGTGCGAAGCGTCGCCGCGGCGCAGGACGAGGGCGCCGCGATCGCTTACCTCGATGACGAAGCGATCGTTCTCGCCGTCGCCGAAGACGTACGTGCCGGCGACCTCGGCAGCCTGTTGCTGAGTGGGCTGCGCAGAGGCATAGGCCGGCTCGGCGTCGCCGAGCGCCTCGAGGTAGGCCGCGACCTCGCTCGCCCCAGCGCCGCCCGCGCGGGCGTGGGCCAGGAGCGTGATGCCGTGCGGCCCGCGCCGGGTCTGGACGCCGGGCATCGCGTCCACCGCGGCGCGCACCGCCGCGAGGTTGCCCAGCATGGCGAAGGTGAAGAGATCGGGCCGCGCGCCGTGCGCGAGCAGGAGCTCGGCGATGTCTCGCCGTCCCATGTGCGACGCGGCGCCGAGCGCCGACTCCCAGTCGCCGAAGCCCCAGTCCCAGGCGGCGTTCGCGAGCTCCGGACGCGCCTCGACCAGCTCGCGCACCCGCTCGATGCGGGTGTGCGCGGCGGCGACCACCTCGCGCACCGCGGCGGGCTCCTGCGTCGGATAGTCGTCGTGGATCGTGCGCGGCGCTCCCTCGTCCTCCGCGCCGCCCGCGCGTGGAGCGGCGAAGAAGGTGCCGAGGGTCCCGGCGGCGGCGAGCAGGCTGCGGCGATTCAGAACGTCGTGGCTCATCGAAGCCTCCTTTCGCAGTGGAAGACGAGGCGCTGCCGCGTGGCGCGCGCCCCGCGGCAGAGGGACACGGGTCAACGAGAGGGAAGGAGGGCGTCCTCGACCCCGGCCCGCACGGTCTCGGCCACCTCCAGCCAGGGGCGTGCCGCACCGAAGCCGTCGACCCAGGGGTGGGCGCCGTCGTCGAGCCGGATCAGCTCGACGAGGAGCGTGGGCTCCCCGCCCTCGCCGAGGTACCTGCAGTTGATCGCGTAGTCGATCTCCAGGTCGCGCCCGAGGCCGGAGAGATCGGGGAACGGTGTGCCGTGATAAGCGGCCGTCGTCCGCGGACCGATCACCTCGAGCCGCGACGGCTCGCGCGCCAGCTCGACGACCAGCCACTCCGAGATCCGGGCAAGGCGAGAGCCGTCCCCGGCGTCGACGGCCGCGAGCTCGAAGGGCATGATGGCGAGGCGGACGGGTCTCGACGCCGGGGCGAGGAGCCGGTGCGCGGTCAGGCCGCCGGCGGCGAGCAGCGCTGCCGCAGCCAGCCCGACGATCGCGCGTGAGCGCCGGCTCGGTCGGTTCGCGCCGCTCGGGCGCTCCGTCGAGCCCGGACCGCTCTGACCCTCGAGCTCCGTTACGGCAACCAGCAGACGGAAGCCCCGCCGCGGCAGGGTCTCGATGTACCTCGGCGCCGCCGCCGAGTCCTCGAGCGCAGCGCGGAGCTGGCGCATGCAGAAGGCGAGGCTCTGGTCGAAGTCGACGTGGGTCTCCGGCCACAGCGCGCGGCGGATCTCGTCGCGCTCGAGGAGCGCTCCCCGCCGCTCGAGCAGCATGGCGAGCAGCTTCGCCGGCTGCGGCGCGAGCCGGACCACGGCCCCCGCCTCCGCCGTCGGCCCGGTTGGCGCGCCGTCCACACGCCGCAGCTCGCCGGTGTCCGGCTGGAGCTCGTAGTCGCCGAAGCGGAGCTGTCGGCTTCTCGTCATCCGGCCTCTGGTCATCGCCACGGCGCAGCATAAGCCGGCCGAGGATGCACGCGGCGGGCGCTCCACGCCATGAGCGCGGCCTGAGATTTCGCCGATGACTCCGCCGCGCCGGGCGGCGGGTCAGCTTCCGGTGTCAGCCCGGCACGGCGCGCCAGAACGCCTCGAGGTCGAGCTCCAGGCCGGCGACTGCGATCGATCGGTAGACCCCGCCCTCCGGGAGGCGCAGGCGGAACGAGTCGCCGTCGCGCTCGAGGAACTCGAAGGTCTCGAGGCCCGGATCGACGATCCAGTACTCGGCCACTCCGGATTCTGCATAGAGGCGAAGCTTCTCGCCGAGATCGTGGCGAGCGGTGCCCGGGGAGAGAATCTCGACCACGAGGTCGGGCGCCCCCTCGACTCGACTGCGTACGATCGAGGAGCGCTCCCTACTGACGTAGATCACGTCGGGCTGAACGATCGAGTGGTCGGCCAACACCACGTCGACCGGAGAAACGACGGTCCGACCGCCGCTGTGATCTGCGAGGTCGAGCAGGACGCGGAAGATCCTCCCCACGACGTCCTGATGCCGCACCGTCGGCGCCGCCATCAACTGCAACCTGCCGTAGAGGAGCTCGCAGCGCGGCTCGTCGGGCAGCGCCAGGTA
>DATKCY010000303.1:0-2255 GCA_035512995.1 Thermohalobaculum sp.
GTGCCGCGGTCGACGAGAAAGGTGGTGATCCGCTTCTTCGGGCCCTTGGGCGTCTGGTCCTCGCCGGTCGCGACGAAGACGATGACGAAGTCGGCGTGCTCGGCGCCCGAGATGAAGTGCTTGGTGCCGTTGACGACCCAGTCGCCGCCGTCTCGCCGGGCCGAGCACTTCATCGAGCGGACGTCGGAGCCGGCGCCGGGCTCGGTCATCGCCAGCGCGTCCATGCGCTCGCCGCGGACGGCCGGCAGCAGGTAGCGCTCGCGCTGCTCGCCCTCGCACGCCATCAGGATGTTCTGTGGCCGGCCGAAGAAGTGCGTCAGCGCCATCGAGCCGCGACCGAGCTCGCGCTCGACCAGCGCGAAGTCGAGATGGTCGAGGCCGGCGCCGCCGACCTCCTCGGGGAAGTTGCAGGCGTAGAAGCCGAGCTCGAGCGTCTTCGCCTTGATCTTCTCGGCGAGCTCGGGCGGCACCTCGCCGGTCCGCTCGACTTCCCGCTCGTGCGGGTAGATCTCCGCCTCGACGAAGCGGCGCACCGTCGAGACGATCATCTCCTGTTCCTCGGTCAGGCCGAAATGCATGGGCGCGCTCCAGGAGGGCTCGGGGGTCCGGATCGTGGCGTGGACCGGAGCGGGCACCGGCGTCAAGCGGTGCCGTCAGGGGCTGCCCGGCTTCGGGTCGGGATTCTCGGTGTGGCCGTCGATCGCGATCGCCTGGCCCGAGATCAGCCGCGCCTCGGGCGAGCCGAGGAAGAGCGCCATCGCCGCCACGTCGTCCGCCGTCACCCACCGGCGCATCGAGGTCCCGGCGGCATAGCCCGCGCGCACCGCGTCGACCGTCATGCCCTTGGCCGCGGCCTCGCGCATGAGGACGCCGTCCATGCGCGGCCCCTCGACAGCGCCCGGGCAGAGGGCGTTGACGCGGATGCCGAAGGGGCCGAGCTCCATCGCCAGCGTCTTCATGAGGCCGATCACGCCCCATTTCGCCGCGGCGTAGGGCGCGCGGTTCGGGTAGCCGTGGAGGCCGGCGGTGGACGAGGTCAGCGTGATCGCGCCCGCGCCGGTCGGCTTCATCAGCGGGATCGCGTGCTTTGCCGCGAGGAACGCGCCCTCGAGGTTGACCGCCACGCAGCGCCGCCAGTCGTCGAGCACGACCTGCTCGACCGGCGCCGTCGGGCCGGCGATGCCGGCGTTCGCGCAGAGCACGTCGACGCCGCCCCAGCGCTCGCCGATGCCCGAAAAAACCTGGCGGAGCGCCTGCTCGTCGCTGACGTCGACCGGAGAGCGCCCCCATGTGTCGGGGCAGGTGTCGAGCGCCTCGAGCCCGGGGTCGATGACCCAGAGGCACGCGCCGGCCGCGGCGAAGGCCTCGGCGATCGCGCGGCCGATGCCGGAGGCGCCGCCGGTGACGATCACGCGGGTGCCGGGGGCAGGGGGCATCAGGTCCCTCCCGCCGTTCGGAGCGGACGCTCCGCGGCGAGCGAGCACACCCGCAGGCGCCGCGTCGCGGGCGCCGCGGAGCCTGCGGCGAGAAGGCTGGCGACGGCGTCGCGGATCAGCGCTTCGCCCGCGGGCGGACGGGCGAGGACACCGGGCCTCACCGCCCGGCCCCGATCGCGCGGCCGGCGCCCTCGGGCGCGGGGAGCGCGGCGTGGAGGGTGGCGATCTCCCCGAGCTTTTCGGCGACCGCCGCCTCGGGCTCGCAGCTCCGGCGGCTCTCGAGGCTCACGTGCAGCAGCATGTACTCGCCGGTCGCGAGCAGGCGGCCGTCGCCGTGGCGGAGCTCATGGAACAGGTGCAGCTTCCTGCCCGCGCCCGCCAGCACCTGCGTCTCGACCCGGACCGGCTCCATCGCCGCCACCTCGTCGAGGAAGCGGATGTGCCCCTCGACCGTGAAGTAGCTGAGGCCGCGCGCGACATAGTCGGAATCGGCGCCGATCAGCCGCATCAGCGCGTCGGTGGCGTCGGAGAAGAGCTGGCCGTAGCGCGCCTCGTTCATGTGGTTGTTGTAGTCGGTCCAGTCGGGGGGCACCGCGCGCTCGACCGTCAGGATCGGGCGGGAAAGGTCCGGCTCCGCCTGGCGGACGGCGCCCCGCTCGAACAGCATGCGCTCGTAGTCGGCGAGCACGCGGCCTGCGCCCCAGTCGTTGGCCTTCAGCGCCTGCATGATCGCGATCAGGTTGTCGTCGCGGATGCGCTCGAGCTCGCGGATCGAGTGGGCGCCCGACTGCTCGTCGGACTGGCGGGCGATGGTGTCGA
>DATKCY010000304.1:0-6240 GCA_035512995.1 Thermohalobaculum sp.
GGTCGACACCGTGTCGGTCCCGAAGCGAGGCCCCGATCGCCGCCGCGCGCCGGACGAAGCGGGCGTAATCGGAATCGACCCGAGTGCCGGTCATCAGCGCCGGCGCCTCCGGCACCCGCCGCGCGGTCCGCACGAGCCACAACGCCGGGTTCACCGCCTGCCCTCGAACGCCGCCCCGGCCGGCACCGCCATCTCCTCCGCTCCGCCCTGCGCCCGTCTTTGTGCCCCGTATCGGCGGGGGTCAAGGGGGGCGAACGGCCCCTTGCTCCGGCCGTCCGCGCCCGAGCGGCGCGGGCCGTTGCCACGCCCCGCCGAGTGTGCCACCAACCCAATCCGGCCCGAACCACGGAGGCTCCATGACCGAGATCCGCGACTTCCCGTTCAAGGTCCGCGAGCTCGAGCATGTCGAGGTGCCGATGCCCGACGGCTGCCGCCTCGCCGCCCGCATCTGGCTGCCGGAGGGGGCGGAGGACGCCCCCGTGCCCGCGGTCCTCGAATACATCCCGTACCGCAAGAACGATCTGACCGCCGGGCGGGACGCCGGCATGCACCCCTATGTCGCCGGCCACGGCTACGCGGTCGTCCGCCTCGACCTGCGCGGCGCCGGCGACAGCGAGGGGCTGATGCGGGACGAGTACCTGGAGCAGGAGCTCGAGGACGGCCGCGACGCCATCGCCTGGATCGCGGAGCAGCCGTGGTGCGACGGCAACGTCGGAATGATCGGCATCTCCTGGGGCGGCTTCAACGGCTTGCAGGTGGCGGCGCTCAGCCCGCCCGCGCTGAAGGCGGTCATCACCGTCTGCTCGACCGACGACCGCTATGCCGACGACATCCACTACATGGGCGGGTGCATGCTGATCGATCAGGTCTCCTGGGGCTCGATCATGTTCGGGCGGAACACGCTGCCGCCCGACCCGCGCCACCGCGAGGACTGGCGCGAGCTCTGGCTCGAGCGCCTGCGCGGCAGCGGCCTCTGGCTCAGGAACTGGCTCGAGCACCAGGCGCGCGACGACTTCTGGAAGCACGGCTCGGTCTCGGAGGCCTACTCGGACATCGAGGTGCCGGTCTATGCGGTCGGCGGCTGGGCCGACGGCTACTGCCGCGCCGTCTTCCGGCTCTGCGAGCACCTCCCCGGGCCGCGGAAGGGCCTGATCGGCCCCTGGGCGCACAAGTACCCGCATATCGGCGAGCCAGGCCCCGCCATCGGCTTCCTGCAGGAGGCGCTCCGCTGGTGGGACCACTGGCTGAAGGGCCGCGACACCGGCGTCATGGACGAGCCGATGCTGCGCCTCTTCATGCAGGAGAGCGCGCCCCCCCGCGGCCACTATGCCGAGCGCGCGGGCCGTTGGGTCGCCGAGCCCTCCTGGCCGTCGCCGCACGTGATCCGCGAGCCGCTGGCGCTGTCGTCCGACGGCCGGCTCGTGCCGGTGGCCGAGGGCGGAGCGCCGCCGCCCTTGCCGGACCGGCCTGTCAGCCACCGCTCGCCCCTCGATGTCGGCATGGCTGGCGGCAAGTGGTGCTCCTACGCCCAGCCCGGCGACCAGCCGACCGACCAGCGGCCCGACGACGCGGGGAGCCTCACCTTCGAGACCGAGCCGCTCCCCCAGCCGCTCGAGATGGCGGGCGACGCGAACCTCGCCCTCACGCTCGAGGTCGACCGGCCGGTGGCGCAGGTGGCGGCGCGGCTGGTCGACGTGGCGCCCGACGGCGCCGCGACGCGCGTCGCGTGGGGCGTGCTCAACCTGACCCACCGCTGCGGCCACGAGGCGCCGGAGCCGCTCGAGCCCGGCCGCCGCTACACCGTGCGCGTGCCGTTCAAGCCCGTGGCCCAGCGCTTCGCGGCCGGGCACCGGATCCGCCTCGCGATCTCGACCAGCTACTTCCCGCTGGTCTGGCCGGCGCCCGAGCCGGTGACGATGCGCCTCCACCCCGCCGACTGTCGGCTCGAGCTGCCGCTCCGCGTGGACCCCGGCACCGACGCCGATCTGGCCCCCTTCCCGCCCGTCGAGCGGGCGCCGGCGCTCGAGACCGAGACGCTGGAGCCGCCGATGCGCTTCTGGCGGGTCGTCCGCGACGCGGGCGAGGAGACCACGACGCTCGAGGTCGCGGACGGCGTGGGCGCGTTCCGCATCCCGGACATCGATCTGACTGTCCGCAAGCAGGGGTTCGAGCGCTACGGCATCGGCCACGAGGACCCGTCCACGGTCAGGGCCGAGACGCGCTGGGAGATCGGCCTTGCCCGCGGCGACTGGTCGGTGAGGACAGAGACGGACACGGTCCTGACCTCGGACGCCCGGCGCTTCCACGTTGAGGCCCGGCTGCGCGCGTGGGAGGGCGAGGAGCTGGTGCACGAGGAGACCTGGGACGAGGCGGTCCCGCGCAACCTGGCCTGACAGGGGCGGGTGCGCGCATCAGCCCGCGTGCCGGACCTCCCACCACTCCGCCGCTCCCCGAAAAGGCGCGGGGCCCGGCCGCCCGCCGGGCCCCGTCGTCGGCTTCAGCCCCGGGTCACTCCTCGAGCCACCAGCGCTCGACCGCGCGGAAGCCGTCCAGGGCCCAGTTGTTCCCGACCTCGCCGTGCCCCACCTTGTCCGAGAGCGCCATGATGTAGTTGTTGAACATCGGCACGATGACGCCGCCCTCGTCCATCACGATCTCCTGCATCTCGGTGTAGAGTTCCTGGCGCTTCGCATCGTCGAGCTCGGAACGCGCCTCCACGAGCAGCTCGTTGAAGCGCTCGTGCTCCCAGAAGCTGTCGTTCCAGGGCACGCCCGCCGCGTAGGCCATCGAGAACATCCAGTCGGCGGTCGGCCGGCCGCCCCAGTAGACGGCGCTGAAGGGCTCGACCATCCAGACGTTCGACCAGTAGCCGTCGTTCGGCTCGCGCACGACGTTGATCTCGATGCCGGCCGGGGCCGCCTGCTCCTTGTACAGGATCGCCGCGTCGACCGCGCCCGGGAAGGCCGCGTCGGCCGCGTGCAGGTCGACCTGCAACGTCTCGAGCCCCGCCTTCTTCAGGTGCTCCTTCGCCTTCTCGATGTCGTACTCGCGCTGCGGCAGGTCGGCGTGGAAGCGGTCGGCCTTGCCGATCGGGTGATCGTTGCCGAGATAGCCGTGCCCCTTCAGGACCTTGTCGAGGAGCTCCTGCCGGTCCATCGCGTACTTGAGCGCAAGCCGCACGTCGTTGTTGTCGAAGGGGGCCGCGTCGGTGCGCATCGCGAAGGTGTAGTGCGCGTTGCCTTCGGTCTCGACGATCTCGATGTTGGGCTGGCGGGCGAGCAGCGGCAGGGTCTTGAGGTCGACCCGGTCGATCACGTCGACCTCGCCGGTCTGGAGCGCGTTCGTGCGCGCCGTCTGGTCGAGGATGACGAGCATCTCGGCGCCGTCGACATGCCCCGTCTCCTCGTTCCAGTGCTCCTCGAAGCGCTCGACCGTCGCGCGCACGCCCGGCTCGAAGGTCGCGAGCTTGTAGCTGCCGGCCCCGATCTCGCCGCCGCCGACGATCTCGCCGCTCTCCGACGGCATGATCGGGAGGTGATAGTCGCTGACCAGATAGGGGAAGTCGGCGTTGCCGTTCTCGAGCGTGAAGACGACCGTGTCGTCGCCGTCGGCGCTGATCTCCTGGATCGGCTCGACGATCGGCTTGGCCGCCGACGTAGACTCCTCGCCCCGGTGATGGTCGATCGAGACGACCACGTCCTCGGGCGTCAGCGGCGCGCCGTTGTGGAAGGTGACGCCCGGGCGCAGCTTGAAGCGCCATTCCGTCGCGTCCTCGGACGCCTCCCACGACTCCGCCAGCTCGGGCTCGAGCTCGCCGGTGTTGCCGACGACGGTCAGGGTGTTGTGGATCGTCCCTCCCAGCGTCTGCATGTAGAGGTTCTCGTAGGTCGCCGGGTCGAGGCTGTCGGTCGTCGAGCCGTGGCCGATGCCGAGGCGGAGGGTCCCGCCCTTCTTCGGCTCCTGGGCGAGCGCCTGGGTTCCGAGCGCGCCGGCGGCGATGACGGCGATGCCGAGGGCGGCCGCGCAGACCATCAGGCTGCGGCGGTCGATGATCCCGCGCCCGAGCAGGCGCTTGAGCTTCCCGATGTCGGACATGGATTTGCTTCCCTTGCAACTGCGATGCCTCTGTCGGGCATCGCCGAGCTTTACGCCGCCTGCCCTGCGGGCGCAACGACGCCTGCCTCAGGAGCGCACCCTGCCGAAGATCTGCGCCGCCGCCATCAGGCTGGTCGCGATCAGGATCAGCGGCACCATCATCGGCGTGAGCAGCGCGAAGGTCGCCCGGACCCATGGCACGCTCGAGGTGCCATCTTCATCGAAACCATGATGACCCGCCCGCCGCCGAGCACCGCAGGCGGCACGAAGAAGCCGAGGCAGAGCACGAAGACGATCAGCGAGCCGGCGAAGAGGCTGGGCGTCGAGAGCGGTTTGCGAACACGGGTCCATGGTCGGCGAGCGCGGCGCCGAGCTGGTGCTGGAAGAGGCACGCGGCGAACCTCTCGATGGTCACGCTCTTCACCATGCACCTTCTCGGCGCCATCGCGAACGCGGGGAAGTATCTCGAGCTCTCGATCGAGGGACCCGACTACTACCCCTGGCAGGAAGGCCTGTTCCGGAATCCGCCCTGTGCGGTCGAGGATGGACACGTGACGATCCCGGCCGAGCCCGGCTGGGGCGTCGAGATCGCGCCGGACTGGCTCGCGCGGTCAACCTACCGGGTCAGCGACGCAGGCTGACGCGCCGGGCATGCGCCCGCCGGGGAACAGCGTTTGGCCCCGGCAGAAGCGGTGACTCCCGCGCCCCGATCGACTAGTGTGCGCTCCGGGGCGAGGGGTCAGAAAGGACGGCGCATGACCGCCAGAGTAGCAAGCGCCAGCCAGCTCCTCGAGCTCACCTCCGAAATCGTCTCGTCGCATGTTGCCCACAACCCGGTGGCCACCGTCGACCTGCCGCAGATGATCGCGACCGTGCACGCCAAGCTCGTCTCGCTCGGCCAGCCGGCCGACCCGCCGCAGGAACCGGCGGTGCCGGTGAAGGCGTCGCTGAGAAAGGACCGGATCGTCTGCCTCGAGTGCGGCCGCAGCATGAAGATGCTGAAGCGGCACCTCGGCGCCGATCACCAGCTCACGCCCGAGGCCTACCGCAGGAAGTGGAACCTGAGGCCGGACTATCCGATGGTTGCGCCGGACTATGCCGCCCGGCGCCAGACGCTGGCGAGGGAGAGCGGGCTGGGGCAGAGCCGCGGCAAGCGGGCGAAACGCGGCAAGGGCTGAAGCGCGCCCGTCGGAAGGGCCGGGAGCCGTATCAGGTGGACTTTCTGCTGGACGGTCCCGATCCGGCGCCCGCGACGGTGCTCCTCGCCCACGGCGCCGGCGGGGCGATGGACTCCGACAGCATGACCGCGATCGCCGGCGCCCTGGGGGGGCGCGGCCTCCGCGTCGCGCGCTTCGAGTTCGGCTACATGGCCGCGCGGCGCGCGGGCCGGCGGATGCCGCCGCCCCGCGCGGAGACGCTGGTGCCGGAATACCGTGCGGCCGCCGCGGCGCTTGGCGCCCCGCCGCCGCTCGTCATCGGCGGCAAGTCGATGGGCGGCCGCGTCGCCAGCATGGCTGCGGACGGCCTTCTGAGCGAGAGCGCGGTCGCCGGGCTTCTCTGCATCGGCTACCCGTTCCACCCGGCCGGCAAGCCCGCCAAGCTGCGCACGGCACATCTCGCCCGCCTCCGCACGCCGACGCTGATCTGCCAGGGCAGCCGCGATGCCTTCGGCAGCCGCGAGGAGGTGGCGGGCTATGCCCTGTCCGACCGGATCGAGCTGCTGTGGCTCGAGGACGGTGACCACGACCTCAAGCCGCGCAAGCGCGTCACCGGCCTCACCGCCGCCGACCACCTGGCGACCTTGGCCGACGCCGCAGCCGCATGGGCCGCCCGGCTGCGATCCTCCGCTGAAGGCGGGCCAGCCGGCCCGACCTAGCCCTCCCTCTCCTCCGTCACAGGGCGGAATCGCTCAATCGATGCGATGACCGTAGCGGGATCGGCGCCGAGGGCATGCAGCGGGATGTGGATCTTCTGCCAGCGGTGGGCCCGCAGTTCGAGCCTGCGCCAGGTCGGCCAGCGGTAGTCGGGCAGCGTGCAGCCCGGCGAGGACGAGGCCCGCGAGCAGCGCCCAGAGGGGATCGTTCGAGTCGGGATCGAAGCCGGGCCCGATCAGGGCTCCGGCGACGACGAGCGCGAAAAGCAGGC
>DATKCY010000305.1:0-20548 GCA_035512995.1 Thermohalobaculum sp.
AGGCGCTGGCCTCTGCAGTGGAGCTCTCGCATCGCTACATCCCGGCGCGGCAGCTCCCCGACAAGGCGATCAGCCTGCTCGACACCGCCTGCGCGCGGGTCGCCGTCAGCCAGCACGCGATTCCGGCCGGGGTCGAGGACCAGATGCGGCGCCGCCAGGCGCTGGAGGTGGAGCTCGGCATCATCGGGCGCGAGGCGGCGATCGGCATCGACACCGCGGAGCGCGCCGGGCGCGTCGAGACCGATATGGCCGAGACGGACGCCAGGCTGGCCGAAGCCCGCGAGCGCTGGGAGCGCGAGAAGGCGCTGGTGGCCGAGATCCTCGGCCTCCGCGCCCGGCTGCGCGGCGAGGCCGTCGACCCGGATGCCGGCACCGAGCTCGCCACCGAGGAAGGGACGGAGGAAGCGGCGGCCGAGGTCGGGGGTGCGCGTCCGCTCGAGGTCGCCGCTGCCGGTGCGCCGGTCGCGCCGGCGGCCGATCCGGAACAGCCCGCGCCGGCGGAGCCCATCGAAGGGCGTTCGGCCGCGACCGAGGCCGACCGCGAGGAGCTGCTGGAGATTCTGCGGGCGCGGACGGCAGACCTGGCCGCGCTCCAGGGCGAGACGCCGCTGGTGCTGCCGTCGGTCGACCGCAACGCCGTGGCGGCGGTGGCGCAGGACTGGACCGGCATTCCGGTCGGCCGAATGCTTACCGACCAGGCGGAGAAGGCGCTGGCGCTGGCCTCGATCCTGGCCGAAAGGGTCGTCGGCCAGGACCACGCGATGCAGATGATCGCCGAGCGGGTGCAGACCTCGCGGGCCGGGCTCGACGCGCCGAACAAGCCGGTGGGCGTGTTCCTTCTCGTCGGGCCCTCAGGCGTCGGCAAGACCGAGACGGCGCTGGCGCTGGCCGAGTCGCTCTACGGTGGCGAGCAGAACCTGATCTCGATCAACATGAGCGAGTTCCAGGAGCCGCACACGGTCTCGACCCTGAAGGGCGCGCCGCCGGGCTACAAGGGCTACGGCAAGGGCGGCGTGCTGACCGAGGCGGTGCGGCGGCGGCCCTATTCCGTGATCCTGCTCGACGAGGTCGAGAAGGCGCACTCGGACGTGCACGAGATCTTCTTCCAGGTCTTCGACAAGGGAATAATGGACGACAGCGAGGGCCGGCGCATCGACTTCAAGAACACGCTGATCCTGCTGACCTCGAACGTCGGATCGGACGAGATCATGCGCATGACCGGCTCCGGGCGCGAACGCGCGGACCCGAACGGGATCGCCGCTGCGCTCAGGCCGGCGCTGCTCAGGGTGTTCCCGGCAGCCTTCCTCGGGCGGGTCATCACCATCCCGTACTACCCGCTCTCCGACGCGATGATCGACGCGATCGCGCGGCTGCAGCTCGAGCGCGTTGCCAGGCGCCTGCGGCAGGCGCACGGCGCGGTCCTGCACGTTGACGACAGCGTCTACGGGCTGATCCGCGCCCGCTGCACGGAAGTGGAGAGCGGCGGCCGGATGATCGACGCGATCCTGACCGGCACGCTGCTGCCGGAGCTGAGCCGGGGCGTGCTGAACAGGGCGATCGCCGGCGAGCGCCTGGGCGAGGTCAGGGTCGGCGCCGGCGACGGCGCCTTCACCTACGATTTCGGCTGACGGGAAGCGAAGAACAGGACGGGGCCGAGCGCAGCCGGTCCCGCTGTGACGGAGCGCTCAGCCGACGAGCTGGAACTCGACCCTGCGGTTCTCGTCCGCCAGCGGGTCGTCCGCGTCGAGCAGGTGCTGCTCGCCGACTCCGAGAGCGCGCAGTCGGTCCCCGGGCAACCCGCACTCCCCGACCAGATGCCGCTTGACCTCCTCGGCGCGGAGCCGCGAGAGCCGCATGTTGTAATCGGGCGAGCCGGCGCCGTCGGTGTGGCCGATGATCTGGAACACGCCGGGCTCGATCTTGAGGGCGTCACAGATGTGGGCGAGCTTCGGTTTCTCCGACGGCCGGAGGACGGCACTGTCGAAATCGAAATGGATGAAACGGTTCAGCTGCTGCACGTCGGCCGGAAGCGGGCGATAGGTATCCTCGGCCGTTGCCGCAACTGTCGTCGCCGAGGGCTGAAGCGTCTCGTTCAGCGCCGGGATCCCGGCTGGAGAGGTCTCCGCGGTCACGTCCGCGGCGGCGCCATCGGACGGCGCGACGACGACGGTGCCCCCGGCCTCCGCGGCAGGGTCTTGCGCGCCGGCGGGCTCGTAGAGCTTGAGCCCGCGGCCGAGCGCCTGGAGGTGCTGGCGCTGGTCCGCGATGATGTCGCGGATGGCCGCCGTCGACTCGCCTGCATCCTCTTGCGCGACTGCCGGGCCGAATATCGGCGCCAGGGCTGCGATCGTGAAAAGTAAGATCCGGATAGTGAGGCGCATCGCGGTGCTCGCGGCTGTCTCGATGAAACGTGGTATCGATTCCGAAATTACGCTAGCGTCCGATGTGGCGCAATCTTCGATCATGTGCGCATCGCGATGAGTTCTTCGGTAACCCGGCTACCCCTCCGCCGCAGACCGGCATTCAACCGGCGCTCGGCGGCCATCACGCATGTCGGACGGGTTCGCTCCCATAACGAAGACGCGGTGTTCGCCGACGATGCGGCGGGGCTCTGGGCGATCGCCGACGGCATGGGCGGCCACGGCCATGGCGACGTGGCGAGCGGCTACGTGGTCGAGTACCTCGGGCGGCTCGCCCGAATGCGAAGCGCCGGCGTCGCCGGCGGCGACGTCGAGCAGGCGCTGCACCAGGCAAACGCCGCGATTCAGGACCGCGCGCTGCGCTCGGGCTGGCACGCGATCGGCGCCACGGCCGTCGTACTCGCCGCGGACGCCGAGCCGTATTGGGTCGTCTGGGCCGGCGACAGCCGCGCCTATCGCTGGCGCGGCGGCGCGCTGCAGCGGCTGACGCGCGATCATTCGCTGGTCGAGGAGATGATCGAGTCGGGCGCGATCGAGGCCGATGCCGCGCGGCATCCCCAGGCGCACGTCGTCACCCGCGCAATCGGCGTCGAGCCCGAGGTGGAGCTCGAGCGGACCGGCGGCCGGCTGGCCGCGGGCGATCTCTTCCTGCTGTGCAGCGACGGCCTCAGCGGCTGCGTCTCCGACGCCGAAATTGCACGCATTCTGCAGGCCGGTGGCCGCCCGCGAGAGCTGGCGGAGACGCTGACCGAGGCCGCGCTCGCCGACGGGGCGCCGGACAACGTTTCGGTCGTCGTCGTCCTCGTCTGCGCGGAGGAGTAATGGCACGCCGCAGCGTCGCAGGACCGCTGATTGCCGGCGCTTCCGTCGTCGTTGCGGCGCTGATCGCGGTCATGGTTTGGCACGCGCTCGACCTGGTCGACAGCGGCCTCGCCGGGCGGGTGGAGCGGCAGGAGGCGGCGATGCATGGGCTCGAGCGCGACCTCGTCGCGCTCCGCAGCCGGGTCGATGCCCTCGAGGAGGAGAACCGGCGTCTGGCGACGCGCGTGCAGCTGCTCGAGAGCGCGGGCGGCGCCAGCGCGCCGGTCGCCGAGAGCCGGCTCGAGCCGGGCGTCGTTGAGACGGAGCCGATCGGGGAGGGGGAGATCGTCGACGTCCTCGAGCCCCGGCGCCCGGCCTTCAACAAGCAACTGACGCGCGCCCGGCAGTCCTACCTGCGCGTTGTGCTGGGCGAGCCGCGCACGGACTATGGCGACGACTGCCGGCCGCCGAGCAACGAGCGGCTGCTCGGCCTGCTCGAGACGCGCGAGATCGGGCCGATAAGGGTGACGATGATCCGCCCGGCGCTCGACTCGCTCGCCCGCGTCCTCGACCGGCTGCGCCGCGACGAGCCGGAGATCTACGCCGCGCTCGGCACCGCCGGGGCGCTCTGCGCCCGGCGGGTGCGCGGCGCGAACTCCATCTCCACCCATTCCTGGGGGGTCGCGGTCGACCTGACGCTCGCAGGCAAGCTCGACCCCTACGGCGACGACGGCTCGCAGTTCGGGCTGCTGGTTCTGGCCGAGTTCTTCAACGACGAGGGCTGGTACTGGGGCGCGGGATATGCGCGCGAGGACGCAATGCATTTCGAGGTGAGCGAGGAAAAGCTGCGCGAATGGGCCGAACAGAACCTGCTCTAGGCCGATGATCACGGGCCACCGACGAGCGACGCATGGCCGGCCCGAAGCCGGGGCGGCGCTGATGGGCCTGGCGGCGCCGGTCTTCGCGCTGGCCGACGATCTCGAGGACCGGGACGATCCGGTGGCGCTCGCGGAGGAAGCGCGGAGGCGCATCGCGGCGTTCGAGGCGGCCGCCCGGGCGGCGGGGCATCGGCAGGAGACGCTGCCGGCGGCGTGCTACGCCCTTGCCGCCGCGGTCGATGCGGCGGTGCGCCGGGCGTCGCATATGCCGAGGCAGCGCTGGTCGGCCGCCGCCCGCACGACTCTGTTCGACGGACGGGACGTGACCGCGCGCGAGGTCCACCGCCTGGCCCGGCGGGCGTCCGAGGAGCCGGAGCGGTACGCGGCGCTGAGCGGGCTCCTCGAGGCCTGCCTCGCGCGCTGCGACGAAGCCGGGGTGCCGCCGCCGGAGGCCCCGCCGGAGACGCGGTCGTCCACAGCCGGTCGCTGGGTCTCGGGTGCGGTGGCGGTGGTCCTGCTGCTCCTCGCCGGCGCCGCGGCGGTTTGGCTCGACTGGCGGCATGGGCGGGCGACGCTCGCGAGCTTCGACGAGGTCGTGACGGCGGGGCCGGCCGGGCCGGGCCTGCCGATGGAGATCGCCTGGCTTGGTGCGGTCTTGGCGGCGGCGGAACAGGCGGGCAGGGCGGAGGCGCCGGTCGGGCTCGGCGCGCTGGTCGGCGCGTCGGCTCCCGGGGCGGAGGCGTATGCGCGCTACCGCGGGCTCGCGCGCGAACGGCTCGCGCCCGTCCTCGGCGACCTGCTCTCCGAGGCGCTGCAGAACGAGGGCGACGCGGCGCAGCTCTTCGCCGCGGTCAGGGCCGCGATGATGCTGCGGGGAGAGTTGCCGTGGCAGCCCGGGCGCCTCGGCCGCTGGGCCGAGGATCGGGCGGGGGAGGCCGGTAGCGGCCTCGCTCTGCACGTCGCGGCGCTCGAGGGCCCGCCGGCGACGCTTGCCCCCGTCGACGCGGCGCTGCTCGCCGAGGCGCGGACGCTCGCCCGCGAGGCGTCGCTGGCCGAGCTCGCCTGGCTCGACCTCTCCCGCTCGGACGCCGCGGCGGCGCTGCCGGAATGGCGCCCGACCGAGGAGCTGCCGCGGCTCGCGGACGCATTCATCATGCGCTCCGGCGCGGAACTCGCGGCACCGCTTGCCGGCCTCGTCACCGCCGCCGGCCGTGCGCTGGCCGAGAGCGGGGAGACGGCGGCCGCAATTTCCGCCGTCCGGCTCGAGGCGCCGGCCGTGCTCGGCGCCCGCCTCGAGGACACGAGCGGCGACGCCGCGGCCGCCAGGGTGGTGCGCGACCTCCTCGACGCCGAGACCGCCGCCCGCTGGAGCGCGTTTCTCCAGGACCTGCGAGTCCGCCCGTTCGCCACGCCGGATGACGCGATCGAGGTCACCGCCGTGCTCTCGGCGCAAGCCTCGCCGCTCGCCGGCATCATCGAAGCGCTGAAGCGCGAGGCCGGCGCGGAGGACGTGGAGAACGTGCGTGCCCGGGCGGCGTTCGGCGAGCTCCTGGCCTTCGACGAGGCCGGCGGCACCGCCGAGGTCGCCCGGGTGTTCGGCGCGATGAACGTGGCGGTCGCTCGCGGCCGGCGCCAGGGCGGCGGCGAGCAGGAGGAGGAGGAGGACCCGGCGCTCACCGCGCTGCGGGCGGAGGCGCAGGCACTCGCCGACCGGCCGGCCACGCCCAGCCTGTTCGCCCATGTGCTGGAGGACGTTGTCGTGCAGACCGCCCCCCGCGCGAGCGGCGGCCTGCGCGAGAGGATCGAGGCGCGCTGGCGCTCCGGCCCGCTCGCGGCCTGCATGGCCCTCCGCGGGCGCTATCCGCTCGGAGCCGGCCCCGAGATCGGCCTCGCCGACTTCGCCGCGCTTCTCGGCCCGGGCGGCGCGATCGACGCCTTCTTCGCCGGCGAGCTCGCGACGCTCGCCGATCGCAGCGAGTCGCCCTGGCGATGGAGCCCTGAGGCGCGCATCGCCGGGTTCGAAGATGCCTCGATCGCCTTCTTCGAGGCCGCCGCGGCCCTGCGCGAGGCGCTGTTCTCGGCTGAAGGCGTGCCCTTTGCCGAGATCGGCGTAAGCGAGCTGGCGCAGAGCGGCGGGGTGGCGCTCGCCCTCGGCGGCGTCGCCGCGCCGGGCGAGGGGGTGCTGCACTGGCCCGGTCCGGCCGTCGAACGCGGCGCGGAACTCCTGCGCGAAGGTGGAGCTGGCGTGCCGGCCGCGGCCTTCCCGGGCGCATGGGGGTTAATGCGGCTCTTCGATGCGGCGCGACTGAGGCTCCGGGACACCGGCAGGCGCGCCCTCGCCGACATCCCCGCCGCGGATGCGCGTCTCTTCGTCGAGCTCACATTCGCCGCGCCGGCCAACCCGATGACCGCGCGGACGGCGCTCGCCGCCTTCGATTGTCCGCAGGTGCTGTGACGGTTCGCGGCCGCTATCGCGGAGGGCGCCGGACCCCCGGCTTTCCTAGTCAGGGGCAGGCCGGCGGCCGGTCGGCCGAAGAACGGGAGAAGCGCGGTGACGGAGCCGCTCGCCGCCACCGAGCGGCCGCTCGTCGAGGACACCGGAGAATTCCTGGCCTGGCTGTCGGGGTGTCTCGCCGCGCTGTCGGCGGCCCATCCCGACCTTCGCGGCGAGTGGTTCTATCTCCTGATCGACACCCATCCCCCGGGCGCCCCTCCGATCGCCGCCGCGCGCGGCGGCGGGGGATTGAGCGGCGCGGGGCCGCGGCGTCGGTCAGCGAAACGTGCCGGCGCAGATCGAGAAGGCGACATCGCACTTCTGCCCCGGCTGCTCGCAAAGCTGCTGCGCCGCCGAGCGGGCACTGCCCTCGCCGCTCCGAGTTGCCGCCTTGAACAGCGGGAACCCCGATCGTGGGGCGTTGGCCTTGGCCAGCGCGAAGCAGAGGCTGCCGGAGATCTCCATCACATAGGCGCAGCCTCCCTTGCCGCGCGCGGCATTGCTCGCCTCGGCCGCGCTCGCGCGACCCGAGGCAGCGGCGACCCCGCCCGAGTTCGAGATGCAGACCGCGCCGTAGCGCCGTCCGCCCGGGGCCGGGGCCGGGGCCGGCGCCTGCTTGCCGGGCGCGAGGAAGGCCTCGAGCTGAGCGCCGCTGGGTGCGGCCGGGGCGGGGGCGGCCGGCGCGGGTGCGGCCGGGGCGGGGGCGGCCGGGGCCTGAACGGCGACGCACCTGTCGCCCTTGACCTCGAAGCCCCGCCCGCAGGTGAGCGGACAGACGCGGCGCGTCGTCGGCCGGAGCACCTCGAGCAGGTCGGCCGAAGGCTCGGTGCTGGCGATCTGCACGCCGGCATGTCGCCCGAACTCGCGGACCGCATTGCGGCTTCCGCCGCCCCAGATGCCGTCGATGCCGCCGGAATAGCAGCCCGCGTCGGCCAGCTTCTTCTGCAATGCGGTGATCAGGGCCCGGTCGGGCTCGGCGGGCTCCTCGGTCGTCTCGGGCGGCGGCGGTACAGCCGCGACCTCAACCTCGGCCTCGGCCTCGGCCTCGGCCGGCCCGGGCTGGAGCGGCGGCAGGCTTTCGACCGGCGGCGCACGCTCCAGGCTGGGCTCCGCCTCGGCCCCGTCGCCCCCGGCGTCGGCCTCGGCACGCCGGGTGAGTGCCGCCTCCGGCCGGAAATGGAAGTCCGCCTCCAGCTCGCCGAAGGACGTCGGCATCTGCGCGTCGCTCGCGGTCGCCGCCGCGATGCTGACCTCCCGCCGAAGCTCGCGCACGAGGTCGGTTATCCCCAGCCCGTCCCGCTCCATCAGCCCCACCAGCTTGCGCGCGAACAGGCCCCCCGGACCGTCGTCCTCACGCGGCTCGGGCGCGGTCTCGCCCGGTCCGGCTGCGGAGATCACGATCGCGCCCTCCGGCGGGTCGACGCCGCCGAGCCCGCGCGGGCTGCCGAGCAGGCCCGTGGCGAACCCGGCGAACGGGTTGTCGCGACTGGCATCGAGCACCACCAGCGCCGACCGCGGGGCGCGTGCGCCGAGGTCCCGCAGCAGCGCGGCGAGACCGACCGAGTCGGTTCGCAGCAGCCGATCCTCGAAGGGCGTCAGCTTCGGCATGTCGACCGGGAGCAGGTGGTTCGCCCCGTCGAACTCGACGGCGTGCCCGGCATAGTAGACGAGGGCCTCCGATGCGGGCCCGACCGCCGCCAGGAAGTCGCCGATGGCCCTCTCCATCTCCCCGCCGCCGGCGTCCTCGACCAGGTGCACGTCGTAGCCGAGGCGCCGCGCCGTTTCCGCCACCGACCGGGCATCCACGACGGCCTGCGGCAGCGGATCGAGATAGCGGTAGGCGGAATTGCCGACGACCAGCGCCACGCGCTCGAGGTCCGGCCCTTCGACCGCCTGGAGCAGCCGCAGCGTGCCCCCGGGCGCGAGAGTCGCGGCGACCGCCGGGACGAGGCAGAGCAGGACTGCGAGCCCGGCCCGGCGCATGGCCCCGGCCAGGCGTGTCATCGCGGCAGCTTGCTCGCGCTCTCCCACGTCGGCGCCCCTAGCTGCGACAGCGGTTCGCCATGCTACATTGCCGGGCGCCGGGACGAAAGAGACGCCAGCCCGGCGGCGGGCTGGCGAATTGCGGGGCGGTAGCCGGCCTTGCCGCGGGCCAGGGCTGCTTCTCGCTGTTTGCAGAGCGTAGGTCGTCTGCAGGAACGAGCGGCTGCATCATTCGAAACCAGGCGGAGAGCTGGAGGACACGGCATTCCGCGATCGCGTGAAGCACGCCAGCTCTCGGCTGGTGCGCAGATCGCCGCCCCAGTCCCCGTATGCGCACCTCGCAAACCTCAGCCACGAGTGCTATCCTCGACTCCAAGCCGCAGGGAGGGTGCGACCATGCGACGGCTCTTCGGCACGGCTCTGGCCGCTTTCGTCGCTCTGGGCCTCGACGCTCCCGTCGAGGCGCAGGAAGAAGCGGGGAAGACGATCCTCGTGCTCGATGCATCCGGCTCGATGTGGGGTCAGATCGAAGGCAAGGCCAAGATAACGATCGCGCAGGAGGTGGTGGAGCGGATCCTCGCCCAAATTTCGCCCGATCGCGTGCTCGGCCTCACCGCCTACGGGCATCGGCGCAAGGGCGACTGCGGCGACATCGAGACGCTGGTCGCGCCGGCGCCAGGCACCGCCGACGAGATCCTCGCCGCGGTCAACGCGATCAAGCCGAAAGGCAAGACGCCGCTATCGGCAGCGGTGCTCGCCGCCGCCGAGGCACTGAAGTACGAGGAGGATCCCGCCACCGTCGTGCTCGTCTCCGATGGGCGGGAGACCTGCGATCTCGACCCCTGCTCGGTCGGCCGGCAGCTCGAGGAAGCCGGCGTCGGGTTCACGGCGCACGTCGTGGGCTTCGACGTAGCCGACGAGGCCGACCGCGCGCAGCTCCGCTGCCTCGCCGAGGAGACGGGTGGCCGGTTCCTGACCGCCTCGAACGCCGACGAGCTGACCGAGGCGCTTGCCGAAGTGAGCGTGGCGCCGCCTCCTCCCCCACCGCCGCCCGAGCCGGCGAGGACTGACATGACCTTTGTCGCGACCGAGGGCGAGGGCGGGCCGCAGGCGCGTGGCGGGCTCCTCTGGAGCTTGTCCAAGGGGGACGGCGAGATGCTGGTGGAGCGAATGGAGATCGCCGATCTCCGCATGGCGCTCGCGCCCGGGGCCTATCGCGTCGAGGTCCTGCGGCTCGAGGACGAGCAGACGGTCTCCCGCGAGGTGACGGTCGAGGAAGACGCTCCAGCCACTATCGAGCTGGCGCTCGCCGCTATGGCGCCGGAAGCGACCGTGGAAGCACCCTCTTCCGCCGTCGCCGGCTCGACGGTGGCGGTGACCTGGACCGGGCCGGAAGACAAGGGCGACTTCATCTCGGTCGCAAACCCCGAGCGCTCTGGCGGGGCGGTGATCAACCGGACCTACACCGGGGAAGGGAGCCCGCTCGGGCTGGTGATGCCGCCGGAGCCGGGGACCTACGAGATACGCTATGTGCGGGCGGGGCCGGACTACTCGATCCTCGCCCGGCAGCCGGTCGCCGTGACCGAGATCACCGCCAGTCTGGACGCACCCTCGGAGGCGGCGGCGGCGTCCAACATCGAGGTCGCCTGGACAGGACCAGACTATCGGCACGACCAGATCACGATCGCGCGGCCGGACACCACAGGCGGCACGATGGAGAGCGTTGCGTTTACCGGCCAGGGCAATCCGCTGAAGCTCGCGGTGCCGCCGGAGCCGGGCGAGTACGAGATCCGCTACGTCCAGGGGCAGGGTCATACGATCCTGGCCCGCCGGCAGCTGACGGTGAGCGAGGTCGCCGCGAGCCTCACCGCACCTTCCGAGGCAGAGGTCGGCTCGACGGTTCTCGTGGAGTGGGAGGGGCCGCGCTATGCCAGCGACCTCATCGGGCTCTATCGCGTCGACGGGTCGGGCGGGGGAGGGCTGGTGACGGCGAAACCGACCAACCGGTCGCCGCTGCGAGTGACCTTACCGGCGGAGCCCGGAAGTTACGAACTGCGCTACGTTCTCGGCCGGGGCGGCAAGATTCTCGCACGCGCGCCTATCACCCTGAAGGAGCGTCCGCTCTCCCGTCAGTAGGCAGGACGCGTGCCCAGAGGCAGCGAGCGTTCGCGGAGCGGCGGTCGCAAACTGAGCAAACCCGACGCGAGACGCCGATCGCTCTCAGTGCGGCGAAAGGAACTCCTTCCAATCGAATCGCACGCCCAGCGCGCGGCCTTGTCCCAGCGCGATCACGCCGCCGCGCTGAAGGACATCGAGCTGGCTGTAGCCCTTGGGAAAATCGGCCCACTGCGTGTCCGACCTGGTTGCATACAGGAAGACATAGGCCATCAGGTCCACCTGCATGCCGGAGAGACTGGAGATGAAGTCGGGCGCGCTCCAGATGTCGACGTTCCCCGGAACTCCGGCACCCGCCCCGAAAGCATCGGTCTTCTTCGTGACGTTCGCGTCCTCGCAGGAGCGCATCCAGTCGAGGATGAAGCCCATGATCCTCTCGCTGTCGTGGCCGAGCGAGGAGAGGAACCGATCCAGTTGCGGCGTCCAGACCCCCCGCAGGCTTCCGGCGTTCGCGCTGAGGCCCGTATGCACGTTGAAGTTCGTGAACAACGCCAGCACGACGGGATATGTCTGGGGAGGGTAGCCCCGCTCGCTCATCCAGGTTTCGGCGAGGATTGCCGCCTGCTCCAGCCGCCTTGCGATCAGCACGTCCTGGTAGGCGGCGACCTCCACGCTCGCAAGCCAGTCTGCCAGAACCGACGAGGGACGGTCGATGTAGGCCCGCCACTTGGCGATAACGGCCCCTGCGTCGTCCACGTGCGCCTGCCCGCGGGAAAACCGTACGAGCATCATGAGTTCGCTCGCGAGGTCGGCGTCCCGGGTCGCTGCAAGAACCGCCGGTTCGAGGCCCGCAAAAAACTCGGTTACGAGGGTGCCCCGACCGCCCTTCCAGTTCCATTGCAGGCGTCCCAGCGAAAGGTCGTCAAGCGCTCCGATCGCGTCATAGGCGCTGACCCCGTGCTGAAGCGAACCGGCGTTTTCGAAGAACGAGACGGTGCGGAGGGCCGCCGCGGCCGCGAGCGCGGGAGGGGGTTCGGCCGGGTTGCGAAAAGAGACCTGGCCGAGTGGTGGAGACAACAGTAGTCGCTCACCCCGATAGAGGGCCGGACAGTTCGGGATGCCCGCGCTTGCATCGAAGTGAGCGCCTGGCATTTGTTTGCTCGCGGCACGGATCTCGTGGAGCGGTATCTGCGATGCAGTGTTGCGGGGTACTTCGAACAGCGGACCGGCCTCGGGCGGACGCTGCGCGCAGGCACAGACAGCGGTCAGGCAGGCGACTGAAGCGAGACAAGTAAGTCTCCGGTACGACATCGTGAGCGGCCCCATGTGGCCCGAGTTGAATGTTACTGCATCGTCGGCCTGTGGTCGACGGGATCAAGCTCTCGGGCGCCGGCGATCTCCGATCGACGGCGCTGTACGCCCGCTCCGGCGGACCTGTTGCTATTCGTATGGGACTGGCGGATTCCCGCAATGCGGGCACGGCACGAAGATACGGCGTGCGCTCGGTGCGGTAGCGCCCCGGCTCGGACGAGGCGCGGGACGAGAGCCAACGGTGCCGGTCGGCCCATTCCGAGACCGTCAGGTGCGGGTCGGGCGTCAGGCCCCGCGACCACGCCCGCAGGATGTCCCGCTCGCCGTCGCCCTTCCGGATCAGGTGCCTATTGACTGGATAACCGCGGCGAGCGGAGCGAACACCGTCGCACGGACAGCAATCGAGTCGGAGACCAGCAGATGCCCTGCGCGAACCCGATCACCACGCCCCGCCACGAACTGCGCCACGATCTGCGCGCCGAGAAGGCCCGCCAGAACAAGGAGGCCGCGCTCGACGCCTTCATCGCGAAGAAGGCCGAGATCGACGAGATGCTCCAAAGGCTGCAGGACCTGAGCGACGAGCACTTCAACGTCCAACCGGACGAGATCGACTGCGGGCACGTCGGCGACCTCGGGCGCTACGCCGAGCTCCGGCGCCAGATCACCGACGCTGCATTCAAGGAGGGCGAGCACGCCCCCGACTGAGCCGGCTCGCGGCCATGGCCGACGACGTGGCCTGCGCAATCTCCTGCGGGCGTTGGAGGTGCGCGTCGAGATCGGTCATGAGAGGCTGACCGCCAGCATCGCCGGTTTAGCGCTCATCCAGCATCTTGAGTTGCACGACCATTCGGGCGAGCGTGGACTGGCTGCAGCACGCACGGTCTCCGGCGCTCCGCAAGCGCGGCAGGGAAACGAAGCTCGTCCTCGGCGAGGTCGCGCGACAGGATCCCGATCTTTCGCTGGTCGAATTGCTGGTGGATGCACGCCACCTCCGCCAGCAGGTGTTCGACAGCAAGGTCAGCTCCCTCCGCGAGCGGAGGCTCGGCCGCGAGCACCGGGCGATCGCGCGCACGCTGCCGCTGGCCTTCCTCGCGCCGGATATCGTGGAGGCGATCCTCGAGGGGCGCCAGCCGATCGAGCTGACGGCGTCGAAGCTGAAGCAGCTCGCCCCGGGTCTTCTCGACTGGGACAGCCAGCGTCGCGTGCTCGGCTTCGCCACGACGGCCCTGAACCGACGCACCGAACTGCACGCCGGCAACCGCTGCAGCTCTCCGGGAACTGCGATCGTTCCGAACTGCTACTTCGGTGGGGTCACGCGAAACCGCAATCAGAGCAAACCGCCCCGAGGCGCCCGAAACGGCGTCTCCCAACCCCAAATCCGGAAAAGAGAGACGACTGGCGGGGGCTAAGTCCCGGACGTGTCGGGGAAACCCTGTCCAGCAGGAAAATGCTCTCTTTTCAAGGAGTTATGTGGTGGGCGGTACTGGATTCGAACCAGTGACCCCAGCGATGTGAACACTGTGCTCTACCAGCTGAGCTAACCGCCCGCCGGCGGCGATATAGGCGGGGGCGTCGGAAGGGGTCAAGCGATTTCGGGGGCCGGGCGCAGGCGCTCGAGCACCGCCGGGATCTCGTCGAAGTGGTGGATCACCGCGTCGGCGCGGAGCTCGGCGAGCGGCTCGGCGGCGAAGCCGAAGGCGGTCAGCACGCACGGCCAGCCCGCGGCGGCGGCGGCGTCGACATCGGTCCTGGTGTCGCCGAGCAGGACCGAGTGCCGGGGGTCCGCCCCGATCCGCCGCGCGGTCTCGAACAGGTGCTCGGGGTCGGGCTTGCGCACGGAGAGCGTGTCGGCGCCCAGGATCGCCCGGAAGCGGTCCTCGACGCCGAGCGCCTCGAGCAGCATCAGCGCCAGCCGCTCGGGTTTGTTCGTGCAGACGCCGAGGCGCCAGCCGCGCTCGGCCAGGAGCGCGAGGCAGGCCTCGACGCCGTCGAACAGCCGCGTCTCCTCGGCGATGCAGGCCTCGTAGGCGGTGAGGAGCGCCGGGTAGAGCTCGTCGGTCAGCGCCTCGGCCTCCTGCCCGCCCGGCGGGTGCTCCATCAGCGACAGCGAGCGGCGGATCATCGCCTTGCCGCCGCGTCCGGCATAGGCCTTGTCGCGCGCGTGCACGAGCAGCGGCATGCGGTGCGTCTCGAGCACCGCGTTGGCGGCGGCCAGGAGGTCGCCGGAGGTGTCGGCGAGCGTGCCGTCGAGGTCGAAGATCGCGCCCCGCATGATGTCCCCTTGCGCGCCGCCGTGGCCGGCCCGGTTCCGGCGGGACCTAGCGCCGATCGGGCGCCGGCGCCAGTGGCGGGTGCCCGGGCCAGCCCGTCCCGACCCGTGGCGGCCCCGGGCGACGCGGGTGCTTCCCTCCGGCCCGCCCGCCCGCTATGGCTCGCGCCATGAGCCAGACCGAGCCCTTCCCGCCCCTCGCCGTCGTGGTCCTCGCCGCCGGCAAGGGCACACGCATGAAGTCCGCCCGCCCGAAGGTCCTGCACGAGATCGCCGGCGCGCCGATGCTGCACCACGCCATGCGCCCGGCGCTGGCGCTCGGGCCCGCCCGCCTCGTCGTCGTCGTCGGTCATGGCGGCGAGGCGGTCGGCGCCGCCGCCCGGGCGCTCGGCCCCGCGGCGGAGGTGGTCGAGCAGACGGAGCAGCTCGGCACCGGCCACGCGGTGCAGATGGCGGCGCCGGCGCTCGAGGGTTTCGAGGGCGACGTCCTCGTCCTCTTCGGCGACACGCCGTTCCTGAGGCTCGGGACGCTGGAGGCAATCCGGCGGACGCGCGCCGAGGGGGCGGACATCGTCTCGCTCGGCTTCGAGGCGGCGGAGCCCGGCCGCTACGGCCGGCTCAGGATCGGCGCCGACGGCACGCTGGACGGAATCGTCGAGGCGAAGGACGCGAGCCCGGAGGAGCTGGCGATCACCGCCTGCAACTCGGGCGTGATGGCGGGCGACGCCGCGACGTTCCTGCGGCTGCTCGGCCGGCTCGGCAACGACAACGCGCAGGGGGAGTACTACCTGACCGACCTCGTCGGCCTCGCGCGCGCCGAGGGGCTGACGGCGCGCGTCGCCTTCTGCGACGAGGCCGAGACGCTCGGCATCAACGACCGGGCCGAGCTCGCGCGGGCCGAGGCGGTCTGGCAGCAGGGCGCCCGCGCCGCGGCGATGGTGGGCGGCGTCACGATGACGGCGCCCGAGACGGTGTTCCTGTCGCACGACACCCGCCTCGCCCCCGACGTGACGGTCGAGCCCCACATCGTCTTCGCGCCCGGCGTCAGCGTCGCCCGGGGCGCCCGCATCCGCGCCTTCAGCCACCTCGAGGGCGCCGAGGTGGGGGAGGGCGCGATCGTGGGGCCTTACGCCCGCCTCCGCCCGGGCGCGCGCATCGGACGGGACGCCCATATCGGCAACTTCGTCGAGGTGAAGAACGCCGAGATCGGCGACGGCGCCAAGGCGAACCACCTGACCTATGTCGGCGATGCCAGCGTCGGCGCCGGCAGCAATCTCGGCGCCGGCACCATCACCTGCAACTACGACGGTTTCTTGAAGCACCGGACCGAGATCGGCGAGGACGCCTTCATCGGCGTCAACGCGGCGCTGATCGCGCCTGTGCGGGTCGGGCGCGCGGCCTATGTCGCGACGGGCACGGTCGTGACCGAGGACGTGCCGGACGACGCGCTCGCGATCGGCCGCAGCCGCCAGACCAACCGGCCGGGGCTGGCGCGCCGGTTGCGCGCGAAGCTGGCGGCGGCGAAGGCCGCCAGAGCGACGGGCAAGGGGAGCCAGGGCTGATGTGTGGAATCGTCGGGGTTCTCGGCCAGCTCGAGGCGGCGCCGCGCCTGCTCGATGCGCTGAAGCGGCTCGAGTACCGCGGCTACGACAGCGCCGGGCTCACCACGCTCTCGAACGGCAAGCCGGTCCGGCGCCGCGCGGTCGGCAAGCTCGGCGCGCTGATCCGCCTCGTCGCCGGCGACCCCGCTCCGGGTTCGAGCGGCATCGGCCACACCCGCTGGGCGACCCACGGCGCGCCGACCGAGGCCAACGCCCACCCGCACGCGGTCGGGCCCGTCCACGTCGTCCACAATGGCATCATCGAGAACTACCGGGCGCTCCGCGACGCGCTGACGGCGAAGGGGGTCGCGTTCGCGACCGAGACGGACACCGAGGTCGTCGCCGCTCTCGTCGCGCACGAGATGGAAGCGGGAATGGAGCCGGTGGCCGCCGTCGCGGCCAGCCTCGCCCGGCTCGAGGGCGCGTTCGCGCTCGCCTTCCTGTTCGAGGACCAGCCCGACCTGATGGTCGCCGCCCGCCACGGCTCGCCCCTCGCGATCGGCTGGGGCGACGACGAGATGTTCGTGGGCTCGGACGCCATCGCGCTCTCGCCGATGACGAGCCGCATCACCTTCCTCGAGGAGGGTGACATGGCCGTCCTCCGCCGCTCGGGCGCGACCATCATCGACGCCGGGGGACGCGAGGTCGAGCGGCCGGTCAGGCAGATCGACCACGACCAGGGCATGGTCGACAAGGGTCCCTACAAGCACTTCATGGCCAAGGAGATCCACGAGCAGCCCGAGGTGGTGGGCATCGCGCTCTCGCGCTATGTCGACGCCGGCGAGCGGCGCGTGCGCTCGCCGGCCGCCGCGATCGACTGGAAGGGCGCCCGCCGGCTGGTGCTGATCGGCTGCGGCACCGCGCACTATGCCGGCCATGTCGCGAAGTACTGGTTCGAGCAGATCGCGGGGCTGCCGGTCGAGATCGACATCGCCTCCGAGTTCCGCTACCGCCAGCCGCCGCTCAACGACGACGACGTCGCGATCGTCGTCAGCCAGTCGGGCGAGACCGCCGACACGCTGGCGGCGCTGCGCTACCTGAAGAGCCGCGTCGCGAACACGGCGGGGCTCGTGAACGTGACGGAGAGCTCGATCGCGCGCGAGGTCGACGTCGCGCTGCCGACGCTGGCGGGGCCCGAGATCGGCGTCGCCTCGACCAAGGCGTTCACCTGCCAGCTCACCGCGCTGCTCTGCACGGCCGTGCTGGCGGCGCGCGAGCGCGGCCGGATCGACGGCGCCCGCGAGGCGGAGCTGGTGGCCGACCTGCTGTCGCTGCCGCGGCTGATGGCGCAGGCGCTCGAGACCGAGCAGGCCTGCAACCGGCTGGCGCAGGAGCTCGCGACCGCGCGCGACGTGCTCTATCTCGGCCGCGGGCTGATGTACCCGATCGCGCTCGAGGGCGCGCTCAAGATCAAGGAGATCAGCTACATCCACGCCGAGGGCTACGCCAGCGGCGAGCTCAAGCACGGGCCGATCGCGCTGATCGACGAGAGCGTGCCGGTCGTCGTCATGGCGCCGCGGGACGAGGTGTTCGACAAGACCGTGTCGAACATGCAGGAGGTCATGGCCCGCGGCGGCCGGGTCGTCCTCGTGACCGACGCGGCGGGCGAGGAGGCGGCGCGCGACGGCACCTGGCGCGTGCTCCGCATGCCGACCTGCCCGCCGATGCTGACGCCGATCGTCTATGCGATCCCGGCCCAGCAGCTCGCCTATTTCGCGGCGCTCGCCAAGGGCACCGACGTGGACCAGCCACGGAACCTTGCGAAGTCGGTGACGGTCGAGTAGCCACGCGCCGGCGCGCTCGAAATCTCCGGCCGGGGATGGTAGAAGGCGCCAAAGAGCGGGCGGATCAACGCCCTCGCGGGGCAGAGACGAGTAGAGGGGGACTTCCCATGCGCGTGACGATGATCGCGGCTGCCGGCCTCGTGCTGGCGGGCTGCGCGAAGGACGAGCCGGTCGAGGTGGTCGAGGCGCCGCCGCCCGAGCTGACGCGGCCCGACTGCTACACGGTCGTCCTGTTCGACGACCCGCCGGTCGTGGAGCCGGACGAGGCGGTGCCGGAGCCCCATCGCGAGTTCCTCGGCAGCTGGACGCGCGGCGCCTGGGACGGCAAGTGGTGCACGGAGCTTTTCGTGACCGAGATCAGGCCCGACGGCCTGGTCGAGCTCTACGAGATGCACGCCCCCTATCCGGACTGGGGCCAGCCGGCGAGCGCCTTCAAGCGCACCGCCCGGATCGACGACCAGGGCGACCTGCGCTTCCGCTACGGCACCGAATCGCTCCGCTACCGGCTGCTCGACGGGACGCTCCTGGCCGAGCGCTCGGGCCGGTTCGGCAAGCTCGAGGCCGTGCTCGTGGCCCCCGACGCGGAGCTGCCGGTCGAGACGGCGGCGGCCGTCGGAGAGGACGCCGCGGCGCCGGAGGCGGCCGAGCAGACGGCGAAGGCAGCGGCGGAGCCCGGCGCGAGCTGAGGGTTCCCCGGCGAGGGCGGCGCGCATCCGGAGAGCGTGAAGCGCCGCACGAGCCCGGGATCAGAGGTCGAGCGAGAGCTGGTCGCCGCCCCGCGCCGGCACGCGGAAAAGATCGGTCACGAGCGGCGGGCGCGGCCGGTCGAGCCCGAGCCGGCGGACGGTGGTGGCGAAGCGGCGCGCGATCAGCTCGGCATGCGCGCCCTCGCCCCGCATCCGCTTGCCCCAGCCCGGGTCGTAGTCGCGCCCGCCATGGGTCTCGCGCACGCGGCCGATCACGCGCCTGGCCCGGTCCGGGCAATGCTCCTCGAGCCAGGCGCGGAAGAGGTCGCCGACCTCGAGCGGCAGGCGCAGCATGATCCACGAGGCCGATGTCGCGCCGGCCTTCGCCGCGGCCTCGAGCAGCGCCTCGAGCTCGTGGTCGGTCAGCGCCGGCACGACCGGCGCCACCATCACGCTCACCGGCACGCCGGCCGAGGCGAGTTCGCGCATCGCGGCGAGCCGCCGCGCCGGGCTTGCCGCCCGCGGCTCCATCCGCCGGCCGAGCCGGTGGTCGAGCGTGGTGAGCGAGATGCCGACCCGCGCGAGCCCCAGCTCCGCCATCCCGGCCAGGATGTCGACGTCGCGGGTCACCAGCGCCCCCTTGGTCGTCACCGTGACCGGATGGCGGTGCTCGAGCAGCACCTCGAGCACCCCGCGCATGATCCGGTGCTGGCGCTCGATCGGCTGGTAGGGGTCGGTGTTGGTGCCGATCGCGATCGGCCTGACCCGGTAGCCCGGCCGCCGCAGCGCCTCGGCCAGCAGCTCCGGCGCCTTCGGCTTCACCGTCAGCCGCGTCTCGAAGTCGAGGCCCGGCGAGAGGCCGAGCTGCGCGTGCGTCGGCCGCGCGAAGCAGTAGATGCAGCCGTGCTCGCAGCCGCGATAGGGGTTGATCGAGCGGTCGAACGGCACGTCGGGCGAGGTGTTGCGCGCAAGGATCGAGCGGCTGGCGTCGACCTGCACCTCGGTCCGTCGCGGCGGCGGCGTCTCCTCGAGGTCCCAGCCGTCGTCCTCGGCCTCGCGCGCCAGCCGCTCGTACCGGCCGGCGGCGTTGCCGCGGGCGCCCCGGCCCCTGACCACTTCCCTGCGTCCGTCCACGGCTCCTCCACCTTGGGCCCTCGAGAGGAACATTAAAAGAACATCTGCCGGTTCGCAATCCGGTCTCGGCCGTTCCCGCTTGTCCCCCGCGGCATCAGGGCCTACGTTTTGGAGCACCGTTGGGGTGCCGCAGGGCTGAGAGGCGAGAAGCCAACCCATCGAACCTGATCCGGATCATGCCGGCGAAGGGAACGGAGCCTCTGCGTCCAGTCCGCCGAGCCCCGCCCTTCGCGGAAAGGAGCGACGTGGACGCGAGGACAGACAATCCGGGCCGGACCGCCGCGGCGCTGACGATCGCGGGCTCCGACAGCGGCGGCGGCGCCGGCATCCAGGCCGATATCAAGACGTTCTCGGCGCTCGGGGTCTACGGCGCGAGCGTGCTGACCGCCGTGACCGCTCAGAACACGCGGGCCGTGCTGGCGGTGCACGAGCTGCCGCCGGGGCTGATCGCGCGCCAGATCGAGGCGGTGCTGGACGATATCCGCATCGGCGCCGTCAAGGTCGGGATGCTGTCCTCGCCCGGGATCATGGCCGCGGTCGCCGAGGGGCTCGCCGAGGCACGGCTGCCGGTCGTCCTCGATCCCGTCATGGTCGCGAAGTCGGGCGATCCGCTGCTGCCCGACGATGCGGTCGGCGCGCTCCGCCACCTCGTGCTGCCGCTCGCGATGCTGCTGACCCCGAACCTGCCCGAGGCCGCGCGCCTGCTCGGCCGCGCGCCCGCCGCCACGCCCGACGAGATGGAGGAGCAGGGGCGGGCGCTGATCGCGCTCGGCCCCCGCGCCGTCCTGATGAAGGGCGGCCACGGCTCCGGCCCCGTCTGCACCGACCTGCTGGTCCGGGCGGACGGCCCGACCGTCCGGCTGGAGGCGCCGCGGCACGCGACCCGAAACACCCATGGCACCGGCTGCACGCTCTCGTCCGCCATCGCCGCGCTGCTCGCCCGCGGCCAGCCGCTCGAGGACGCGGTGCGCGGGGCGCACGACTACCTGCAAGGCGCCATCGCCGCCGCCGACGGGCTGGGGATCGGCCGGGGCCGCGGCCCCGTCCATCACTTCCACCGTGCGTGGGCAGC
>DATKCY010000306.1:0-4485 GCA_035512995.1 Thermohalobaculum sp.
CCGCGTCCATCCCTGCGTCGGCCTCGGGCCCGAGCGGCGTGAAATAGGTCTGGCGCGCGCCCGTCCGCCCCTGCCGGTAATCGGTGCCGCTGTCGAGCTGGATGATGTCGACCCGCTCCTTCATCAGCCGGATGAACGGCAGGAACGTCTCGCGGTTCAGCCCGTGCTCGTAGAGCCGGTCCGGGTGCCGGTTCGACGTCGCCACGACCACGACGCCCCAGCGGAACAGCCGCTCGAACAGCCGCCCGAGGATCATCGCGTCGGTGATGTCGGAGATCTGGAACTCGTCGAAGCAGAGCAGCCAGGCGTGCTCGATGACCTCCTCGGCAACCGAGCGGATCGGGTCCTCGACGTTCGACTCGCGCGCGCTGTGGATGCCGGCGTGAACCTCGTTCATGAAGGCGTGGAAGTGCACCCGGCGCTTGCGGCGCACGGGCGCGACCTCGAAGAACAGGTCCATCAGCATCGACTTGCCGGTGCCCACGCCGCCATAGACGTAGAGGCCGCCGAGGTCGTGCTCGGGCTCCTCGCGCCGGCCGAAGCCGAGCCAGCCGAGCGACACGCGCGTGCGCTTCGTCGGGTCGTGCTCGCGCAGCCGCACGTGCAGCAGGTGCAGCTTCTCGACCGCCGCCCGCTGCGCCGGGTCGGCCCGGATCGCGCCCTCCTGCACCAGCGCGCGGTAGCGGGGCATCGGTCCGTCCTGCACGTGTGCTCCTCTCTGCGCCCCGCCCGGGCGCCGACGTGCATAGCGCCGTGATCGGACCGATCACAAGGCTTGCTTTGACTGCGGCCGCGGCAGCGGCGACTGTGGCGCCGGCCGTCCGGGGAGGAGCCGATGCGCCGCGAGACCACCGTCATCATCGCCGCGGGCGCGTGCATGCTGGCGCTCTCCTTCGGCGTGCGCTCGATCTTCGGCGTCGTGCTCGACCCGCTGTCCGAGGCCTATGGCTGGGACCGCTCGGTGTTCTCGTTCTCGCTCGCGATGCAGAACCTCGTCTGGGGCGCGGCGCAGCCCGCGTTCGGCATGATCGCCGACCGGATGGGCGACCGGCGGGCGCTCTGGCTCGGGCTCGGGCTCTACCTCGCCGGCATGGTCGTCGCGATCCTCGGCGCGACGCCGCTCGCCATGCATCTGGGCGCGGGCGTGCTGGTCGGGGCCGGCATCGCGGGCACGAGCTTCGGGCTCGTCCTCTCCGTCGTCGGGCGCTCGACGACCGAGGCGGAGCGGTCGAAGGCGCTCGGCCTCACCGCGGCGCTCGGCTCGCTCGGCCAGGTCGCGATGCCGCTCATCGCCGGCTGGACCACGGCGGCGCTCGGCTGGCAGGCGACGCTGATCCTGTTCGCGGCGCTGCTCGTGCCGATGGCGTTCTGCATCCCCCACCTCAACGCGAAGGTGCCGCTCAGCGAGGCCGTGCCCGAGCCGCTGGTGCCGACCGGGGCGCTGCTCGCCCGCGCCTTCGGGCACGCGAGCTACGTGCTGCTGACGCTCGGCTTCTTCGTCTGCGGCTTCCACGTCGCCTTCATCACCGCGCACTTCCCGGCCTATGTCTACGAGACCTGCGGCTCGCTCGCCCTCGGCGGCGCCGCGATCGCGATCGTGGGCGCGGGCAACGTCGTCGGCACCTACGTCTCGGGCCAGCTCGGCGCGCGCTACCGCAAGCCGTGGCTGCTCTCGGCCATCTACGGCCTGCGCGCGCTCGTGATCTTCGTCTTCATCATGATCCCGCCGAGCCCGGTGACGGTGGTGATCTTCTCCGCCGCGATGGGGCTCCTCTGGCTCTCGACCGTGCCGCTGACGGCGGCGCTGGTCGCGACCATGTTCGGGCCGCGCTACATGGGCACGCTCTACGGGCTCGTGTTCCTCAGCCACCAGGTCGGCAGCTTCACCGGGGTCTGGATGGGCGGCCGGGTCTACGACCTCTACGGCAGCTACGACGTCGTCTGGTGGGTCGCGATCGCGCTCGGCCTCGCCTCCGCCGCCGTCCACCTGCCGATCCGCGAACGCGCCTGGGCGCCGGCCGCCGCCTGAGGCGCCGGACCGGGCGTACCTCAGCGGCGGCGGCGGGAGAGGCGGCGGGCATTCCCGCGCAGCGTCTTCAGCGCCGGCGCCTCCGCCGCCGAGGCCATCTCCGCGGCGACGCGGGCGGAGTCGACGCTGCCGCTCAGCCAGGCCCGGAAGAACGCCTGCTGCGCCCCGATCATGCCGAGCGCGAAGGCCGACTGCTTCTCCGCGACCATGCGCGCGATCTCGCGCGAGGTGCTGGCGTTCGGCTCGACCATCGCGCGCGCGAGCACCGGCATGCGCCAGGCGATCACGCTCATGGCGTCGAGCACGGGTCCGGGATCTCTCAGCCGCGTCATGGCACCTCCGCCAGTTGTGGTGCGGAGGGAGACACTCCGGCACGGGAGCCCCGGAACCTAGCGGCGGCGCGGCGAAGGGCAATGGCGCGCGGGCGGGCCGCGCCCCTCGCGTCGGCCGCGCGCTCAGGCCGGAAGCGGCTCCAGCGCCTTCCAGGTGTTCGTGCCGGCGACGCCGTCCGGGGCCAGGCCGACGCTCAGCTGGAACGCCTTGAGCGCGGTCTCGGTCTTCGGCCCGAAGTCCCCGTCGACGGCGCCGAGCGCGAACCCCTTCTGCGTCAGCGCGCGCTGCAGGAGCTCGACCGCCGGGCCGTCGTCGCCGCGGCGGAGCTGCGGCCGGACCTCCATGCCGCCGAGGCCGGCGAGCGCGCGGGCGGTGCGATGGCGCCGGTCGGGGAGCCCGTGCGTGCCGCCGTTGATGATCCGCGTGACCATCTCGACATTGTCCCGGTCCGCCCACTCGAACGCGGTGCGGCCGTCGCGCTTTCGCGTCGCCAGGTAGCAGGCGGCGATCTTCCACGCGACCTCCGGATCCTCGGCCCGATCGGGGTCGTTCTCGAGATCGACGCCGATGCGCTTGCCGAAGGTGCGGTAGTTCGACCGCCCCGTGAGCTGCAAATAGCCGCGTCCGCGGTAGTTGAAGCCGTCACCGCTCGCCGGGTTGCCGTTGCCGTTGCGGTCGGCATAGACACTGTTCGCGAGCTTCTCCGGATTGCGGCAGAAGGGCTGCGCCTCGGCCGGGGTCGGGAACCGGCTCGGCCAGACGGCGCAGAGGCGGTCGGGCGTGGTGTAGAAGAGCGACTCGGCGGTGCGGGTGAAGCGCACCGACTCGTGCGCGCACTGCCCGATCATGTGCGCGGCGCGGCGCTCGCTCGCAAGAGCGCCCAGGGCCGCGATGTCGTTCGAGACCGCTTCCAGCGCCTCGACGGCGGCTCCGGGCGCGTCGGGGGCGGCGGCGCGAACGCCGGCTCTCAGATCCATGCGGTCCTCCTCTGGCTGCACCCTCGTCCCTACGAAACCACAGTCGGGTCGATTTCGCGACCTTCGCGCCCTTCCCCCGGGAGGGTCTGTGACGAATGTCCCTCCGCCGGGGCGTTGACACCCGCCGGCGCCCTGCCTATAGCAACGCCGATCCGGAAGTGCGCGAGCTTCCGGTCCCGGACAGGGGTCCGGGATCGCCGCCGGTCAGCGCGTAGCGCCCACCGGCGCGATTGCCGTTGGAAGACCGGAGCCGCCGAGGACCCGCGATGTTCGAACAGCTCTCAGACCGCCTCTCGGGCGCGCTGGAAAAGCTCACCGGCAAGGGGGCGCTGACCGAGGAGGACGTCGCGACCGCGATGCGCGAGGTCCGGGTCGCGCTGCTCGAGGCCGACGTCGCGCTCCCCGTCGCGCGCGACTTCGTGCGCGAGGTCTCGGAGAAGGCGACCGGCCACCAGGTGCTCCGCTCGGTGACCCCGGGCCAGCAGGTCGTGAAGCTCGTGCACGACGAGCTGGTCGCCATGCTCGCGGGCGAGGACAAGGATCCCGGCCGCCTCCGCATCGACGCGCCGCCGGCGACGATCCTGATGATCGGCCTGCAGGGCTCGGGCAAGACCACGACGACCGGCAAGATCGCCAAGCGGCTCAAGGAGCGCGAGGGCAAGAAGGTGCTGCTCGCCTCGCTCGACACCCGCCGCCCAGCGGCGATGGAGCAGCTCGCGATTCTCGCGGGCCAGGCGGGCGTCGACTCGCTGCCGATCGTCCAGGGCCAGGCGGCGGTCGAGATCGCGAAGCGCGCGAAGCAGCAGGCGATGCTCGGCGGCTACGACGTCGTGATGCTCGACACCGCCGGGCGGCTCCACATCGACGAGGAGCTGATGGCCGAGGTCGCGGCCGTCCGCGACGCGGCGAAGCCGAACGAGAGCCTGCTGGTCGTCAACGGCCTGACCGGGCAGGACGCGGTCAACGTCGCGAAGGCGTTCTCCGAGCAGGTCGGCCTGACCGGCGTCGTGCTGACCCGGATGGACGGCGACGCCCGCGGCGGCGCGGCGCTCTCGATGCGCGCGGTCACCGGCCAGCCGATCAAGTTCGTCGGCACCGGCGAGCGGCTCGACGCGCTCGAGGCGTTCCACCCGGAGCGGGTCGCGG
>DATKCY010000307.1:0-19963 GCA_035512995.1 Thermohalobaculum sp.
GCCGAGAACGGGCTGATCCGGTCCGGGTCGCTCCAGAACAGCGCGTGCAGCGGATTGAGACCGACGAAGTCCGCCCCCTCCTCCGCCGCCACCCGGCAGAACTCCCCCAGGTCCGCGAAATCGCCGATCCCCAGGTTGCGCTCCGAGGTCAGCGACGAGAGCTGGCAGGTCAGCCCCCAGACCCGCGCCTCCCGCAACGCCTCGGGCACGTGGCACCGCGCCGGCGCAGCCTCTGCCCGCGCCTCGGCGATCCCCGGCGGCGCGCCCGCCGCCGTTTCGCTCAGCGAGAACAGCGCCGCCAGCCGTTCGAGCGTCTCCTGCGGCACCGCCCGCTCGACGTCGTCGATCCCGACATAGCTGGAGGCGATCCCGTGCGCCGCGCAGAGCCTCGCGAGCGCGTCGTTCATGCCGCGCCGTCCTCCAGCGTCACCTGGATCGCCCACGGGTCTTCGCCATGATCGCCGTTCGCGAAGATCTCGCGCCCGCCGATCTCCGCCCTGAACGGCTTGCCGCCGAGATTGGCGAGCATCGCCAGCCGGCTGCCGTCGCCGAGCGTCCACGACGCCTCGACGCCGCGCATGCCGTGCACGGCGACCGAGGCGTTCATCGCGGTCATGCCGGCAAGCCGCGGCACGATCTCCTTCGCCCTGACCGCCAGCAGCTCGCGCACCAGCGCCATCCGCCGCCGCCCCGCCGCGCCCTCGTGCGCCGACCAGTCGAGCTTCGAGGCGAGGAACGTCTGCTCGTCGTTCGGGTCGGGGATCGTTTCGCGCAGCTCCTCGTCGGCGAACTGCGGCCAGCTGCTGAACTCGCGCCTCCGCCCTTCGCGCACCGCCTGCGCAAGCTCGCCGTGGAAGTCAGTGAAGAACTGGAAGGGCCGGGTCTCGCCCCACTCCTCGCCCATGAACAGAAGCGGGATCATGGGCGAGAGCAGCAGCACGGCGGTCAGCACCCGCACCGCCTCGGGCTCGGCCAGCGTCGTCAGCCGCTCCCCGAACGCCCGGTTGCCCGTCTGGTCGTGGTTCTGCAGAAAGTTGACGAAGGCGGTCGGCGGCAGATGCGCCGACGACTCGCCCCGCGGCTGCCAGTCGCGAAAGGGCGATGGCCGCCCCTGCTGCACGTAGCCGTCGCGGAGCGCGATCATCATGTCCTCGCGCGCGTCCTTGGCATAGTCGAAGTAGTAGCCCTCGGTCTCGTGCGTCGCGAGCACGTGAGCCACGTGGTGGAAGTCGTCGTTCCACTCGCCGTGGTAGAGCGTCGCGCGGCCCCTCTCGTCCCGCGCGTGCAGGAAGGTCACGTTGCGGTCGTCCTCGGTCGTCAGGTGCACCGGCCGCTCGAACCCGTGCTCGCGCACCACGCGCGCCAGCTCCATCAGGATCGGCTCGTCCGACGGGTCGTCGATCTGGTCGACCGCGTCGAGACGCAGGCCGTCAAAGCGGTACTCGTCGAGCCAGTAGAGCGCATTGTCGATGAAGAAGTCGCGCACGGGCCGCTTCTCGAACGCGATCCCCGCCCCCCAGGGCGTGTGGATCTCCTCGTGGAAGAACTCGGGAGCATAGGCGTGCAGATAGCTGCCGTCCGGGCCGAAGTGGTTGTAGACGACGTCGAGAAAGACCATCAGGTCCTGCTCGTGCGCCGCATCGACCAGCCGCTTCAGCCCGTCGGGGCCGCCATAGGCGACGTGCGGCGCGTAGAGCAGGACGCCGTCATAGCCCCAGCCGCGATCGCCCGAGAACTGGGCGACCGGGCAAAGCTCGACCGCCGTGACCCCGATCCCCGCCAGATGGTCGAGGTGCCGGCGCACCCCGTCGAAGTCGCCGGAGCGGGAGAACGTGCCGGTGTGCAGCTCGTAGAGGACCGTCTCCTCCCACGCCCGGCCGCGCCAGTCGGACTGCCAGGAATAGGCGCGCGGGTCGATCAGCCGCGAGGGTCCGTGCACGTCGCCGGCCTGCGCGCGCGCCGCGGGGTCCGGCACCTGCCCGGAGCCCTCCGGCGGCGCGAACGCATAGGACGCGCCCGCCTCGGCCGTCAGCTCGGCCTCGAACCAGCCGTCGCCGGACTTGTCCATACCGTGCCGGTCGCCCTCCAGCACCAGGCCCATCGTCTCCGCCCCCGGCGCCCACAGGCGGAACCTCCAGCGCCCGTCGCCGACGGGCTCCGCGCCCCAGCTCTTGACGAAATGGCTCACGGCAACGCCTCCTCGGACTCCAGCACGCAGACGGCCCGGTCGGCGACCAGCAGCTCGGCCCCTGCCTCGACCCGCTCCCAGTCCGGCGCGAACGCGCCGGTGGCGGTGTCGACGAGCACGCCCCAGCGCACCGGCCCGTTCCGACCCGGCAGCACGAAGGAGAGCTCCTCGGCCGACGCGTTGAACAGCAGCAGCAGCGACCGCTGGCCCGGCCCGTTCAGCATCATCGCCACCGCCCGGCTCTGACCATTCTGCCAGTCCTCCCCGCCCATCTCCTCGCCGTCCGACCTCAGCCAGCGCACGTTCGGCACGTCCGGCGCGGTCGGCACCGGCTGGCCGTGGTGGAACTTCTCGGCGCTGAGCAGCGGCCGCGACTGGCGGAGCGCGATCAGCGCCCGCACGAACTCGGCGAAGTCCTGGTCGGGCACCTCGTCCCCATCCGGCCAGTCGAGCCAGTTGATCTCGTTGTCCTGGCAGTAGCCGTTGTTGTTGCCGCCGGCGCTGCGGCCCCACTCGTCGCCCATCAGCACCATCGGCACGCCGTGGCTGAAGACCAGCGTCGCCATCGTCGCGCGGCGCAGCCGGCCGCGCAGCGCCAGCACGTCCGGATCGTCGGTCGGCCCCTCGACCCCGCCGTTCCAGCTCCGGTTGTCGTCGTGGCCGTCTCGGTTGTCCTCGAGGTTCGCCTCGTTGTGCTTCTCGTTGTAGGACCAGAGGTCCATCAGCGTGAAGCCGTCATGCGCGGTCACGAAGTTGACGCTGGCCCAGGTGCGCCGCCCGCGGTGGTCGAACCGGTCGGCGGAGCCGAGCAGCGACGAGGCGAGCCCCGGCAGCGTTCCGGCGTCGCCCTTCCAGTAGCTGCGGACGCCGTCGCGATAGGCGCCGTTCCACTCGGCCCAGCCCGGCGGGAAGTTGCCGAGCTGATAGCCGTCGGGCCCCACGTCCCAGGGCTCGGCGATCAGCTTCACGTCCTGCAGCACCGGGTCCTGCGCCAGCACGTCGAAGAAGATCGCGCTCGGATCGAACTGGTCGTACTCGCGCCCGAGCGCGACCGTCAGGTCGAAACGGAAGCCGTCGACATGGCACTCCTCGACCCAGTAGCGGAGCGAGTCCGTGACCATCTGCAGCACCCGCGGATGGCGCAGGTTCATCGTGTTGCCGGTGCCGGTCGTGTCGAAATAGTGGCGCGGGTCCTCCGCCAGCAGGTAGTAGTTCGCGTTGTCGATCCCGCGGAACGACAGCGTCGGCCCCATCTCGTTCCCCTCGGCGGTGTGGTTGTAGACAACGTCCAGGATGACCTCGATGCCCGCCTCGTGGAGGCGCTTGACCATGAACTTGAACTCGTCGACGCCGTGGCCGGGCGAGATGTAGCGCGTGGCCGGCGCATGGAAGCAGACGGTGTTGTAGCCCCAGTAGTTCGTCAGCCCCTTGTCGACCAGCATCCGGTCGTCGAAGAAGGACTGCACCGGCATCAGCTCGATCGCCGTCACCCCCTGCTTCTCGAGATGCTCGATCACCAGCGGGTCGGCGAGCCCCGCGAACGTGCCGCGCAGATGATCGGGCAGGTCGGGATGCGCCGCCGTCATGCCCTTGACGTGCGCCTCGTAGATGATCGTCTCGGCCCAGCCCCGGCGCGGGCGGATGTCCTCGCCCCAGGTGTAGGCCGGGTCGGTCACCACGCATTTCGGCATGACGAAGGCGCTGTCGCGCCTGTCGAAACTCAGGTCCTCGCGACTCGAGCCGACCCGGTAGCCGAAGCAGGCGTCATGCCAGCGCAGATCGCCGTGCAGCGCCTTCGCGTAAGGGTCGATCAGCAGCTTGTTCGCGTTGAACCGGTGCCCCTCCTCCGGCGCATAGGGCCCGTGGACGCGATAGCCGTAGAGCTGCCCCGGCCGCACGTCGGGCAGGTAGCCGTGCCAGACCTCGTGCGTCTGCTCGGGCATGTCGACGCGCTCGATCTCGCGGCGGCCCTGCCGGTCGAACAGGCACAACTGCACGCGCGCCGCGTTCGCCGAGAACAGCGCGAAGTTGACGCCCGAGCCGTCCCACGTCGCACCCAGCGGGTGTGGCAGCCCTTGAAGAACGCGCATTGTCATCTGTGCTCCAAGGCCGCTTCCGGCGACAGGACGATTGCCGCGAGCGGAGGAAGCGTCAGCCGGACCGAGGCGGGCCGGCCGTGCAGCGGCGTCTCCTCAGCCGGGACCCGCCCCGAATTGCCGATATTGCTGCCGCCGTAGATCTCGGCGTCGGTGTTCAGGCTCTCGCGCCAGGCGCCGCCCCGCGGCACGCCGATCTGATAGTCGTGGCGCACGACCGGGGTCATGTTCATCACGACCACGACCGAGCGGCCTTCGCCGTCGCGCCGCTCGTAGGAGAAGACGCTGTGCTCGGCGTCGCCGCCCTCGATCCAGGCGAACCCGGTCGGATCGCAGTCCCGCTCGTGGAGCGCCGGCTCGCCCCGGTAGAGCGTGTTCAGATCGCGCACCAGCCGCCTCAGCCCCGCATGGTCGGCCTGATCCAGCAGCCACCAGTCGAGCTCGCGGTCGTGGCTCCACTCGCGCTCCTGCCCGAACTCGCCGCCCATGAACAACAGCTTCTTGCCCGGATGGGTCCACATGAACCCGTAATAGGCGCGCAGGTTCGCGAACTTCTGCCAGCGGTCGCCCGGCATCTTGCCGATCATCGAGCCCTTGCCGTGCACGACCTCGTCGTGGCTCAGCGGCAGCACGAAGTTCTCGCTGAACGCGTAGTGCAGCCCGAAGGTCATCTTGTCGTGGTGGTAGCGCCGGTAAACCGGATCCTCGCTGATGTAGCTCAGCGTGTCGTGCATCCAGCCCAAGTTCCACTTGTAGTCGAATCCGAGGCCGCCCTCGTCGGTCGGCCGCGAGACGCCCGGCCACGCCGTCGACTCCTCGGCAATCGTCAGCCGCCCCGGACAGCGCTCGGCCACCTGCCGGTTGACCTCGCGGATCAGGTCGATCGCCTCCAGGTTCTCGCGCCCGCCGTGGACGTTCGGCACCCACTCGCCAGGATCGCGGCTGTAGTCGAGGTAGAGCATCGACGCGACCGCATCGACGCGCAGCGCATCGACCCCGAACTGCATCAGCCAGTAGAGCGCATTCGAGACCAGGAAGTTGGCGACCTCCCGGCGGCCGAAATTGTAGATCAGGGTGTTCCAGTCCTTGTGGAACCCCAGCCGCGGGTCGTCGTGCTCGTAGAGCCGCGTGCCGTCGAACCGCGCGAGCCCGTGCTCGTCCGAGGGGAAGTGCGCCGGTACCCAGTCGACGATGACGCCGAGTCCGGCCTCGTGGCAGGCGCGGACCAGGTGCCGGAAACCCTCCGGATCGCCAAAGCGCGACGTCGGCGCGAACAGGCCGACCGGCTGGTAGCCCCACGACGCGGTGAACGGATGCTCCGACACCGGCAGGAACTCGAGATGCGTGAACCCCATGTCGGCCGCGTAGGAAACCAGCGTGTCGGCCAGCTCGCGATAGTCGAGCAGCCGCCCCCCCTCCCCGTGCCGCCACGAGCCCAGATGCACCTCGTAGATCGAGACCGGCGCCGACGGGGCGCCGCGGCCGGCGAGGCCCTTCGTCCACTTCGGCTCGTCTTGCCTTTCGACCAGCCCGTGCACGATCGACGCGGTCCCCGGCGCGGGCTCCTGCCGGAACGCCACCGGGTCTGCCTTGAGCGGGCAGTAGTTGCCCTGCGAGCCGATGATCTCGAACTTGTAGGGCTCGCCGCGCCCGACATCGGGGATGAACAGCTCCCAGATGCCGGGACCGTAGCGCAGCCGCATCGGGTGGCGCCGGCCGTCCCAGAAGTTGAAGCCGCCGACCACGCTGACCCGCCGCGCGTTCGGCGCCCAGACGGCGAAGGCCGTGCCCTCGACGCCCTCGTGCGTCATCGGATGCGCACCCAGCCGCTCGTAGAGCTCGCGGTGCCGCCCCTCCGCCAGCAGGTGCTCGTCGAGCTCGCCGAGCACCGGCCCGAAGGAATAGGGGTCGCGCCCGCCCCAGTCCTGCCCGTCGCCGTGAAAGGCGATTCGATAGTCGAACCGCTTCTTCCGGCGCGGCATCAGCCCCGCGAAGACGCCGCCCTCGTGCACCTTCTCGAGCTCGGCGACCTCCTTGCCCTTGGCGTCGGTCACGCGCGCCTCGGCCGCGCCGGGGTCGAAGGCGACGACCCTCAGCCCCCGCTCGGTCTCGCGCATGCCGAGCCAGCGGAACGGGTCGCCCATGCGCCCGTCGGCGATCGCCTCGACCACGTCGGGCGGCAGCAGCGGTCCGGCCTCTCCGGCCGGCTTCTTGGATCGGACCGGCATCAGGAGGCTCCTTCGTCGAGCAGGGAGAGCACGCCGCGGACGGGGATGGAGAGCCAGCCGGGCCGGTTCGCGGCCTCGTAGCCGATCTCGTAGAACGCCTTCTGCAGCGTGAAGAGCCGCAGGAGCTCGGCCGACGGCCCGTCGCCCAGTGCGGGCGCCGTCGCGACCGCCACGGCGTAGGCCTCGCCGAAGCGCGCGGTCGAACGATCGCGCCAGGCGCCCGCGATGACCTCCGCATCCTCGGTGTCCTCGCCGAGTGAGCGCACGCGGTCGACGGCGGCGAAGGCCGCATAGTCGAAGCTCCTGAGCATTCCCGCCACGTCGCGGAGCGGCGACGACTTCGCCCGCCGCTCCTCGAGCGTCCGCCGCGGCTCGCCCTCGAAGTCGATGATGTAGATGTCGGCCTTCGAGACCAGCACCTGTCCGAGATGATAGTCGCCGTGGATGCGGGTCTTCACCCCGCCCGGCTCGATCCGGCCCAGCCGCTCGATCAGCGCCATCGCCTCGTCCCGCCGCGCGAGCAGCGCCGCAACCGGCTCCGTCTTCCCCGCGCCCGAGATGCGGCGGAACGCGTCCTCCGCCTGCGCCCGCGTGTCGGCGGCCCAGTCCGCGATGTCCTCGGCCGTGATCGGCTCCGCCGCAAAGGCCGGGTCATCGGTCGGCGTCGCGAAGGCGACGTGCAGCTCGCCGGTCCGCTGCCCCAGCACGTCGCTGAGGTCGAGCGGGAACGGGAAGTCGAGCTTCTCCGGCTCCACCCCCTCGCCGGTCAGCGAGCGGTCCTCGATCTCGCGCGACAGCGCATCGACCAGCGCCGTCCACCCGTCGCCCTGGTTCGGCACGAAGCCGAAGCAGGCCGCGATCGTCGCCGGCTCGGCCGCGCCGTCCCGCTGGATCGTCGCCTCGCCCAGGAAAGCCGGCGTGTTGGCAAATTTCGCGTGCTCGGTCAGGAAGCGGCCGATCTCGATGTCGGGCTGCCGCCCCGCCCGCAGCCGGCGATAGATCTTGAGCATCCCCTTGTCGCCGAACGCGATCGAGACGTTCGACTGCTCGACCCCCAGCGCCCGCGCCTCGTCGACCTCCTCGAGCTCGGCCAGCCCCTCGTTGCCCTCGGCGCGGAAGGTCAGGCCGCCCGCGCTCGCCTCGGCCCCGGCCCGCATCGCCGCGACCAGCGCCTCGGCGAAGCGCGACTCGCGCGCCGCGTCGATCAGCGCGCCGAGCCGGTTGTGCCGCCGAATGCGCGCCAGCGTCGCGAAGAGGGTCGGCGCGCCGAACTGCACGTGCTCCTCGCCCCAGAGCGGATGCAGCGGCATGAAGTAGCTCTGCTCGCCGGTGTCCGCCGTCTTCACCTCGGCGATCGACAGGCTGAAGCCGTCGCCGATCACCGGCCCGGGCAGCACCGCGCTGCCCGTGAACCGCTCGCCCTTCGCGCCGAACCAGCGCTGGAGCGGCAGGAAGTCCGGCAGCACCTCGCGCCCCAGCCACGCGAGCGGCTCGCCCGTCAGCACGGTCGCCACATCGGTGCCGCGGCAGGCGAGCGTGTCGAACTCCGGCTGCACCTCGGTCATCGGCTGGTGCCACTCCGGCATCTCCGCCTCGGAGACGAGCTGGAACCAGTAGAATCCGTAGGGCGGCAGCGTCAGCATGTAGGGCAGGTCGCCGATCGGCGGGAACGCCGAGCCGCCCTCCAGCTCCACCGGCACCCGCGTCCGGTACTCGGCGAGATCGAGCTCGACCGCCTGGGCGCTGCGGCTCACGTTGAAGACGCAGAGCAGCACCTCGTCCTCGCAGCGGCGGATATAGGCCAGAATCTTCCGGTTCCGCGGATAGATGAAGTCGAGGGTGCCGCGCCCGAACGCCTTCTGGCGCTTGCGGATGCGGATCATCCGCCGCATCCAGTTCAGCAGCGACCCGGCGTTGGCGCTCTGCGCCTCGACGTTGATCGACTCGTAGCCGTAGACCGGGTCCTGGATCGTCGGCAGGTAGAGCGCCTGCGGATTGGCGCGGCTGAACCCGCCGTTCCGGTCGGCCGACCACTGCATCGGCGTGCGCACCCCGTCGCGGTCGCCGAGGTAGTAGTTGTCGCCCATGCCGATCTCGTCGCCGTAGTAGATCACCGGCGTGCCCGGCATCGAGAACAGCATCCCGTTCATCAGCTCGATCTTGCGCCGGTCGTTGCCGAGCAGAGGCGCCAGCCGCCGGCGGATGCCGAGATTGATCCGCGCCCGGCGGTCCGAGGCGTAGAACTGCCAGAGGTAATCCCGCTCCTTGTCCGTCACCATCTCGAGCGTCAGCTCGTCGTGGTTGCGCAGGAAGATCGCCCACTGGCAGTTTTCCGGGATGGCCGGCGTCTGCCGCAGGATGTCGGTGACCGGGTGCCGGTCCTCCTGCGCCAGCGCCATGTACATCCTGGGCATCAGCGGGAAGTGGAAGCCCATGTGGCACTCGTCGCCGTCGCCGAAATAGGGGCGCGTGTCCTCGGGCCACTGGTTCGCCTCGGCCAGCAGCATCCGGTCGGTGTACTGCTCGTCGAGCGACGCCCGGACCTTCTTCAGCACCTCGTGCGTCTCGGGCAGGTTCTCGTTGTTCGTTCCCTCGCGCTCGACGAGGTAAGGGATCGCGTCGAGCCGAAGGCCGTCGACGCCGGTGCTCAGCCAGAAATGCATGACCTTCAGCACCTCGCGCAGCACCGCCGGGTTGTCGAAGTTCAGGTCCGGCTGGTGCGAGTAGAAGCGGTGCCAGAAGAACGCCTCGGCTTCCGGGTCCCAGGACCAGTTCGACTTCTCGGTGTCGAGGAAAATTATCCGGGTTCCGCCGTACTTGTCGTCGGTGTCGGACCAGACATAGAAATCGCGCGCGACCGTGCCCGGCTTCGCCTTCCGCGCCCGCTGGAACCAGGGGTGCTGGTCCGAGGTGTGATTGATCACCAGCTCCGTCACCACCCGGATGCCGCGCTTGTGCGACTCGGTCACGAAGCGGCGGAAATCCCGCATCGTGCCGTAGCTCGGATTGATCGCGGTATACCTCGCGATGTCGTAACCGTCGTCGCGCAGCGGCGAGGGATAGAACGGCAGCAGCCAGATGACGTTTACGCCCAGCTCCTCGACATAGTCGAGCCGCTCCATCAGGCCCTTGAAGTCGCCGATCCCATCGTTGTCGGCGTCGTTGAAGGCCTTGATGTGCAGCTGGTAGATGATCGCGTCCTTGTACCAGTCGGCCTGGCTGCGATCGACCTGCCCCGCACCGCTTTCAGGTGTCTCGAGCTCATCCTTCATCGCGGCGCCACCGCCGGGTTGTGGAGCGCCCAGATGCCATAAGGGCGGTCGTCATGCGTCAGCCAGACGTGTTGCATCTTCCCCTCCCATGTGAAGTCGTGGCCTGTGACCAGGTCGCGCGCCTCGATCGCCGCGTCGTCGGGCAGATCGAACTCCCACAGCGGCACCTCGATCGGCGCGCCCTGCGGGTTGTGCGGGTCGAGGTTGACCGCGAAGAGCACGAAGTCGGACCGGTCGGGCGTGTACTTGCCGTAGTAGAGCACGTGGTCGTTCCCGGCATTGTAGAAGGTCAGCCCCTCGAACTGCCTGAGCGCCGGATGCTCGGCCCGGATGCGGTTCATCAGCCGGATGTCGTCCTTGATGTGGCCCGGCCGGTCGAAGTCCCAGACCCTCAGCTGGTACTTCTCGCTGTCGAGATACTCCTCCTTGCCCGGCACCGGCGTGCCCTCGCAGATCTCGAAGCCGTTGTACATGCCGTAGGAGGTCGCCAGCGACGACGCCAGCACCAGCCGCGTGCGATAGCCCGCTCGCCCGCTCGTCTGTAGCGGGACCGGGTTGATGTCGGGCGTGTTGACGAAGAAGTTCGGCCGCATGAGATAGGGCATGTCGCCCGTCGTCAGCTCCGTCATGTACTCCGTCAGCTCGTCCTTGAAGGTGCGCCAGGTGAAGTAGCTGTAGGACTGGGTGAAGCCCACCTTCGCCAGCCGCTTCATCATCTTCGGCCGCGTGAACGCCTCGGCGAGGAAGATCGTGTCCGGGTGCTTGGCCTGCACCTCGCCGATCATCCACTCCCAGAACGGCAGCGGCTTGGTGTGCGGGTTGTCGACCCGGAAGATCTTGACCCCGTGCCCGGTCCAGAACAGCACCACGTCCCGCAGCTCGATCCAGAGCGACGGGATCGCGTCGCGGTAGAAGTGGACGTTGACGATGTCCTCGTACTTCTTCGGCGGGTTCTCGGCGAACTTGATCGTGCCGTCGGGCCGCCAGTCGAACCACTCCGGATGCTCCTTGATCCACGGGTGGTCCGGCGCGCACTGGATCGCGAAGTCGATGGCGATCTCGAGGCCGTGCTTCTTGGCCGCCTTCACCAGCCGCTCGAACGACTTGAAGTCGCCGAGCTCGGGGTGCAGCGCGTCGTGCCCGCCCTCGTCCGAGCCGATCGCATACGGGCTCCCCGGATCGTCCGGCGCCGGCGTCAGCGAGTTGTTCCGGCCCTTGCGGTTGATCTTCCCGATCGGATGGATCGGCGGGAAATAGAGGACGTCGAAGCCGAGATCGCGCACGTAGGGCAGCCGCTTGATCACGTCCTCGAACGTGCCGTGCCGCTCCATCGAGAACGACATCGACCGCGGGAACAGCTCGTACCAGGCCGAGAACAGCGCCGCCTCGCGGTCGATCCAGAGCGGCAGCGGCGTCTCGAGCTGCGACAGGTTGGTCCTGAACCCCACCCGGCGCATCAGCCGCGTGGTCTCCCCCGTCATCAGCAGCGTGAAGACCTCGCCCTCGCCGCCGGCCTTCTTCAGCGCCGCGACCAGCGCCTTCAGCTCAGCCTTGTCCTGGCGCGAGAGGCCCTTCGCCTCCTTCGCCGTCTCCTCGACCAGACGCCCCCCCTCGGTCAGCTCGAGCGAGATCGGCACGTCGGCCGCGTGCTTCTTCGCAACCTCCCCCTGCCACGAGGCGAACAGGTCGCGCCACGCGTGGATCGTGAACTCGTGCGGCCCGATCTCCTCGAAGCGCGCGACGCCGCGCCAGCGGTCGTTCTCGACCAGCCGCATCGGGCTCTCGGTCCAGTCCGTGTCGCCCTTCCTGCGGACCATGAGCGCCGCGTCGATCTTGTCGTGCCCGTCGCAGAAGATGTCCGCCTCGACCACCAGCGGCCGCCCCGCGACCCCCTTGGCCGGGAACCGCCCGCCGTCGATCGAGGGCGTGACCTCCTCGATCGCCACGCGGTTCGCCGCGAGCCGGCGAAGACGCCCAACGGCGTCCTCCTCTGGCCCGGATGCCTTGCCGGACGGCGAAGTTTTCGGCTTTCGCACCACGAGAGACCCCTCCTGCATCCGCTCGGATGCACCATGATAGGACCGTTGAGCGGCCCTTAAAGCTCCCTCCGGGAGATTCCGGGCCACCCGTTCTAATGCAGCGTATCAGCCGGGGGCGCCAACACGGCGCCACGCTTTCGCTTTCCCACCCTTGCCGCCACCCAGGTCGCCGGCTCATCCCGCTGCGGCGACCCGGACCGGCCTCCGCCCCGGGTGGGGCCTCCATCGCGGCCTACGCAAGCTCGGCGCAAAGTGAGTGGTCGGACGCGGCGGCCTCTGGTAAGGGCTTCGCGCGGCAATCGGGGGAAGCCATGTCGGACACGCTGAAGCCCGGGCTGACCGGCGACGCCGAGATCGTCGTCGGCACCAACGACACGGCGCCCCGCATCGGCAGCGGGCGCATCGGCGTCATGGGCACGCCCGTGATGATCAACCTGATGGAGGCCGCCGCGCTGGCCGCCGTCGAACACCTGCTGGACGAGGGGCAGCAGTCGCTCGGCACCCATCTCGACGTCAGCCACGTCGCGGCGACCCCGATCGGCCAGAAGGCGACCGCCGAGGCCGAACTGGTCGAGATCGACGGCCGCACGCTCACCTTCGCGGTCCGCGCGCACGACGAGGACGGCCTGATCGGCGAGGGGCGGCACAAGCGCGTCGTCGTCGACGCTGCCCGCTTCGAGTCGAAGCTGGCCACGCGCGCCAAGCGCTGATCCGGAGCGGTGGCGACCGGGCGGCCCGCCCCCGTGCGCGAGTGACCCTGTCGAGGGTCGCACGGGCCTCCCCCCGGTTGCGCTGTGAGGATCTTCACCGGGCGCGTGCCCGCCGCGACGACACCGCCGCTTTTCGCCGCCGTCCGGCGGCTCTAAGGTCGGCCCGGTCAGCGCAAGGAATGCTCCATGGCCGAGACGCGTCCGCGCATCGCCCTCCTCGTCACCTGCCTCGTCGACATGATTCGGCCCTCGGTCGGGTTCGCGAGCGTGCGCCTGCTCGAGGACGCGGGCTGCGCGGTCGAGGTGCCCCGCCAGGGCTGCTGCGGCCAGCCGAACTTCAATGCCGGCGACCGCGGGGGGGCGAAGGTGCTCGCGCGCCGGATGATCGAGGCGATGGAGGGGTTCGACCACGTCGTCGTGCCCTCGGGCTCGTGCGGCGCGACGGTCATCAAGGACTACCCGCAGATGTTCGCGGACGAGCCCGGGTGGCGGGCGCGGGCCGAGGCGCTGTCGGCGCGGACGCACGAGATCGTCAGCTTCCTGACCGACGTGCTCGGGGTCGAGGGGGTCGTGGCGCGCTTCGAGGCGCACGCGACCTACCACGACTCGTGCTCGGGCCTCCGCTCGCTCGGCATCAAGGCGCAGCCGCGGAAGCTCCTCGCCTCGGTCGAGGGGCTGGAGCTCACCGAGATGGCGGAGACCGAGGTCTGCTGCGGCTTCGGCGGCACCTTCTGCGTGAAGTATCCCGACATCTCGAACAAGATGGTCTCGAACAAGGCCGGGAACGCGGCGGCGACCGGCGCCGAGCTCGTGCTCGCCGGCGACCTCGGCTGCCTCATGAACATCGGCGGCAAGCTCTCGCGCGAGGGCAGGCCGATCCGGGCACGCCACGTGGTCGAGGTGCTGGCCGGCGACAGCGAGACGCCCGCGATCGGGGAGACGGCGCGATGAAGCCCGAGGCCGCGACCTCCCCCCGCTTCAAGCAGAACGCGGCCGAGGCGCTCGCGAACCCGAACATCCAGCGCGCGATGAGCCGGGCGCAGTCCGGCTTCATCAGGAAGCGTGCCGAGGCGCGCGCGGCCGTGCCCGAGTTCGACGCGATCCGCGACGCCGCGCGCGACATGAAGAACCACGTGCTCGCCAATCTCGACCTCTACCTCGAGCGCTACGAGCAGGCCGCGACCGCGGCGGGCGCGAAGGTGCACTGGGCCGAGACGGCGGAGGATGCGGGCGCGATCGTGCTCGACATCTGCCGCAACGCCGGAGCGAAGCGCGTCAACAAGGGCAAGTCGATGATCGCCGAGGAATGCGGCATCAACGACGTGCTCGAGGAGCACGGCATCACGCCGCAGGAGACCGACCTCGGCGAGTACATCATCCAGCTCCGCCGCGAGCTGCCGAGCCATATCATCGCCCCCGCGGTGCACGTGACCACCGAGGAGATCGAGCATATCTTCCGCGAGCACCACGGCCACCTCGAGCCGGGGCGCGACCTCTCCGAGCTCAAGGCGATGCTGGCCGAGGCGCGCGCCGTGCTGCGCGAGCGCTATTTCGACGCCGAGGTCGGGATCACCGGCGCCAACATGCTGATCGCCGAGACCGGCCAGTCGGTGATCGTCACCAACGAGGGCAATGGCGACCTCAGCCAGTCGATCCCGCGCGTGCACATCGTCATGGCCTCGCTCGAGAAGATCGTACCGACGCTCGACGATGCCTCGACCGTGCTCCGCCTGCTCGCGCGCTCGGCGACGGGCCAAGCGATGTCGGTCTACACGACCTTCTCCTCGGGACCGAGGCGGGCGGACGACGAAGACGGGCCGGAAGAATACCACGTCGTCCTGCTCGACAACGGGCGGACAGCCATGCTCGGGACCGAGTTCCAGGAGATGCTGCGCTGCATCCGCTGCGGCGCCTGCATGAACCACTGCCCGGTCTACCAGGCGGTCGGCGGGCACGCCTATGGCTGGGTCTATCCGGGGCCGATGGGCGCGGTGCTGACGCCGTCGCTGATCGGGGTCGACCGGGCCGGGCACCTGCCCAACGCCTCGACCTTCTGCGGCCGCTGCGAGGCGGTCTGCCCGATGCGCATCCCGCTGCCGAAGATGATGCGCCACTGGCGCGAGCGCGAGTTCGAGCGCCACGGCGGCCCGGCGGCCCAGCGCTGGGGCGTCGCCCTCTGGCGGCACCTCGCAACGCAGCCGGCGCTCTACGGGCTCGCCCTTCGCGTCGGCGCCACGGGCCTCCGCCTGCTCGGGACCGGGCGCGGCTGGATCCGCCGCCTGCCGCTCGGCCGGGGCTGGACCCGCCACCGCGACTTCCCGGTGCCCCAGGGCGGCACGTTTCAGAGCCGGTGGCGGGCGAGGCGATGAGCGAGGGTCGTCCGGTCCTGGCCTGCCTGCCTCCCCCCCATCCCCCCTCCGAAGCGGAGGGGGGAGGCGCCGGCCTCGCCGATCGCGCCTCCCTCACCCATGGGAAAGGAGGCTGCGGTGGAGGACCGGCCTCTCCGCCGGCGCCCCCCTCTCCCCTGGGAGAGGGGCCGGGGGAGAGGGAACGGCGGCCCGCATGACCGCCCGCGACAAGATCCTCGAGCGGGTGCGGCGGGCGGCCGAAGGCCGCGCGCGCGACGTCGACGCCGTCGAGGCGCGGATGCGCGACCTGCCGCAGGCCGCGCCCGTGCCGACGCAGGCGAAGCCCGCGGCGGCCGAGTGCGTCCGGCAGTTCATCTCGATGGCCGAGGGGGCGGACACGACCGTGAGCCGAATCCGCTCGCCCGACGACCTGCCGCAGGCGCTGGCCGAGGAGCTTCGCCGGCGGAACCTGCCGGCGGTCGTGCGCACCGGCACCGACCCGCTCTTCGACCGCGACTGGGGCACGGTCGAGCGCACGGTCGGGCCCGGCCGGGTCGAGGAGCCGGTGACGATGAGCCGGGCGGAACTCGGCCTTGCCGAGACCGGCACGCTGATGCTGCTGTCGGGCCCCGCGAACCCGGTGACGCTGACCTTCCTCGGCGAGACCCACTTCGCGGTGCTGGATGCCGCCGACGTCGTCCCCGGCTTCGAGGAGATGTGGGCCGAGTGGCGCCGCCGCGGCATCGACAGCCGCACGGTCAACCTCGTGACCGGCCCCTCGCGCTCGGCCGACATCGGCCAGACGCTGCAGCTCGGCGCGCACGGCCCGGTCGCGCTGCACGTCTTCGTGGTCGGGGCGGAGGGCTGAGGGAAAGCGGGGCCGGCCGATCGCGGCCGACCCCGGCCAGGCGGGCTTACTCCGTCGGCTGCTGCGACGGCGTCACGATCGTCCCGAGGAGCCGGGTCGTGGCGCCCTCGATCAGACCCTGGACGGCTTCCTCGCGCGTCATCGGCGCCGCGGCCACGTCGGAGCTGCGGATCGTCGACAGCAGGCGCGTCGTCGCCCGCCCGTCGACCGTCAGCCCCGCGTCCTGCTGGAAAGCGCGGATCGCGGCCTCGGACTGCGGATCGAGCTCCCCGTCGACCGGGCCGACCCGATAGCCCTTGAGCCGCAGCTCCTCCTCGATCTCGGCCAGGATCTGACCGCGGTTCGCGTCGGCCCAGGTCAGGTCCGAGGCGCGGAGCGAGGTGAGGAGCGCCGTGCTGGCGGTACCGGTGACGGCGAGCCCCGCGTCCTGCTCGAACTCGCGGATGGCGGCGCTGGTCCGGGCGCCCATCCGGCCGTCGGCCTTGCCTTGGAGGTAGCCGCGGGTGATCAGCTCCTCCTGCACCGCCCTGACGGTCGCGGTATCGTCGACCGGGGCGGTGGTGCCGGTCCCCTCGAGGCGGGCCAGCAGCGCCGGGCTCGCGGTGCCCGTGACCGGCAGGCCGGCATCGGCCTCGTAGGTCCGGATCGCCGACGCGGTCAGCGGCGACATCGTGCCGTCGACGGGGCCCGTATTGTAGCCCCGGTCCTTCAGCGCCTCCTGGATGCCGCGCACCAGCGCGCGCTGCTCGGCCGACGGCAGCGAGGCGGTGGTTCGAAGCGACTCTGCCAGCGCCTCGTCGACCACTCCCGTGGCGGCGAGCCCGGCGTCCCGCTGATAGACGAGGATGGCATCGCGCGTCGGCACGTCCCACTGGCCGGTGATGACGTCGATGTCATAGCCGCGCCGGCGAAGCTCGGTCTGCACCTCGACCACCGTCTCCCCGCTCGTGATCATGGTCGAGCCAGAGGTCGGGGTCGTCGCCGTCGCGGTGGCGCCGGAGCCTGACGCGGCCAGCATGTCGGCGTAGAGATCGCCGCTCGGCTGCCCGGTCACCGGCAGGCCGCGGTCGCGCTGATAGGCGACGATCGCGCTCTGTGTACGGCTGCCCATCAGCCCGTCGATCGGACCGGCGTCGTAGCCGAGCCGGTTCAGCAGGCTCTGGACGTTGCTGATCGAGTAGGTGGCCGACTGCGCGTGCTGGATCGTCGCGAGCGCCGTCGCTGCGGGCAGGACGGGCTGGGCCATCGCGGGGACCGCCATGCCGGACACGGCAAGCCCAAGCAGCAGGGGTCGAATAGCCATTGTTGCGCCTCGTGGTCTGAAAGGGTCAATCGGTTGAACGAACCGGGGATCGAGAATCCGTCGAAAGCCCGGGGGCGGCGCTCGAGACTCGCCCTCGTTAAGGTCCGGAGTGGAAACGCCCGGAAAGGCCTCGTGGTTCCGCCGAAGCGCGGAGCGGAACACTCCCCCTCCGGGAAACCCTCGCTCGGCCGTCAGCATGGACGACCCGGCGGACCGGCGCGGTAAATGCTGTCACCTGCGGCGCCGGCGAATTGAGCACGGTTGCGCGGCATCACGCGAGAGTCTCGTTCCAGGGCTTTCTTTTCGCGCCGTTCTTCCGCAAGATAGACTGACCGACGCACCTCGGGTCCGTGCCGCGACGCACGCCGGAGTGTCGGCGCAAGCCTCAGGAAGGAGTTCCGCCGAGGACAGTCATGGCGACGACCGATGCCGACTTCCGCCGTCAGCTCGACGGCTATTCGCTGGCGACCGCCGAGATCTTCTACCGCATGCCGGACGCCCGGCACCTGCTGCAGAGCTATATCTGGCAGGACTACGACCTCGCGCCCCGGTTTCCCCGGCTGCGCGCGTTCCTCGACTTCTGGACCCGCGAGCTCGACGGACCGATCCACTCGGTCAGGCTCGCGCATGCGCAGCTGATCAAGCCGGCCGAGGTGCGCTACATGCAGCACGAGCTGACGCTGCACTGAGGGCTCGGGCAACGGCGCGGCGCCGGGGCTCCGGCTGCGTCACGCGGGCTTGATTGCGCGCGACCCCCCGGCGCCACTACCTTCGGGAGCATGAAGAAGCGTGCTCCGCTCCTCGCCGCGGCGTTCGCCGCCGGTATGCTCGCCCTGCCGGCCGTGGCGGCGCGCGCCGACGTGCTGGTCGAGCTCTTCACGAGCCAAGGCTGCAGCTCGTGCCCGCCCGCCGACCGGATCCTCGCCGACATCGCACGGCACGACGATGTCATCGCGCTCTCGTTCCACGTCGACTACTGGGACTATCTCGGCTGGCGCGACACCTTCGCAAGCCCGGAGCACACCCGGCGCCAGCGGGACTACCGCGACGCCTTCGACGCCTCGGTCATCTACACGCCGCAGATCGTGATCGATGGCCGGCGGAGCGTCCCCGCCACCCACGAGGGCGCGATCCTCGAGGCGATCGAGGCGGCGCGGGTGCCCGAGGACGAGGAGCCGATCCGGATCGAGGGCGCCACGGGCATGCTGGAGGCCAGTCTCGCGCCCGCCGCCCAGCCGCGGCCCTGCACGGTCTGGATCGCCAAGTACCGCGTGTCGGAGACGGTCGCCGTCGAGCGGGGCGAGAACGCGGGCCGCACGCTCAGCTACCACAACGTGGTGACCAGCCTCGACCGGATCGGGGAGTGGGACGGCCGCAACGACGAGACGGTGATGCTGCCCCAGCCCGGCCCCGGCGAGGGCGTCGCGATCTGGCTGCAGGAGGGCCCCGGCGGCCCGGTCCTCGCCGCCGCCGCGCACGAGGGCTGAGGCCCCGTCCCGGTCGGCCGGGCTGGGACCGCGGCGGACGCACCGCATGAGGCCGCCTCGCGGCTTCCGCCAGCAAGGCCGCGATTCCGCTTGGCTCGAAGGATCAGGCCTTGCGGCCGTGCCCGCGGGTCAGCGCCCGGAACCGCCAGCCGAGCAGCAGCGAGGCGAGCACGCAGCCCGCGAAGATCGCGCCGATCAGCGCCCGCTCGTCGTAGCCCTGGCGGAGCACCAGCCACCAGGCGAGCGGGACCATGAGGACGACGAAGCTCAGCACATAGGCCGTGACCGGCACCCAGGCGTCGCCGAGCGCGCGGAGCGCCTGCCCCAGCACGACCTGCGCGCTGTCCGGCACCAGCACGAGCCCGAGAAGCGCGATCAGCGGCAGCGTCTGCGCCGCGATCAGCGGCTCGTCGGTGTAGAGCCCGACGACCGTCCCGCGTCCGAGGTAGAGGAGCACGCCGACGGCCCCCAGGGTCACCGCCGAGGCGCCGAGCCCGGTCCATCCGGCGAAGGTCGCCTCGGCCATGCGCCCGCGCCCGGCCTCGATCCCGACCCGGACCGCGGTGGCGACGGCGAGGCCGAGGCCCACCATGAAGCAGACGGCGATCAGGTTGACCGCGATCGCGAAGGCGTCGAGCGGCAGCTTGCCGAGCTTGCCCGCGAACTGGGTCATGGCGGTGAACCCGATCGTCTCGAACCCGTTCGAGAGCCCGGCCGCGATCCCGAGCCGGCGCATCGCGCGCCCGGCGGCCCAGCCGCCCGGCCCCCAGAAGCCCCGCCGCCGCCGCCCGATCACGCCCGCCCGCGCCGCTCCCGGCTGCATGAGGATCACCAGCACCAGGGCGCCCGCCGCGACGATGCGCGCGGCGGTCGAGGCGAGCGCCGCGCCGACCGCGCCCAGCTCGGGCAGCCCGAGCGCGCCGAAGATCAGCACCCAGTTCAACGCGAAGTTCACCAGATTGGCCGCGATCATCACGACGAGGCCGATCTTCGGCCGCCCCGTCGCCTCGAGGTAGTAGGCCGAGATCGCGAAGATCACCTGCGCGCCCAGGCCCGGCGTCAGCGCCCGCGCGACCGCGCCGCCGGCGTCTGCGAGTTCCGCGCTCTGCCCCATCAGCCGGAGCAGCGATTCGGCCTGCCAGCAGACTGCCATGCCCCCGAGCGACACGGCCGCGCCCCAGACCATGCCCCGGCGCCAGTGGCGGCCGCACTCGGCCCAGTCGCCGGCGCCGTAGGCCTGCGCCACGACCGCGACGACGCCGGTGCAGAGGCCGATCCCGAAAACCATGAGCGGGATGAAGATCGACATGCCGAGGCCCATGGTCCCGACCGCCCCGGGCGCGTAGCGGCCGAGCATCGCGATGTCGCAGAACGCCATCATCAGGATGCTCGCGCGCGACAGCATTACCGGCCAGGCGAGCGGC
>DATKCY010000308.1:0-3876 GCA_035512995.1 Thermohalobaculum sp.
GCTCCGGCGCAGCAGCTCCTGGCCCATGCCGCCGTCCATCAGGATCACGCTCATGGGTAGATCTCCGCATACTTGCCCTTGTAGAGCGCGATCATCTCCTCCTCGGTCGCGCCGTCGTCGTAGGGCGGGGTCGCGAGCGGCTTGCAGGCGGTGACGTCGAAGATGACCAGCGCGCCGATGCGCTCGGCAAGCGCGCCCCAGACCGCCTGCCAGCGCGGGAAGAGGGCGTCGAAGCGCGGCTCGCCCCGGGGCGCCACGCTCGCCCGGCCGCGGATGCGCGCGCCCTTGCGCAGGAACGGGTCGACGAACACGACCTCCGCCTCGGGCAGGTGCCCGAGGTTGGCGCGCGTGCCCGGCGAGCGGATGTCGCCGTAGCCGAGCGTGCGCGCGTCGAGCACGAGGAAGGTGCCCTTGGGCGAGGCCGCCGGCCGCCCCTCCGGCGTCACCGTCGCGACGATGCCGAGCGGGAAGTCGCGGATGATCCTTTGCGCGGCGTCCGTGATCATGCTCTCAGCCTCTCGTTCGCGGGGTCCCAGAGCGGGCCGTCGCCCTGCACCTCGACCGGGTAGCGCTCGCCGTAGATCTCGACCTCGAGCGCGGTGCCGGGCCTCGCGCAGTCGGCGCGGACGACCCCGAGGGCGACGGAGCGGCCGACGCGGTAGCCCCAGGCGCCGGAGGTCGTCTCGCCCACGACCTCGCCGTCCCGCCAGAGGGTCGACATGTAGGGCGCGTCGCAGGCGCCGGCCTCGACGGTCATGGCGGCGAAGCGGCGGGCGACGCCCTGGCCCTTCTCCCGCTCCATCGCCGCCTTGCCGGTGAAGTCCGCCTTGTCCCAGCGCACGAAGCGCTCGAGCCCGCCCTGGAGCACGGTGTAGTCGGTCGAGAGGTCGCCCTTCCAGGCGCGGTAGGCCTTCTCGATGCGGAGCGAGTTCAGCGCGAACATGCCGAAGGGCCGGGCGCCCGCGCCCATGACCGCGTCCCAGATCGCCGGCGCGCCGTCACGGCCGCAATGGATCTCCCAGCCGAGCTCGCCCGCGAAGGAGACGCGGATCAGCGCCGCGGGCTCGCCCGCCACATGGCAGTCGAGCTGGACCGAGAGCCAGGGCAGGGACAGGTCGGCGTCGGTCAGCGGCCCGAGCACCTCGCGCGCCTTCGGCCCCGTGATCAGCAGGCACTCCACCTCGTCCGAGTGCTCCGAGAACGCGATGCCATCGGGGGCCCCCCGTGACAGGTGCTCGAGGTCGTGGAGCTGCGCCGCGGCCGCCGTGATCAGGCCGACGTCGTCGGGCCCGTGCACCATCGCCGACATCTCGGTCACGATCCGGCCGCGCGCGTCCGGAAAGTAGAGCAGGCCGATCCGGCCGGGCGGCGGCAGGCGCGAGCAGGTCAGGCCGTCGAGCCAGGCGCGCGCGCCCGGCCCCTCGACCTTGATCCGGGTGAAGCCGGGAATGGCGATGACGCCGCAACCGTCGCGGACCGCCTCGCACTCCTCGCGGATGCGCGGCTCCCACGGACCCTTCCGCGCCCAGGTCTGGGTCGCCTCCTCCGAGGTGTCGTCGCCGGGGGCGGCATGCCAGAGCGCCCGCTCCCAGCCGCCGAAGGCGCCGAAGACGGCGCCCGCGTCCGCCATCCGGCCGTGCACGGCGGAGGTCAGCAGCGGCCGGCCCGCCGGCCAGGCGTGGTGCGGGAAGTGCATCGCGTATTCGTGGCCGTAGACCTCCTTCGCCTTGGCCACGCAGTGGTCGTGGCCGGCCCAGGAGCCGAAGCGGCGGGGGTCGCACGACCACATGTCCCACTCGGTGCCGCCGTCGATCACCCATTCGGACAGCACCTTGCCCGCGCCCCCGGCCTGCGCGATGCCGAAGGTGAAGACGCAGGCCTCGAAGGCCTGGGGCACGCCCGGCATCGGGCCGATCAGCGGGTTGCCGTCGGGGGCGTAGGGGATCGGGCCGTTGACGACGCGGGAGAGGCCGGCGCGGCCCAGCACCGGCACGCGCTCCATCGCGTCGCCCAGATACCATTCAAGCCGCTCGAGGTCGTCGGGCCAGAGCTGGAACGAGAAGTCGTCCGGCATCGGGTCGTCGGGCGTCGCCCAGTGGGCGCGGCAGTCGCGCTCGTACGGGCCGAGATTGAAGCCGAACTTCTCCTGCCGCAGGTAGTAGGAGCTGTCGACGTCGCGGAGCAGCGGCAGCTTGTGCCCTGCCTGCTCCGACCACTCGCGCACCTCGTCGACGCCCTCGAACACGATGTACTGGTGGCTCATCACCGCCATCGGCACCCGCCTGCCGAACATCGCGCCGACCTGGGCCGCGCGGAAGCCGGCGGCGTTGACGACGTATTCGCAGCGGACCTCGCCCTTGTCCGTCTCCACCACCCACTCGGCGCCGTCGCGGCGGACGCCCCGGACCGGGCAGAAGCGGACGATCCGGGCGCCGAGGTCGCGCGCGCCCTTGGCCAGCGCCTGGGTCAGCTGCGCCGGGTCGATGTCGCCGTCATAGGGGTCGTAGAGCCCGCCCTTCAGGTCGTGGAGCTCGAGGAACGGGTAGCGCGCCTTCAGCTCGTCGGGCGTGCAGACCTCGATCTCCATGCCCTGGTAGCGGCCCATGCCGCGCACGCGCTCGAACTCCTGCATCCGCTCGGGGCTGTGCGCGAGCCGGATCGAGCCGGTCACGTGGTAGTTCATCGGGTAGTCGACCGCGTCCGCGAGCCCCCGGTAGAGCTCGGTCGAGTAGCGCTGCATGTTCATGATCGCCCAGGAGGCGGAGAAGGTCGGCACGTTGCCGGCCGCGTGCCAGGTCGAGCCGCTGGTCAGCTCGTCGCGCTCGATCAGCACGCTCTCGGTCCAGCCCCGCATCGCCAGGTGGTAGAGGCAGGAGGCGCCGACGGCGCCGCCGCCGATGACGACGACCCGGGCGGTGGAGGGCAGCTCGGCCATGGACGACTCCTTCAGTAGACGGGGGGCGCGATGACCCAGACGACGACGGCGGGCTCAGGCCCCGGATTGCGCCAGCGGAACGGCTCGTGCGCAAAGCGGAAGCTGTCGCCGGGCCCGATCTGGAGGTGGGCGTCGCCGATCCAGAGCTCGAGCTGGCCGGAGACGAGGTAGCCGGCCTCCTCGGTCGGCCGGGTCACGCATTCGGCGCGCTCGGCGCCCGGCGCGAAGACCGACCGGATGATCTCGAACGAGCCGGAGAGGTCGGGCGACAGCAGCTCCTCGGTCAGCCCCTCGCTGACGGTGCCGAGGGTGCGGCGGGCGCCGCGGCGGACCACCAGCCCGCGCTCGGCCGGATCGCCCGCGGCCTGGCCGAAGAACAGCGACAGCGGCTGGTCGAGCGCGTCGGCGAGGCGCTTCAGGTCGCCGATCGAGGGCTCGGCGAGCCCGCGCTCGACCTCGGAGAGCCAGCCGACCGAGCGGCCGACCCGGCCCGCGAGTCCCGCCAGCGTCGATCCCCGCGCCCGCCGCAGCGCGCGGAGGTCGGCGCCGAGCCCCGGCGCCAGCCCTGCATGCTCCGCGTTTGCGTCGATCGCCCGGCCCTCCGGCGCTGAGCCGATGGTGAGTCGGCGGTGAAATTCTCCTTCAATTTTTCACGCGGGCGAGGCGAGCGCAACGGGCAAGGTGCCGCCATCGGCGTGCTGGACATTCCTCGTGGGCGGGGGCCTGCTGTCGGGGTGGAGGAGCCGAGGGAGAGCCCCCCGATGGACAAGGCCTGGCAGCCGCCGGTGACGAGCTTCGCGCTGTTCAACCTGGTCGGGGTGCCGCTGATCGGGCAGCTCGCATGGCTGACGATGGAAGGCTTGCGCGACGGCGCGATCGGGCTCGCCGTCCTGGTGTCGGTCCTGACGGCGATGGGGATCGCGGGCGGCAACATCTACCTG
>DATKCY010000309.1:0-7616 GCA_035512995.1 Thermohalobaculum sp.
GGGATTGGCGTGGGGATATTTGGCCTAAAAAAAGAAAAGCCCTTGCCGAAACAAGGGCTTATCTCGTTCGAGTGGTGGAGCCAGGGGGAGTCGAACCCCCGACCTCTTGAATGCCATTCAAGCGCTCTCCCAACTGAGCTATGGCCCCGGAACGGGATGCGGCGCGGCGGCGGCCAGCCGCGCGGAAGCTAAGCGGCGCAATCCGCCTCCGCAAGGGAAAACGGAGCAGGTTCCGCCCGCCCGCGTCAGGTCTCCTCGTCGTTGTCCCGCTTGGCGACGCCCAGGGCGAGATCCTCCTCGTCCTCGTCGTCGTCGTCGGCGGCGAGCAGCGGGTCGTCGGCGACCTCCGCGTCGTCGTCGTCGTCCTCTTCCTCGTCAGCCGGCACGATCGGCGCCTCGTCCGACGTGCGCGGACCGTCCTCCTCGTCGTCGGCGGCGACATCGTCGGCTTCCTCGAGCGAGACCTTGGCCGCGTCCTCCTCCACGACGTCCTCCTCCTCGTCCTCGTCGTCGATCAGCGCCTCCTTGACCTGCGCCTTCTTCGCGGGTGCCTTGGCAGGCTCGGGCTTGGCGCGCCGGGAACGAGTCGCCTCGGTCGGGTCGAAGGTCTCGCCGCACTTGGGGCACGCTGCGGGGCTGCGCTGCAGGTCGTAGAATCGCGCGCCGCAGCTCGGGCAGGTGCGCTTGGCGCCCCATTCTTCCTTGGGCATCCCGTCTCTCCGAGTCGGCCATTTCCGAAGAAGGGCGCGCATGCCACAGCCGGAGGCGCTTGTCAAAAGGCGATCGCAGGGCCGGCCGAGACGCGCCTCCGCACACTCCGGCCGACGCATTTATGTTGCGCTGCGGAGGGCATCTTTGTGCGATTGCGCAAAGCCGGCTGGACGCAACGCCGTCAGGACCCTAACTTATTGATGTTGAGGTGACAGGCAAGGACGCGGAGCGCATGCTTTATCATGCCTACGAGTTGACTCATGCGGCCATCGGGCCGATGCGCGCCGCCGCGCGGCTCGGGCGCTACGCGCTCAGCAACCCGCTGAACCCGGCCTCCGTCACCCTGCCCGCGCGCACCACTGCGGCGGCGCTCGAGATGTTCGTGAACGCGACCCGGCGCTACGGCAAGCCGGAGTTCGGGATCGAGGAGGTCGAGATCGACGACGTGGCGCACGCCGTCGTCGAGACGGTGGTGCTCGAGAAGCCGTTCTGCGAGCTCCTGCATTTCCGCCGCGAGGGCGTGCGGACCAACGGGCACAGCAGTCCGCCGGTCCTGATCGTCGCGCCGATGTCGGGGCACTTCGCGACGCTGTTGCGCGGCACGGTCGAGGCGATGCTGCCCGAGCACGAGGTCTACGTCACCGACTGGACCGATGCGCGCGAGGTCCCGCTCTCGGATGGCAGCTTCGACCTCGACGACTATGCCGACTACATCATCGAGTTCTGCCGCTTCCTGACGGAGCGGACGGGCGAGCGGCCGGCGGTCATGGCCGTCTGCCAGCCGGGGGTGCCGGTCATGGTGGCGGCGAGCCTGATGGCCGAGGACGACGACCCGGGGCGCCCTGCGTCAATGATCCTGATGGGCAGCCCGATCGACACGCGGATCAACGCGACCGAGCCCAACCGGCTGGCCGAGCAGCACTCGCTCGCCTGGTTCGAGCAGAACGCGATCTCGCCCGTGCCCTGGCCGAACCCGGGCTTCCTGCGCCGGGTCTATCCGGGCTTCCTGCAGCTCTCGGGCTTCATGTCGATGAACCTCGACCGCCATGTCGACGCGCATGTCGACCAGTTCCGGCACCTCGTGCAGGGCGACGGCGACAGCGCGGCGGCGCACCGCGCCTTCTACGACGAGTACCTGGCGGTCATGGACCTGACGGCCGAATTCTACCTGCAGACGGTCGAGACCGTGTTCCAGAAGCACCTGCTGCCGCTCGGGCAGTTCACCCACCGCGGGCGGCCGGTGCGGCCGGAGGCGATCGCGGACGTCGCGACGATGACGCTCGAGGGCGAGAAGGACGACATCACCGGCCGCGGCCAGACCCATGCGGCGCTGGAACTGCTGCCGGCGCTGCCGGACGCGAAGAAGGCCGGGTGGACCCAGCCGACGGTCGGGCATTACGGCGTCTTCAACGGCTCGCGCTTCCGCCGCCACATCCAGCCGCGGATGCGCGACTTCATCGCCGCCAACCGCGCGGGCTGAGGGGAGGCGGCCCTTGCCCCGGCCGCGAGCCAGCCTGCTGCGATGCTCGACCTGATCCAGCTCGACGAGCCCGAGATCGCCGTGCGGATCGCCGTGAACCGGCGGGCGCGGCGGCTGACGCTGCGCCTCGCACCCGGCGGCGGGGGCGCGGTGCTGACGCTGCCACCCGGCGTGCCGGCCGAGGCGGCGCGGGACTTCGTGCGGCGCCACTCCGGCTGGCTGGCCCGGGCGCTGGCGCGGCAGGGACAGGCGGTGCCGGTGGTGCCGGGCGCGGTGATCCCCGTCGACGGCGCGCCGCGCCGGATCGTCCTCGGGGACGGGCCGCGGCAGGCGCCGGTGCTGGAGGCGGAGCGGCTGCTCCTGCAGGGGCAGGGCCGGGCAGGGCCGCGGCTCGCCGCCTGGCTGAAGGCGCGGGGTCGCGACCGGATGGCGCCGGCTGCCACCGCGCATGCGCGTATGCTCGGGGTGCCGCTCGCGGCGGTCAGCCTGCGCGACACCCGCTCGCGCTGGGGCTCGTGCTCGAGCGCGCGGCGGATCAGCCTGTCCTGGCGGCTCGCCATGGCGCCGGTCGTCGTGCAGGACTACGTCGCGGCACACGAGGTCGCGCACCTCGTCGAGATGAACCACAGCCCGGACTACTGGGCGGTGCTGGAGCGGCTGATGCCCGGCTACCGGGAGCCGCGCGCCTGGCTGCGCAGGAACGGCGCGGGGCTGCATCTCTACCGCTTCGACTGAACGGTCCTTCGATCCGGCGGGAGCGCGGGTGATCGCCATGAGATGCGAGGCCTTGCACGCGTGCAAGGCAGGCGCCGTGTTATTCACTAAGCCTTGAGTCCTCGCCCGGGCGCCGCACCGCCGGAGTCATGGCTGCCGCCACGGCCCGCGTCGTTCGTGGAGCTCAGCGGTCGGTGCCGGCCCGGCCGAACTGGCCGCCGGTGGCGCCGCCGCCGGAGGGGGCGCCGTCGCCCGAGGCGCCGCTGCCGAAGAGGCCGTCGAGCAGGCGGTTGACGACCGACCCGATCTCGCCGGCCTGGCCTGGGGTGCGCGCCGGCGCGGGGGCGCCGCCGCTCTCGGCCATGAAGCGCCCGCCGCTGCCGGGCGTGCGCGCGGGCAGCGGGCGCGCCGGCAGGCCGTCGTGGATGCGGGTCATCGCTTCGCGCCAGATCTCCGCCGGCAGGCCGCCGCCGGTGACGCCGGTCAGCGGCACGTTGTCGTCGTTGCCCATCCAGACGCCGGTCACGTAGTCGGCGGTGAAGCCGATGAACCAGGCGTCGCGCGCGCCCTGGGTCGTCCCGGTCTTGCCGGCGGCGGGGTGCGCGGGCAGCCGGGCGCGCGCGCCGGTGCCCTCTGTCACGACGCGGTGCATCATGTAGGTCAGCAGCTCCGCGGTGCGCTCGGACAGCACGTGCTCGCCGCCGCGGGCGCGCTGGCTCAGCAGCACCTCCTTGTCGCCGCGCAGGCTGATCTCGCGGATGCCGACGGGCTTGGCGAGCAGGCCGTGGTTGGCGATGGTTGCGAACACGCCCGTCATCTCGACCAGCGTCGTCTCGGAGGTGCCGAGCGCGATCGCGGCGCCGGGCGCGAGGTCGCCCGACAGCCCCATGCGCCCGGCCATCGAGCGCACCCGCTCGCGCCCCACCTGCTCGCTGACCCTGACCGCGACGGTATTGATCGAGCGGGCGAACGCCTCGGTCATCGTCATCCGGCCGTGATAGGCGTTGTCGTAGTTCGCGGGGCTCCAGCCGTCGATCGTGAGCGGCGCGTCGACGACGGTGTCGTTCGGGCTCATGCCCGCCTCGAGCGCGGCGGCATAGACGATCGGCTTGAAGGCCGAGCCCGTCTGGCGGAGCGCCTGGGTCGCCCGGTTGAACAGCCCGACGCCGCGCTCGCGCCCGCCGACCATCGCGCGCACGGCGCCGTCGGGGGTCATGACGACGATCGCGGCCTGCGCGACCGAGCCCGGCTTCACCTTGTTCTCGAACACCTCGACCATCGCCGCCTCGGCCGCCCGCTGGATCGCGGGGTCGAAGGTGGTGGCGATGGTCACGTCCTCGGCGGTCTCGGTGCCGAGGAAGCTCGGCGCCTGCTCCATGACCCAGTCGGCGAAGTAGCCGCCCGCGCGGGCGGCCGCGGCCTGGCTGAGCTCGGCCGGATTGGCGCGCGCTTCGGCCGACTGCGCGGGCGTCAGGTAGCCCTGCGCCTCCATCAGGCCGACGATGACGTTCGCCCGCTCCTGCGCGAGGCCCAGACTGCGGGTCGGCGCGTAGCGGCTGGGTGCGCGGAGGAGGCCCGCCAGCATCGCCGCCTCGGCGGGGCTCACGAGCCGCGCCGACTTGCCGAAATAGCGCTGCGAGGCCGCCTCGAAGCCCCACGTGCCGGCGCCGAGATAGACGCGGTTGAGGTAGATCGAGAGGATCTCCTCCTTCGAGTACTTGGCCTCGAGGGCGAGCGCCATCGGCACCTCCTTGAGCTTGCGCTCGAGGGTGCGGGAGGCGTCGAGGAACGTGTTCTTGGCGACCTGCTGGGTGAGCGTCGAGCCGCCCTGCACGAGCCGGCCCGCGCGGAGGTTCACGGCCATGGCGCGGGCGATGCCGATCGGATCGACGCCCGGGTGCAGGTGGAAGCGCTTGTCCTCGGCCGCAATCACGGCGTGCACGAGGTGGGGCGAGACCTCGGTCGCGCCGAGCTCGCCGCCGTACTGCTCGCCGCGCCAGGCGAAGACGTTGCCGTGGCGGTCGAGCATCGTGACGGAGCCGGCGCCGCGGCCGTCGAAGAGCTTCGAATGCGGGGGGAGCTGGACGTAGTACCAGGCGGTCGCGCCGCCGAGGATCAGGAGCCCGATCAGCCCGAGCCGCCAGGTCACCTTCCAGAACAGGCGGATGAGCCAGCGCAGGAGTCGCGCGAGCAGGCCGCCGCGGGCCACGCGCCGGGCCGGCGCCCTTTGCCGCCCCTTCGTCGCCTTGCCGCCCGTCTGCCGGCGGTTCCTCCGCTCGGCCCTGACGTCGGGCCGACCCGGTTTCCTGCTGCCTGCCAAGTGATCGGTCCTTCTCGACCCTTCTCGCGGGGCTCGATCGTCTCCCAGTTTAGGCCTCCGCCGGGCCGGGGGCCACCCGCCACGGCACCCGTTCGCGCGCGCTGTGGCGAAATGGGCATCCGGCGCAGCACCGGCAACGTGTTGCACAGAAAATAGGCGCGCTGGTCATATTGCCGATTTCGTAGGCTCTGCGGGATGCGCATCGTTTCCGGCGAGCCCTGGCGGGTCCGATTCTGACAGCGATCCCAGTGGCCTGCGAGGGCGCTGCGGAAACTGGCACGGGTTTTGTATCCCGCACCGCAGCAAGCGGCAATCGAGAGAAGACGACAGGATGAAACTCGTCACTGCGGTGATCAAACCCTTCAAGCTCGAGGAGGTGCGACAGGCCCTCACCGGCATCGGCGTCCAGGGACTGATGGTCTCGGAGGTCAAGGGCTACGGCCGCCAGGGAGGCCACACCGAGGTCTATCGCGGCGCCGAATACGTCGTGAGCTTCGTGCCCAAGGTGAAGCTCGAGGTCGCGGTCCCCGACGACGAGGCCCCGCGCCTCGTCGAGACCATCACCACCGCCGCGCGCACCGGCAAGATCGGCGACGGCAAGATCTTCGTGCTCGACGTCGAGCGCGCGGTGCGCGTGCGCACCGCGGAAGAAGGCGACGACGCCCTCTGACGCCGTCCTCACACACAAAAGAAACCCTGACACGGAGTCGTCCTATGAAACTCACCGCTTTCGCGCTGCCGCTCGGCCTGGGGCTCGCCGCCGCCGCAGGGCCGGCGCTCGCCCAGGAGGCCGCCGAGGCCAGCCCGCCGGTCGCCGGCGAGATCGGCTTCATCTTCACGACCTTCATGTTCCTCGTCTCCGGCTTCCTGGTGATGTGGATGGCCGCGGGCTTCGCGATGCTCGAGGCCGGGCTCGTGCGCTCGAAGAACGTGGCGATGCAGTGCACGAAGAACGTCGCGCTCTTCTCGTTCGCCGCGATCATGTATTACCTGATCGGCTACAACCTGATGTATCCGGGCGACGGCTGGTCGATCGAAGGCTGGCTCGGCGCGTTCGGCTGGACCACGCTCGAGCCGGTCGGCCTGGCGGATGCGGAGCCCGACCTGACCTATGCGTCGGTCGGATCGGACTTCTTCTTCCAGCTCATGTTCTGCGCCGCGACGGCGTCGATCGTGTCGGGCACGCTCGCCGAACGCATCCGGCTCTGGCCGTTCCTGATCTTCACCATGATCCTGACCGGGCTGATCTACCCGATTCAGGCCTCGTGGAAGTGGGGCGGCGGCTTCCTCGACAGCCAGTTCGGGTTCCTCGACTTCGCGGGCTCGACCGTCGTGCACTCGGTCGGCGGCTGGGCGGCGCTCGCGGGCGCGATCGTCCTCGGGCCGCGGCTCGGGCGCTATGCGGGCGGCAAGGTGCACCCGATGCCGGGGTCGAACCTGACGCTGGCGACGCTCGGCACGTTCATCCTGTGGCTCGGCTGGTTCGGCTTCAACGGCGGCTCGCAGCTCTACATGAACTCGGCCGGCAACGTCGCCGACATCAGCCGCATCTTCTCGAACACCAACCTGGCGGCGGCCGGCGGCGCGGTGGCGGCGCTGATCGTGACGCAGGTCATCTACGGCAAGGTCGACCTGACCATGGTGCTGAACGGCGCTCTCGCGGGCCTGGTCTCGATCACGGCCGAGCCGCTGACGCCGTCGCTCGGCGCCGCGGTGCTGATCGGCGGCGTGGGCGGCGTGCTGGTGGTGCTGGCGGTGCCGATGTTCGACCGGGTGCGCGTCGACGACGTGGTCGGCGCGATCTCGGTGCACTTGGTCGCCGGCATCTGGGGCACGCTGGCGGTCGTGCTGACGAACCCGGACGCGACCATCTTCGGCCAGGTCGCGTCGATCCTCATCGTCGGCGCCTTCGTCTTCGCCGTCTCGGCCGTGGTCTGGCTGGTCCTGAGGGCGACGATCGGCATCCGGGTGAGCGAGGAGGAGGAGATGGCGGGCCTCGACACCTCCGAGCTCGGCCTCGAGGCGTACCCGGAGTTCGGCAAGGGCTCGCAGTTCGTCTGATCCGGTCCCCGTCGGCGGCGCATCGGCGCCGCCGGCCTCTTGCCGGGTGGCCGCGCCATCCCGGTTTTCCTGTCGGCGAGCATATTCACATTGATGCGCTGTTTATTGCAGAATTGCACAGGGCGGATTGAGACTCGGCGCCCGATGCGCTATCTCTCGCCGTGAAAACGCGCGGAGGCGGCAATGAAGACCTTTCCCCTGTTCCTGGACCTCGCCGGTCGGCCGGTGCTGCTGATCGGCGGCGGCGAGCAGGCGGCGCAGAAGGCGCGGCTGATCCTGAAGACCGAGGCGCGGCTCCGCGTGTTCTCCGACGAGCTGAACGAGGAACTG
>DATKCY010000310.1:0-2212 GCA_035512995.1 Thermohalobaculum sp.
CCCCGAATAATCCCGCATCCGGGGCACCCCCGTCGCCCGAGCAGTTCCCGCCGCTCACCGCGTCCCGAACAGCCGATCGCCGGCATCTCCCAACCCCGGCAGGATGTAGCCGCGCTGGTCGAGCTGGCGGTCGAGGGCGGCCGTGAAGATCTGGACGTCTGGGTGGACCTCGAGGAGGCGGCCGACGCCTTCCGGCGCGGCCACGAGGCAGACGAGACGCACGCGGGTGGCGCCGTGGCCCTTGAGCGAGGTGATGGCGGCCGCCGCGGAGCCGCCGGTCGCGAGCATGGGATCCAGAACGACGAAGTCGCGGGCCTCGGGGTCGGGCGGGATCTTGAAGTAGTAGTCGACGGGGCGGAGGGTCTCGTGGTCGCGATAGAGGCCGATGTGGCCGACGCGCACCGACGGCATGAGGCGGAGCATGCCCTCGACCATGCCGAGCCCGGCCCGCAGGATCGGCACGAGCGTGAGCTTCTTGCCGCTGACCATGCGCGCACGGGTGGTCTCGAGCGGCGTCTCGATCTCGACCGGCTCGAGGGGCAGGTCCTTCGTGACCTCGTAGCCCATGAGCATCGTGATCTCGTCGACGAGCGCGCGAAACGTCTTCTTGGAGGTCGTGCGGTCCCGGAGCACGGCCAGCTTGTGCTGGATGAGGGGGTGCTCGATGATCGTGAGATTCGCGAAGCGTCGCATGGAGACCCCCGGTCGGTGGAGGGCGCTAGTATAGGGCGATGCGAAGGTCGGTCAAGGCGAAGGCGTGGAGATCCGGCCCGCGCGACGCGCTTCGATCCAGCCTTCGCGGCCGGCCGGATCGCGCACGCGCACCCAGTCGGCGGACTCCTCGAGCACATCGAGCGGGACGCCCGGCTGGAGCCGCTCGGGTGCCGGTGAGTCGGACCTGGGCCCGGGGTGCAGGGACGTTTCGTGCAGGGAGACCGCATCGGCCGCCCCGAGATGGGGCCACGTCGCGAGGCCGAGCGCGAGCAGGGCGACGACGGCGGTGCACGCGATTGTCCAGGTCCATGCGGGGCGAGGGCGGAGCAGGTGTGCCGCGTAGGCCAGCAAGGCCACCCACCACGCGACGGCCGCGATCACGAGTGCGGTGCGCCCGCCGAGGAGCGTCCGTGGCGGCGCGGCGGCGGCGGCGGCGGGCATGTTGAGTCGCAAGTTCGCGCGCGCGGCGCCGTGACGTGGTTCGAGCCACAGGGCCCGCAGCCATGCATGGGCGGCAAGGCCGGGCGCATTGGCGCGGTAGGCCGCGTTGCCGAGATCATACCATGCGGCGGCGTCGAAGGGGCGTGTCCGCAGATGCGAAGCGAACGAATCCGCGGCCTCGGCGAAACGGCCGGCGTCGTACGCCTCGACCGCGGCGCCGAACGACGATTGTGCGACGAGAGGTACCGCGCCGGCGGCGAGCACGAGCAGCACGAGGAGGGCTCGCACACCCTTCGCCAGCGCGTCCACGAGCCGACGGGCGCGGACGAGCAGCGCCTCGGCGTCCGCGCCGTCCGCGCCAGGCTCGAAGCGGAGCCGCTCCAGCTCGCCGACCAGACTGCCGGCTTCATCCGCGAGCTCGCGGCGCACTCCGGATCGGCGCAGCGCCGCCGCCAACTCGGCCGGTGAAGCGCCCCGCAGCTCCGTTTCGCGCGTGGCCGCTCCGGCCGCCTCGCGCACTGTCGAGGCGACCGAGGCCGCCCACTCCGTCCTGCCCGGCCCCGCCTGCGCGGCCGCCCTGGCGAGCGCGTCCCGCCAGACGCGCGAGGGCGTGGGCGTGCCGAGGCGGCGCCGTCGCACGACGGCGGCACCGGCCACCAGCGCGAGCGGAGGCAGCAGCAGAAGCACCCAGGCCAGCGAAACCGGGCCCGGCGCAGGACGCGGAACGCGCTCGATCGGCGCCAGCGTCGCATCGCCGACCACGCCCCCCGCCACGACCTCGAGACGCAGTGGCTCCGTATCCGATTCCCGGTACTCACCCGCCTCGGTGTCGAACCATGCGAACCGAATGGGCGGGATCTCGAGCGCACCGAGGGCGCGCGGCACGAGGAGCCAGCGAAACCGCTTCGTACCGGACAGGCGACCGGCGGGCGTCGCATATTCCGCGTTCTCGGAGGGATCGTGCACCTCGACGTTCTCCAGCGGCGGCAGTGCCGGCGCGGCCAGGGTCTTGATGTTGCCCTCGCCCTGGATCTCGACCACCAGGCTCGCGATGTCT
>DATKCY010000311.1:0-4927 GCA_035512995.1 Thermohalobaculum sp.
ATCCGAGAAGCTTGAGCGCGCGCTGGGGGTCGGGCTCGTGGCGTTTGGCGGGTAGCGGGATGCTGCGACGCCCCGACAGATAGGCGCCGGTGAGCGAGGCGGGGTTCGCGATCACCTCCGCGGGTGTGCCGCGCGCGACGATTTCACCGCCGTGCTCGCCGGCGCCGGGGCCCATGTCCACGACGTAGTCGGCAGAAAGAATCGCGTCCTCGTCGTGCTCGACCACGATCACCGTGTTGCCCAGGTCGCGCAACTGCCGCAGGGTGCCCAGAAGGCGATCGTTGTCGCGCTGGTGAAGGCCGATCGAGGGCTCGTCGAGCACGTACATCACGCCGGTGATGCAGACGAAGCAGCCGGCCGGGATCTCCAGGTCGACCGCGCACAGGTTGTTGCCGCTGGCGCCGTGCAGACGCAGCGTGCGTTCGGAGTCGGGTGGGTGTCGGCGTTCCGGCACCGCGATCCGCCGGCGCCCGGACAGGAACTGGCCGGTGATCGAGGCCTCGCTCGCCGCGATGTCGGCGGGCGTGCCCTGCGCGATCACGTGCCCGCCGTGAACCCCGGCGCCGGGGCCGAGGTCGAGCACGTGGTCGGCGGTGCGGATCGCCTCCACGGCGTGCTCGACCACGATCACCGTGTTGCCCTGGTCGCGCAGCCCTTTCAGCGAGTCGAGCAATCGCCCGTTGTCGCGCTGGTGCAGCCCGCTCGACGGCTCGTCGAGCACGTAGAGCACGCCCGTCAGCCCCGAGCCGATCTGGCTCGCGAGCCGGATGCGCTGGCTCTCGCCGCCGCTCAGCGTGCCCGAGTTGCGGCTGAGCGTCAGGTAGTCGAGGCCGACGTTCACGAGGAAACCCAGCCGCTCGCGGATCTCCTTCAGGATCGCCGCGGCGATGCGGTTCTTCTGCGCGCTCAACGCATCCGGCGCGGCCATCACCCAGTCGAGCGCCTGCGCGATCGAAAGCTCGGTCACGTGGCCGATATGGCTGTCGCCGATCCGGACCGCCAGGGCCTCCGCGCGCAGCCGGTGGCCGCCGCAGGCGTGGCACGGGCGGCTCCCCTGGTAGCGCTCGAACTCCTCGCGGATCCAGCTCGAGTCGGTCTCGCGGTAGCGCCGCTCGAGGTTCGGGATCACTCCCTCGAAGCTGCGCTTGATCTGGTAGACGCGCCCGCCGTCGTCATAGCGAAACGCGATCTCCTCGCCGCCCGAGCCGCGCAGCATGACCTCGCGCGCCTCCTCGGTCAGGTCCGCCCAGGGCGAGGCGGTCGAGAACCCGTAGTGCCGGGCGATCGCCTCGATCGTCTGCCGGAAATACGGCGTCTTCGACTTCGCCCAGGGCGCGAGCGCGCCGTCGATCAGCGACACCGTCTCGTCCGGCACGACCAGCCGCTCGTCGAAGAACAGCTCGACGCCCAGGCCGTCACATTCGGGGCAGGCGCCGAAGGGGGCGTTGAACGAGAACAGTCGCGGCTCGATCTCGGCGATCGTGAAGCCCGAGACCGGGCAGGCGAATTTCTCGGAGAACGTGATCCGCTCGGGCTCGCCCTCCCCCTCGCGCGGGGCCGTCTCGACGATGGCGATACCGTCGGCCAGCCCCAGCGCCGTCGAGAAGCTGTCGGCGAGCCGCGTCGCCAGCCCCTCCTTCACGACGATCCGGTCGACCACGACGTCGATGTTGTGCCGGAACTTCTTGTCGAGCCCGGGCGGGTCGTCGAGCTCGTGGAACGCGCCGTCGACCTTGACCCGCTGGAACCCCTGCTTGCGGAGCTCGGCGAACTCCTTGGCGTAGCTCCCCTTGCGGTCGCGCACGATCGGGGCCAGCAGATAGGCGCGCGTGCCCTCGGGCAGGGCCATCACCCGGTCGACCATCTCCGAGACCTGCTGCGCCTCGATCGGCAGCCCGGTCGCGGGCGAATAGGGCGTGCCGGCGCGCGCGAACAAGAGCCGCAGGTAGTCGTAGATCTCGGTGACCGTGCCGACGGTCGAGCGCGGGTTCTTCGAGGTCGTCTTCTGCTCGATCGAGATCGCCGGGCTCAGGCCCTCGATGTGCTCGACATCGGGCTTCTGCATCATCTGCAGAAACTGCCGGGCGGAGGCCGACAGCGACTCGACGTAGCGCCGCTGACCCTCGGCATAGATCGTGTCGAAGGCGAGCGACGACTTGCCCGAGCCCGAAAGCCCGGTGATGACCGTCAGCGTGTCGCGCGGCAGCTCGACGTCGAAGCCCTTCAGGTTGTGCTCGCGGGCGCCGCGGATGGAAATGTATCGCTGCTCGGCCATGCCGCCCGCCCTCGCCCTCGCCCTGCTCGGTGTCGGCCCCACATAGGCGATGCGGCGCCGGTTTGCGAGTCGGAGCGAAGTGTAAACGAAACGCGAACATCTGGCGAGCGCAGCGGCTTCTTGCCGGCCGCCGGAGGCGGCGATAGCCTTTGCGGGTCCATCAGCCACCTGCCGCTCGCCGCCGGACGTGTCGGTCCCGACGGGGCGTTCCGTTCACTCGGACAGCCGCTCCGCCGTCTCCAGGCAGTAGGTCCGGCCGGTCGGGTCGACGGCCGGCACGATCTCCCGGTTCGAGAACGGCCGGCGGGGGCGCGGTTCGCGCTCGACCGCCAGCTTGTCGGGAATGTCGAGGGTGGCACAGAGGCGGAAGTGCCCGTCCGCCAGCCGCTCGTAGCCGTAGTGCGCCCCCGTCGCCGGGTCGAGCGCGCTGACGGCGCCCGGCAGCATCGGCTCGAGCGCGCCCAGGGCCGGCGGCAGCCGCCCCTCGTCGTCGCGGTAGCGCTCGATCCAGCGGGCCAGCGCCTCGATGTCGGCGATCCGCCGCTCGTCCAGCCGCTCCAGCCGGGCGGTGCGCGGGCTGCCGATCAGCATCAGCGCGGCGGCGACCGCGGCCGCCACCGCGACGGTCGCGGCCAGGACGAGCGCCCGCCCGCTCATCCGCGGCGGCGCCACGCCCCCGCGCGCCCTGCACGCGGCGCCGGGCGGAGCTGCATCCGGAACCAGCCGAAGATCGCCGCCGCGATCGCGCCGACGGTCGCCGCCTTCAGCAGGAAATGCGCCGTCAGGTCGCCGCGCAAGAGCCCGTAGATCACCGAGATCGTGGCCCCGATCAGCACGATCACCGCCAGGAACATCGTCAGGTGACCCAGCCACTGGCGCACCGCCGAATCGCGCCTGACCGGGTCCCGCGCCACCTCGCGGTCCAGCTTGACCGTCAGCGCCAGGAAGACCGGGAAGGCGACGATCAGCGCGGCGGTGGAGAAACGTATCGAGTCGGCCCGCCAGTCCTGCGGCCGGTCCGCCGGGTCGGGATAGGCCAGCTCGATCAGGTCGAACAGCAGCGCGCCGAAGTGCCAGGCCGAAATGTAGAGCGCGGCGAAGAGCGTCAGGTAGAGGAGGGCGTCCCGCGCCGAGAGCTGCAGCCGCGGCCGCGGCACCGGCAGCCCGTCCAGCCCCGGCGTCCAGGCCTCGAGCGCCCGGTCGACCTGCGGCTCGGACCAGCCCGCGGCGGCGAGGTCGCGGCGGATCGCCTCCGCCGGCCGCCCGGCCGCCAGCGCCCGGTGGACGTAAGCCCGCGCCTCCTCGCTGTCGCTCGCCATGGCGTCATCTCCTTCCCGCGCGTCGGCTGCCGCCGCACCGCACGCGTCAGCGCCCCGCCGGCGCGGCACCGGACAGCCCGTCGTCCGTCGGCTCATCGATGAAGAGGCCGAGGAGCCGCGGCCGCCCCGTGACCCCGGCCTCGGCGCAGACCCCCGCGCATTGCGCCTTCACCGCGCCGGCGCCAGTCTGCCGCGGCGCCGCGTTCCCGGCGATCGAGAAGCCCTCGATCGCCATCAGGGCCACGTCGCGCTCGGCCGGCGTGGGGTCAGCCGCCACATTGCGAAGTGCTCCTCGAGCAGCCCCTGGAACGCGCCGGAGGCCGCCCGGAGCTGCCGCTCCATCCGTGCCTGCCGCGCCATGACCCGGCACATCCGGTGGCGGCGATCATAGCCCGGACGGGGTGCGCGCGGGAATAGCGGGTCTCGAGGATCACGCCGCCCACGTGCGGAAGAACCGGGATCGTCGATCACGGCGAGCTGGCCTGTCACCAGCGCTCGCGACCGCGATCCTGCTGCCGATCCTCTGGCGGCTGCTCGGCTGAGCCGAAATATCTGTCCCGTTTACTGACAGGAGCCGCGCCCGCGCTCTAGGATCGCGGCGATTCGGCATATGAGAGGACAGGGGCGATGGCGGGCAGCGTGAACAAGGCGATCATCATCGGCAATCTGGGCAACGACCCGGAGGTCCGCTCGTTCCAGGACGGCGGGCAGCTCTGCACATTCTCCGTCGCGACCTCGGAGAACTGGAAGGACCGCAACACCGGCGAGAAGCGCGAGCGGACCGAGTGGCACCGCATCGTCATCCGCAGCGAGGGCCTGATCCGGGTGGTGCAGCAGTACCTGCGGAAGGGCTCGAAGGTGTACGTCGAGGGCAAGCTGCAGACCCGGAAGTGGCAGGACCAGAGCGGCCAGGACCGCTACACGACCGAGATCGTGGTCGGCGGCTTCGACGGCACGCTGACGATGCTCGACGGCCGCGGCGGCGAGAGCGGCGGCTTCGGCGGCGGCGGCGACCAGCGGGGCGACGACTTCGGCGGCGGGCAGGGCGGCCAGGGGGGGCCCGGCGGACCGGGCGGCGGGGTCGACGACGAGATCCCGTTCTGATGGCGGGCGAGGGCGGCGACGCCCCGGACAAGGCCTTCTTCGACCGGGCCGACGCGTTCCTCGCCGTCGCCAACGGCGAGCTCGGCGAGACGCCGCCGGGCCGGGTGTCGGCTTCGATGATGTTCGCGACCGCCCGCTTCAACGCCTTCGTCGCCCAGGCCCAGGGCCTGGCCCCCGGCGAGGTCGACGAGGAGACCGTCCGCTACTTCGTCTCGGAGTACGAGACCAT
>DATKCY010000312.1:0-2766 GCA_035512995.1 Thermohalobaculum sp.
AGGTCGTAGCCGCGGCTGATCTTGTCGTAGTGATAGGCGATGTCGGGCGCGAAGTAGGTCCAGCCGCCGTCGGACTTCTTCAGCGGCCGGTCGGTGTCGTCGCCCCATGCGGTCGAGCGGAAGAGCGTCTGCGGGCGCGGCTCCCAGTCCTCGGGCAGCTTGCCCTTGGGCGGCTCGAGCGTGCCGACATAGATCAGGTCCTTCTGCTCGAGGGCCTGCACGGCCTGGTCGATCAGCCCGGCCTCGTAGAGCGAGCGCTCGGAGAAGAAGCGGTCCATGTGGACGCCGATGGCGGCCAGGTCGTCCCGGACCATCGCCATCATCCGCTCGGTCGCGATCTCGCGCACGAGCGGCAGCCACTCCTCCTCCGGCCGGTCCAGGAGCGCGCGCCCGTGCTCGGCTGCCAGCGCCTCGCCGACGGGGCGCAGGTAGCCGCCGGGATAGAGCCCTTCGGGGATCTCGACCGCCTCGCCCAGCGCCTCGCGGTAGCGCAGATAGGCGGAGCGGGCGAGGGTGTCGACCTGCGCGCCGGCGTCGTTGACGTAGTACTCCTTCGTGACCCGCCAGCCGGCGAAGGCGAGAAGCCGCGCGAGCGCGTCGCCGAAGACGGCGCCCCGCGTGTGCCCGACATGGAGGGGTCCGGTCGGGTTCGCCGAGACGTACTCGACGAGGACCGAGCGCCCGGCCCCCTCGTCCGAGCGGCCGAAGTCCTCGCCGGCGCGGAGCGCGGCGGGCACGACCGCGCGCCAGACCTCCGCCGCGAGGCGCAGGTTGATGAAGCCCGGCCCCGCGACTGTCGCCTCCGCGATCCGCGGGTCGGCGGCGAGGCGGGGGGCGAGCGCACCGGCCAGGTCGCGCGGCTTCACGCCCGCCTGCTTCGCAAGCACCATCGCCGCGTTCGTCGCCATGTCGCCGTGGGCCGGGTCGCGCGGCGGCTCGACCGAGACGGCGCCGGTCTCGATCCCCGCCGGCAGCGCGCCGTCGTCGATCATGGCGGCGAGGCTGTCCTCGACGAGCGTGCGGACGGTGGCGAAGAGGTTCATGGCAGTCTCGCGGTCGGGGGCGGTCGGCAGCGGCGATAGCACACCCGCCCCGTGGGAGCGCAACCGAATTGGCTCCGGCGCGCGCAGGCGGGTGTTCGCGCGCCTCAGGCGCGCGCCGCGGGATCGGTCAGCACCCGGTGCTCCTCGAGCGCGAAGCGGTCGGTCATGCCGGCGATGTAGTCGGCGACGACGCGGGCGCGGGCGGCCTCGTCGGGGGCGGCCGCGGCCTCGGCCGCCCACTCGTCGGGCATCAGGCCGATGTCGCCGGCCAGGATCGCGAACAGCTCGCCCACCACCCGGGTCGCCTTCACCCGCATCCGCCGGACGCGGTAGTGCCGGTACATGCGCTCGAACAGGAATCGCTTGATCTCGGCTACCGCCGCGGCGATCGGGTCGGAGAAGCCGATGACCGGGCCCGGCAGCGCCCTGAGCGCGTCGTAGGAAGCGGGCGCCGCGTCGGCGAGCCGCCGCCCGCTCTCGGCCACGACGTCGTCGACCATCCGGCCGAACACCCGCCGCAGCGCCTCGTGCCGCCGCCGCGCACGGTCGAGCCCGGGCCAGAGCCGGTCGACCTCGAGATAGGCCGCGCCGACGACCGGCAGCGAGGCGGCCTCCTCGTCGTCGAACAGGCCCGCGCGCAGGCCGTCGTGCAGGTCGTGGTTCACATAGGCCACGTCGTCGGACAGCGCCGCGGTCTGCGCCTCCGCGCCCGCGTGGCTCCGGAGCTCGAGGTCGTGCAGCCGCACATAGTCGGCGATGGCGGCGGGCAGGGCCGCGCCCTCCCGCGCCGGCAGCAGCGGGCCGTTGTGCTTGGCGATCCCCTCCAGCGTCTCCCAGGTCAGGTTCAGCCCGTCGAACCCGGCGTAGTGCCGCTCGAGCCGGGTCACGATCTTCAGCGCCTGCGCGTTGTGGTCGAAGCCGCCGTGGGCGGCCATGCAGTCCGCCAGCGCGTCCTCGCCGGTGTGGCCGAACGGCGGGTGGCCCAGGTCGTGCGCCAGCGCCACCGCCTCGGCCAGGTCCTCGTTCAGCCTGAGCGTCCGCGCGACCGTCCGCGCGATCTGCGCGACCTCGATCGAATGCGTGAGCCGCGTGCGGTAGTAGTCGCCCTCGTGCTCGACGAAGACCTGCGTCTTGTGCTTGAGCCGCCGGAAGGCCGAGGAGTGGATGATCCGGTCGCGGTCGCGCTGCCAGGGCGAGCGGTGGGCGCTCTCGGCCTCGGCATGGAGCCGCCCGCGGCTCCGTGCCGGATCGGCCGCACAGGGCGCCGCCCCGGCCCCCTCCCCTTGCATGACTGGGCGTGCTGGATACATGTACCGGGACCCCGTTGCCGCGGCGCTTATAGCCCGATTCGGCGTGGGAGATGGAGACGCGCGCGCATGAACCTGCAATTGCCCGTCCAGGTTACCGACCGGGCCTTCGCCCGCCTCGCCGAGATCGCCGAGGCCGAGGGGCGCGAGGGCTGCACGCTCCGCGTCGCGATCCTCGGCGGCGGCTGCTCGGGCTTCCAGTACGAATTCGACCTGGCCGAGGCCCCGGCGGCCGAGGACACGGTGATCGAGAAGGACGGCCAGAAGGTCCTGATCGACCCCGAGAGCCTGCCGTTCCTGGCCGGCGCCGTTGTCGACTTCAAGGACGAGCTGATCGGCGCGCGCTTCGCGGTCGAGAACCCGAACGCCACCGCCACCTGCGGCTGCGGCACCAGCTTCTCGCTCTGATCCGGTTT
>DATKCY010000313.1:0-4718 GCA_035512995.1 Thermohalobaculum sp.
GAAGCCGGTGCGCGAGGCGTACTGGTCGTCGGCGACGAAGTAGAGGTAGTAGGCGGCGAGCGCCGCCGGCAGCACGACCATCAGCAGGAAGCCGAGGGCGAGGCGCCGGTGGCGCGGCTTCGCCTGGGCGACGCCGGCGACGGGCTTGGTCGCGAGCCGGTCCGGCTTTTCCGTTTCGTCCCGCCTGCCGGGCTTGAGCAGGGCCGGCTGCGGCGTTTCCTCGCGTTCGGGCTGCTTCGCCTCTGCGGGCTGCTGTTTCGCGGTGCCGCCCTGGATCTTCGTGAACAGAGAGATCTCGGCGTCCCCCTCCTCGATCCTTCCAGCGGCCGACTGCGTAGGTCTTTGGTGCTTCACGTTAACTCTCTTACCAGCTGGCTCTGGACTCACTCGCGAGTTGGGTTAAAAAGACCTTAAAGCAAATCCGCGCGGCAAGAAATGGTTGAAAAAGTCCAGCAGGTTCCGCGTCTACCTGCGTTAACCAGCATCAGGAACGTGACGGCGCTGGTCCTGCGCGAGATGGGGACCACGTCCGGGCGGGCCGCGGGCGGCTATCTGTGGGCGATTCTCGAGCCCGTGGGCGGGATCGTGCTGCTGACGCTCGCCTTTTCGCTGCTGTTCCGCTCGCCGCCGCTCGGCACCAGCTTTCCGGTGTTCTACGCGACCGGTGTGCTGCCGTTCATGTTCTACACGGACATCAGCGGCAAGCTGGCGCAGGCGATCCGGTTCTCGAAGCCGCTGCTGTTCTATCCGCGGCTGACGTTCGCCGACGCCCTGCTCGCGCGGCTGTTGCTCGGCATCCTGACCCAGGCCGTGGTCTTCTGCGTCGTGACCGCCGGCATGCTGGCGATCGAGGACACGCGGACGCATCTCGACATCTCGGCGGTCGTGCTCGGGGTCGCCATGGTCGCGACGCTCGCCTTCGGCATCGGGACGATGAACTGCTTCCTGTTCGGCATGTTCCCGGTCTGGATGCGCGTCTGGAACATCCTGAACCGGCCGCTGTTCATCATCTCCTGCATCTTCTATACATTCGAGAGCGTGCCGCGGCCGTTCCAGGACTACCTCTGGTACAACCCGCTCGTCCACGTGATCGGCCAGGTCCGCAGCGGCTTCTATCCGACCTACGAGGCCGAATTCGTCAGCCTGGTCTACGTCTTCGGGCTCTCGCTGGTTCTGCTGACGAGCGGGCTGCTGCTGCTGCACCGCTATCACCGGGACCTTCTCGATCTCTAGGATCGCTCAGATCGGGGGGGCCTACGGCGCCCTCACGGCGGACCGGCCGCGGCCCGGAGCGGGCGGGCTCGGGGCCGACGCGCCGCATGTGAGCGTGCTGCTCTGCACCTACAACGGCTCCGAGCACCTGTCCGAGCAGATCAAGTCCTATTTCGCGCAGTCGCACTGGAACTGGTCGCTGCACGTCAGCGACGACGGCTCGACCGACGGCACCCTCGAGATTCTGGCCGAGCTGAGGCGCACCACCGCGCGCGTGGTCGACATCGAAGTGGTCGCGGGGCCGGGCCGCGGCGCCACGCCGAACTTCCTGTCGCTCATCTGCAGGAACGACGTTCACGACGGCTATGTCGCGCTGTCGGACCAGGACGACATCTGGCTGTCGCACAAGCTCGAGCGCGCGGTGGCGGCGCTCGAGGCCGTGCCGGAGGACGTGCCGGCGGTCTATGGCAGCCGAACGCGGGTCGTCGACCGCGGCCTCAGGCCGATCCGCCTGTCGCCGCTGTTCCGCCGCCAGCCGTCGTTCCGGAACGCGCTGGTGCAGAACATCGCGGGCGGCAACACGCTGGTGCTGAACGCGGCCGCCCGCCGGCTGGTCGTCGCGGCGGGGCCCGATCAGGACGTCGTCAGCCACGACTGGTGGATCTACCTGCTCGTCACGGGCCACGGCGGGCGCTTCATCTACGACCCGGAGCCCGGCCTTCTCTACCGCCAGCACGGGCGGAACCTCGTCGGGCACAACCGCTCGCTCCGCGGGCTCGTCAAGCGCTTCCGCTCGCTGCACCGCGGCCGGTACTGGAGGCTGATCGGCGACAACCTGCGCGCGCTCGAGCGGAGCGGCAGGCTGCTCTCGCCCGAGAACAGGCGGCTGGTCGCGGAGTTCCGCGCGCTGATGGAGGGGCCGGCGCTCGCCAAGCCCCTCGCGTTCCACCGGCTGGGCCTGCACCGGCAGGCGCCGGTCGAGACGGGGCTGCTGCATCTCGGCCTGCTGACGGGCCGGTCCGGGCATCCGGGGGCGCCGGGCGTTCCCGAACCCGAGCCCCTGGACGGGCGGAGGCGGCTGACGTGACGGGCCGAGGCGGGCGCCGTCAGGCCCCCGCGGCGGCCTTCAGCTCCCGCACCCGCCGGTCGAGCGCGAGGAGCTCCGGGTCCTCGACGCCGAGCTCCACCAGATGCGCGACCGTGTTGTGCAGGTACTCGCAGTTCCGCCCGCTCGGGCCCACGCAGCGGGCGATGATCGCCGCCTGCTCCTCGAGGTCGAGCTCGCCGCAATACTGCGGGTGGCTGCGGTCGAGCACGTAGCAGATGGCGTGCACCCGCTCCGGCGGCTCGCCGAGCAGCGTGACCGGATAGAGCGTCTCGAAATAGCTGCGGGTCACCAGCTCGCGGTCGGAGAGGTAGCTGCGGGTCGCGTCGGCGAGCTCCGGCCCGATGCGGAAGGCCATGCCGGTGCAGCTCTCGCCCGGCGCCCAGTCGAGGCCGAGGACGAGCCCCGGATCCTCGGGCGTGCCGCGGTAGCGGTGCGAGCGGAGCGAGAAGGCGCGCTTGTAGCCGTCGAGGCGCGCGAGGCGGCGCTCGATGAACTCGAAGCCCGGCTTCCACATCAGCGAGCCGTAGCCGAACACCCAGAACCCGCCGTCGATCATTTGTTCACCTCCCGCTGCCCGCCTATATCGGCTGTGGCCGGTCCTTGAGAAGCCGCGACCGGGCCGGAAGGGGTGCATGCGCTTTCTTTTTCGCCTTGTCGGAGTGCTCGTCGTCGTCGCCGTCGCGTGGGTCGGCTGGTGGCTGATCGGGGCGCGCGCGCAGGAGGAGGCGCTCGCGGCCTGGCTCGCCGGGCGGGCCGAGGCCGGCTGGCAGGCCGACTACGCAACGCTCGACGTGACCGGCTTTCCGGACCGCTTCGACCGGCGCGTCGAGGACCTGGTGCTGACGAACCCCGAGCAGGGCTGGTCGCTCCGCGCGCCCTGGATCGCGTCGTCGAGCGCGACCTTCGGGATCAACGCCTTCACGGTCGCCGTCGCGCCGTCCTTCACCTTCGCGGTGCCGGGCGAGCGGATCGCGGTCGAGACCGCGGCCAACCGGCTCGAGCTGGCGGTCGAGCCGCTGCCCTCGATGCCGCTCGACCGCGCGCGGATCACGATCAGCGACCTCGCGCTCGAGACGGCCGGATGGGACGCCGGCGCCGCGGCGTTCGAGGCCTCGGTCGCCGAGCGCGCGGCCGACAGCGGTCCCGAGAACGCCTACGACTTCGCGCTCGAGGCCGGGGACGTGGTGCTGCCGCGGCCACTCCTGCAGGTGCTCGACCCGACCGGCGGCCTCGCGCCGCGGCTCGAGCGGATCGAGCTCGACGGGCACGCGGCGCTCGACCACACGCTCGACCGCGACTTTGTCGAGGCGGGCGAGCTGTCCGCCCGGACCGTGGTGCTCCGCCGCGCGGTCTTCCGCTGGGGCGAGATGGCGCTTGCGGCGCGCGGCCGGATCGACGCCGACGACGAGGGGCTGGCCGAGGGCGAGGTGGCGCTGACGCTCGAGAACTGGCGGCGGATGCTGCGGCTCGCCGAGGAGTCGGGCGCGATCCGCCGCGAGCTCGCGCGCGGGATCGAGGGCGCGCTGGGGCTCGCCAGCCTGTTCGGGTCGGACAGGGACGCGCTCGACGTGACGCTCGCCTTCGAGGACGGGCGGATCTGGCTCGGCCCCGTGCCGGTCGGCGACGCGCCGCGCATCTCGCTGCCGCCCCGCGCGCGGAGCTGAGGGACGCCGGACGGGATCAGCGGCAGTAGGGCTCGCCGCCGCGGGGCGAGGTGTCGAGGTGCAGGTGGTCGTCGTGGTGGCGGTCCGATCCCGGCCCGAGGACCGTGTGGAACAGACCGCAGGCGCGCGCGCGCGCCTGGGCCAGCACGGCGCCCTCGGCGCCCTTGCCCCAGCCGCCGGCCAGCGTGACCTTGCGCCCGTCGTCCAGCCAGAAGCCGCCGATGTCGATCGCCCGGCCGCGCCCGTGCTCGGAGAGCTTGCCGCTCGGTATGTTGTTGCGGCGCCGGCAGGCGTAGGAGCCCATCACCCAGAGCGTCTCGACCCCGGCGCCGAGCTGCTGGCGCGCCGCGGGCGCGAGCACGCCCGTCACCCAGGTCGCGAACCTGGAGGCGGTGTTGCAGTCGAGCGTCGCCGGCGTCGACAGGCGGATGCCGGCGATCGCGTTGATGCGCACGGGCTGGGCGATGCCGCAGGGCCAGCTCGGATGGACGAGCTGCGGGATCATGGTGCCGTCGATCCGCGGGTCGCGGCAGACCGGCGTCTTGGTCGGCGTCGCCGCCTGCCGCTGCCCGGCGGCGGCGGGCGCCGGGGTTCTGGGCGCGAGCTGCGGCGCCTCGCGCGAAGGCGTCGCGTCGCGGCCGGCCGCGTCGGCCTCGACCCGCGCCGGATCGTCGGCTCCCTCCGGGCGGCCGCGGACGCGGTTGCCGACCGTCTCGGCCCGTCGTGGCTCCCAG
>DATKCY010000314.1:0-9736 GCA_035512995.1 Thermohalobaculum sp.
CGCGCGAACAGCCGCCCGCCCGCAGCCAGCGCCCGGTCGTGCGTCGCCCGCACCAGAAGCTCGACCCCAGCCGGCCGGCGCGCGAACGCCTCGTAGAGGTCGCCCTCCCGGTCGGCCACAACCGTCACCCGAAGCGTGCCGCCCGCAAGCGCGTCCGCCGCCTCGGCGCCGCGCAGCCAGCGCGCGCTCTCCTTGTCGGCGAGCGGCCGGGCGCCGCGCGAGCGCTTGCGCCCGCCCTCGCGGCGCAAGAGCTCGGCGCCGAGCACGCCGAGCACCGCGCCGCCCTCCGCCTCCACCGCCAGCGTCGCGTGCAGCGCCAGCGAGCGCCGGCGGCCGTCGTCGCGCAGAGTCGTCGTGTCCTGCACCGCCAGCACGTGCAGCCCCCGGCACCGCTCGGCCGTCGCCGCGGCGGCGTGCGCCACCATCTCGCCCGTGCTCACCCGCGCGTTGCGCAGGAAGCGGGTGATGCGCATCTCGCCCGCCCGGTCGCCGCCGAGCGCCCGCACCGCAACCCCCCGCGCCCCGACCTCGACCAGCCGCCGGTGCAGGAAGGCCCCCCTTTTGCAGCCGCTCGTCCCCGAACCGCCCCAGCCCGTACTCCATGCATCCCTCCAATCGAAACCCGACCAAAGGGAATCACCACGCCAGAGTCCCCGCACGATGTGTGAATGCCGTAGGGCCTGACCCGGATCACCTCCGAGCGGGTGCGACGGCGCGATGGGGCCCCGGCGCGGGGGGCCGGGGCAGCGCCAGATCATCCGGCTTCGCCGTCCAGACGCCGCCGACCGGAGCCGTCGTTACTCCGCGAGGCGCGCGAGGGCGTGGCGCTTCTTGCCGGCGGAGAGCTTGACCGGCCGCTCGAAGCGCTCCGGCCCCAGCATCTCGCCCGGCGACGCGACCGGGGCGTCGTCGATGCGCGCGCCGCCCTCGGCGATCAGGCGCTTGGCCTCCTTGCCGGAGCCCGCGAGGCCGGCCCGCACGAAGAGCTGGGCGGCCGAGATGCCGTTCTCGCCGAGGTCGGCCGGCGTCAGCGTGAGCGTCGGCAAGTTTCCGCGCTCGGCGAACGGCGAAAAGTTCTGAGCGCCGCCGGGCGGAACCTCGGAATCGCCACGTTGAGTGGGTGCCGCAATGCGCGAACCGCCGAACAGCTCGCGCGCCGTCGCCTCGGCCGCCTCGGCCGCCTCGCGCCCGTGCGCCATCGCGGTCGCCTCGTTCGCCAGCACCTTCTTCGCCTCGTTGAGCTCGGCGCCCTCGAGCGCCTCGAGTCGCGCGATCTCGTCGAGCGGCAGGCGGGTGAAGCGGCGGAGCAGAGTGCCGACCATCGCGTCATCGGCGTTCCGCCAGTACTGCGAGAACTCGTAGGGGCTCAGCATGTCGGCGTTGAGCCAGACCGCTCCGCCGGCGGTCTTGCCCATCTTGCGCCCGTCGGGGGTCGTCAGGAGCGGCGCGGTCAGGCCGAACGCCTCGCGCCCGTCGACCCGGCGGATCAGGTCGGTGCCGTTGACGATGTTGCCCCACTGGTCCGAGCCGCCCATCTGCAGCAGGCAGCCGTGCCGGCGCTCGAGCTCGAGGAAGTCGTAGGCCTGCAAGAGCATGTAGTTGAACTCGAGGAAGGTCAGCGGCTGCTCGCGGTCGAGGCGCGTCCTGACCGAGTCGAAGCTCAGCATCCGGTTGACCGTGAAGTGCCGGCCGAAGTCGCGCAGGAACGGGATGTAGCGCAGCCCCGACAGCCACGCGGCGTTGTCGAGCATGAGCGCGCTGCCGCCGGCATCCTCGAAGCTCAGGTAGTTCGCGAAGACTCCGCGGATCGCTGCCATGTTCGACGCGATCTGCTCGTCCGAGAGCAGCTGGCGCGCCTCGTCCTTGCCCGATGGGTCGCCGATGCGCGTGGTCCCACCGCCCATCAGCACGATCGGCCGGTGGCCCGTCGCCTCGAGCCAGTGGAGCATCATGATGCCGGTCAGGTGCCCGACATGGAGCGAGGGTGCCGTGCAGTCGAAGCCGATATAGCCCGGCACCGCACCCGCCATCAGGGTCTTGTCGAGACCCTCGAGGTCGGTGCAATCCTGCAGGAAGCCGCGCGCGGTCATCACAGCCAGGAAGTCGGAGCGTGGGATGTAGGTCATGGCGGCCTCGGCGCGCGGGATCGGGCGCGCCGTCTATAGCGGATGCACCGGGAAAGGGAAGCGATGGAGGCGGGAGGGCCGGTCTGGGCGCTCGGGCTGATGAGCGGCACCTCGCTCGACGGGGTCGACGCGGCGCTGGTGCGGACCGACGGCGAGCGGGTGGTCGAGATCGGGCCGGGCCGGGAGCTGCCCTACGCGCCCGGCGCCCCGGCCTTCGTGGCCGAGGTCTGGCGCGACTGGGGCGCCTTCCGTCCGCCGGCGAGCGAGCGGCATGGCGCGACGCTGGCCGAGGCGGGCGCCGAGGTCGACGTCCAGCACGCGCAGGCCGCCGCCGGGCTGATCGCGCGCACCGGCGTCGCGCCCGTGGTCGTCGGCTATCACGGCCAGACCGTCGCGCACGCGCCCGAGCAGGGCTGGACCTGGCAGCTCGGCTGTGGCGGGCGGCTGGCGCGGGCGCTGAACCGGACCGTCGTCTGGGATTTCCGCACTGCCGACATGGCCGCGGGCGGGCAGGGGGCGCCGCTGGCGCCGTTCTACCACTTCGCCCTCGCCCGCCTGCTCGGGGCGGAGGAGCCGGTGGCCTTCGTCAACATCGGCGGCGTCGCCAACGTCACCTGGGTCGATCCCCGGAAGCCGGCGCCGGAGGCCGACGGCGCGTTGATCGCGTTCGACACCGGGCCGGGCAACGCGCTCGTCGACGACTGGATGCAGCGGCGGACGGGGGAGGCGCTCGACCGCGACGGGGCGACCGCGGCCAGGGGCGAGGTCGACTGGACGACCGTGCGCTCGAACGCGGCCGGCGCCTTCATCGAGCGGGCGCCGCCGAAATCGCTCGACCGGAACGAGTTCGCGCTGGCGCTCGACCGCGTGCAGAATCTTTCCACCGAGGACGGCGCCGCGACGCTGACGGCGCTGACGGTCGAGACGATCGCCGAGAGCCTGCGCCACATGCCGGTGGCCCCCGCGCGCTGGCTGATCTGCGGCGGCGGGCGGCGGAACCGCTTCCTGATGGCGCGCCTGGCCGGGCGGCTGGACCAGCCGGTGGTCGATGTCGACGAGGTCGGCCTCGACGGCGACATGCTCGAGGCGCAGGCGTTCGCGCATCTGGCGGTGCGCGTGCTGCGCGGGCTGCCGACCTCGGCGCCGGGCACGACGGGCTGCGCGGAGCCGGTCTCGGGCGGGCGGATCAGCCGGCCGGAGTGAGGGCGCCATCGCTCCGCCGGGCGCTTGACAGAGGATGCCCGAGCGACCATAACCCCGGCTCCGCCGCGCGTGGGTCACTTCGTGCGGCTCTGAAGACGTTTTCGCTCCGGACCGGAGCGCGCTGTCCGATGGCGGTCCCGACGGGACCCGAAGCCCGGCGAAGAGGCCGGCGCCGCAGGACGCGGGGCACACGAGGACGAGAGAGATGTTCGCAGTCATCAAGACGGGCGGCAAGCAGTACCGGGTCGTCCCCGGCGACCGCTTCACCGTCGAGCGCCTGGCGGCCGAGCCCGGCGACACCATCCGCTTCGACGAGGTGCTGATGCTGGGGGGTGACGAGGTCACCGTCGGCACGCCGACCGTCGAGGGCGCGGCGGTCGCGGCCGAGGTGGTCGAGCAGACCCGCGGCCCGAAGCTCCTGAACTTCAAGCGCCGCCGCCGGAAGGCGAGCTCGAAGCGCCTCAAGGGCCACCGGCAGGACCTGACGCTGGTCGAGATCACCGAGATCCTGGCCAAGGGCGGGGCGAAGGACGCGAAGGCGGCGATCGGCGTGGGCGCCGCGCGGCGCGCGGGCCTGAGCGTGGCCGTGCATCCGGCGAAGGCCGAGAGCAAGACGGCGAAGGCCGAGACGAAGGCGGCGAAGGCCGAGAGCGAGCCGGCGGCCGAGGCCGAGGCGAAGCCGAAGAAGGGCGCTGCCAAGGCGGCGAAGGCCGAGGCGCCGGCCGACGCGCCGAAGGCGGCCAGGCCCGGCAACCTGCTCGAGGCCGCGAAGGGCGATGCCGACGACCTGACGAAGCTGTCGGGCGTCGGGCCGAAGCTCGCCGAGAAGCTGAACGCCAGCGGCGTCTTCCACTTCTGGCAGATCGCCGAGTGGACCGACGAGGAGGTCGCCCACATGGACGAGCAGCTGAGCTTCAAGGGCCGCATCACCCGCGACGACTGGATCGGCCAGGCGAAGACGCTCGCCGCCGACAAGAACTGAGGAGCGCGCGAGATGGCACACAAGAAGGCAGGCGGGTCGTCGCGCAACGGGCGCGACAGCGCCGGGCGGCGCCTCGGCGTCAAGAAGTACGGCGGCGAGGCCGTCATCCCGGGCAACATCCTGATCCGGCAGCGCGGCACGCGCTGGTGGCCGGGCCGGAACGTCGGCCTCGGCAAGGACCACACGCTGTTCGCGCTGGTCGAGGGCAAGGTCTCGTTCAACAAGGGCCGCGCCGGGCGCACCTTCGTGTCCGTGCTGCCGCCGGCGGACGCGGCCGAGTAACCCTCCCCGTCGTCGCGACGGCCGGACGATCGGCGGCGGCGCCGGTCCTCCCCTTCGTTCTGCGAGACGCGCGATGGCCGAGACCCCGACGATCGAGACGATCCGCACCGAGCGGCTGCTGCTGCGCCCGCCGCGGCCGTCGGACGCGGGCGCGCTCGGCCATTACAGCAACGACCCGCGGCTCGCGCGGATGACCTCGACGATCCCGCACCCCTATCCCCCCGGCGCGGCCGACGCCTTCGTCGAGCGCGCCGCCGCGGGGCGCCTGGACGAGGAGGTGTGGGTGATGGACGCGAGCCCGGTCGAGTGGTCCGAGGTCGTGGGCGTCATCACCTTCCGCCCGAAGGCGGCCGAGATCGGCTACTGGGTCGGCGTGCCCTTCTGGGGCACGGGCTTTGCCAGCGAGGCGGTCGGGGGGGTGGTCGACCACCTGTTCCGGACCCGCGGGATCGACCGGATCACGGCAGAGGTGCAGGCGGAGAACGAAGCCTCGCTGCGCGTGCTCGGCAAGGTGGGCTTCCGGCGGACGGGCGAGAAGCCGCTCTTCTCGGTCGCGCGCGGGGAAGTGGTGCCGGGACTGACGCTGGCGCTCGACCGCGCAGACCGCGGCCTCTGAGCGTGGCCGCGAGGGACAGGCCATGAAGTTCCTCGCCCTCGCCAAGGTCTACATCCGCTCGGGATCGGGCGGGAACGGCGCGCTGAGCTTCCGCCGCGAGGCGTTCGTCGAGTATGGCGGACCCGACGGCGGCGACGGCGGGCAGGGCGGCGATGTCTGGGCCGAGGCCGTGCCGGGCCTCAACACGCTGATCGACTTCCGCTACCAGCAGCATTTCCGGGCCCGGAACGGGCGCGGCGGCATGGGCAAGCAGCGGACCGGGGCCGACGGCGAGGACGTCGTGCTGCGCGTTCCCGCGGGCACCGAGATCCTCGACGAGGACCAGGAGACGGTGATCGCCGACCTGACCGAGCCGGGCGCGCGCGCGCTGCTCGCGAAGGGCGGCAACGGCGGCTGGGGCAACCTGCGCTTCAAGAGCTCGACCAACCAGGCGCCGCGGCGCGCGAACCCCGGCCAGCCGGGAGTCGAGCGGACGCTCTGGCTGCGCCTTAAGCTGATCGCGGACGCAGGGCTCGTCGGCCTGCCGAACGCGGGGAAGTCGACGCTGCTCGCGGCGGTCTCGAACGCCCGGCCGAAGGTCGCGGACTATCCGTTCACCACGCTTCACCCGAATCTCGGCGTCGCGGGGATCGACGACACCGAGCTGGTGATCGCCGACATCCCGGGCCTGATCGAGGGCGCGCACGAGGGGCGGGGCATCGGCGACCGTTTCCTCGGCCACATCGAGCGGACGGCGGTGCTGGTGCACCTGATCGACGCGACCTCGTCCGACATCCTGGGCGACGCGCGCACGATCGAGGCGGAGCTTTCCGCCTACGGCCACGGGCTGGCGGAGAAGCCGCGGATCGTCGCGCTCGACAAGTGCGACGCGCTGGGCGAGGGCGAGGCCAGGGACCTGAGGACGCTGCTGGGGGAGGAGGGGATTCGGGTCGACCACCTGATCTCGGGCGCGACGGGGCAGGGCGTGCGCGACCTCCTCCGCGACCTCCGGCGGCGGGTCGAGGCGGCGCGGGCCGCCGGGCGTCCCATGACCGTGGACGAGGACGGCTCGTGGACGCCGTGAGCGGACGCCTCGCGGGCGTCCGCCGGCTGGTCGTCAAGGTCGGCTCGGCCCTCCTGGTCGATCCGGGGGCGGGCGGGCTCCGCTCGGACTGGCTCGCGGGGCTCGCGGCCGACCTCGCCGAGCTCTCGGGCCGCGGCACGCAGCTCGTCGTCGTCTCCTCGGGCGCCATCGCGCTCGGGCGCCGCGTGCTGGGGCTGGCCGACGGGCCGCTGTCGCTCGAGCGGGCGCAGGCCGCGGCCGCCGTCGGCCAGACGCGGCTGCTCGGCGCCTGGCAGGAGGCGCTGGCGCCGCACGGCCTCGACGCGGCGCAGGTGCTGCTGACGCTCGAGGACACGCAGAAGCGGCGGCGCTATCTGAACGGCCGGGCGACGCTCGAGGCGCTGATCGGGTTCGGCCTCGTGCCCGTGGTCAACGAGAACGACACGGTGGCGACCGACGAGATCCGTTACGGCGACAACGACCGGCTGGCGGCGCGGGTGGCGCTGATGGCCGGCGCCGACCTGCTGGTGCTGCTCTCGGACGTCGACGGCCTCTACACCGCCGATCCGCGCGTGGAGGCCGGGGCCGAGCATCTGCCGGAGGTGGCCGGGATCACGCCCGAGATCGAGGCCGTCGCCGGGGGCGCGGGCACGGCGCTCGGCCGCGGCGGCATGCGCACCAAGCTCGCGGCGGCGAAGACGGCGACGCATGGCGGCTGCGCGCTGGCGCTGACCCTCGGCGCCGTCGACCGGCCGCTCCGCGCGCTCGACCGGGGCGCGCGCGCGACATGGTTCCGCCCGCAGGCGAGCCCGGCCGCGGCGCGCAAGGCCTGGATCGCGGGGATGAAGCCGCTCGGCACGCTGGTGATCGACGCCGGCGCGGCCGAGGCGTTGAGGCGCGGCAAGTCGCTGCTGCCGGCCGGCGTCCTCCGCGCCGAGGGCCGGTTCGAGCGCGGCGATCCGGTGACGATCGCGACCGCGTCCGGTGAGGGGCTGGGCGCGGCCCTCGTCGGCTACAACGCGGACGAGGTGCGCGCGATCGCGGGGCAGAAGTCGGCGCGGATCGGCGATATACTCGGCTATCCGGGCCGGGCGGCGCTGGTCCACCGGGACGACATGGTGATCTGGGGCGGATGATGGACGCGACCGTCGAGGACATTCCCGCGATGATGGCGCGGATCGGCGAGGCGGCGCGGGCGGCGGCGGCCGAGCTGGCGGTGGCGCCGGCGGCGGCGAAGCGCGCGGCGCTGCTCGCGGGCGCGCAAGCCATCCGCTCGCGGGCCGACGAGATCGCGGGCGCGAACGCCCGCGACATGGAGTTCGCGCGCGACAAGGGCCTCGGCCCCGCGATGCTCGACCGGCTGCTGCTGGACGAGGCGCGGATCGCGGCGATGGCCGCGGGGCTCGCGAAGGTTGCCGACCAGCCCGACCCGGTCGGCGCGGTGATGGCCGAGTGGACGGTGCCCTCGGGGCTGCGCATCCGGCGGGTCCGCACGCCGCTCGGCGTCGTCGGCGTGATCTACGAGAGCCGGCCGAACGTGACCGCCGACGCGGGCGGCCTCTGTCTCAAGGCCGGCAACGCCGCGATCCTGCGCGGCGGGTCGGAGAGCTTCCATTCGTCGGGCGCGATCCACGCCTGCCTGGTCGAGGGGCTCGCGGCCGCCGGCCTGCCGCAGGCGGCGATTCAGCGCGTGCCGACGCGCGACCGGGCGGCGGTGGCCGAGATGCTGCGCATGACCGGCTCGATCGACGTGATCGTGCCGCGCGGCGGCAAGGGGCTGGTCGGGCTCGTGCAGGCGGAGGCGCGGGTGCCGGTGTTCGCGCATCTCGAGGGCATCTGCCACGTCTATGTCGACCGCGCGGCGGACCCCGCGAAGGCGCTGGCGGTGGTGCTGAACGCCAAGACCCGGCGCACCGGCATCTGCGGCGCCGCCGAGTGCCTGCTGATCGACCGTCCGGTGGCGGAGACGCTGGGCCGCGACCTGGTCGCGGCGCTGGCCGATGCGGGCGTGCGCGTGCACGGCGATCCTGCCGTGGCGGCGCTCGACGCCAGGGTCGAGCCGGCGACCGAGGCCGACTGGGGCCGCGAATATCTCGACATGGACATCGCCGCCCGCGTGGTCGATGGCGTGGGCGAGGCGATCGGCCACATCCGCAGCTACGGCTCGCAGCATACCGAGGCGGTGGTGACCGAGGACGACCGGGTGGCGGAGCGCTTCTTCGCCGAACTCGACAGCGCGATCCTGATGCTGAACGCCTCGACCCAGTTCGCGGACGGGGGCGAGTTCGGCATGGGCGCCGAGATCGGGATCGCCACCGGCAAGATGCACGCGCGCGGGCCGGTCGGCGCCGAGCAGCTCACGAGCTTCAAGTATCTGGTCGAAGGCGACGGCACCGTCCGCGCCTGAGCCCCGCGCCGCAACGGTTTCACGCCGAGAACAGACGACGGGAAGCTGGGCACGACTACGAGACCCGCAACGTGGCGGCAGGCCTCCGCTACACCTTCCGAGGCCGAACGCCTGCCCGGGGCTCCGCGACGGAGCCCCGGGACCTTCCCCCCTCGGCAAGCCGTCGAGCTCAGCGCCCCCAGGTGCGCACCGGACCCGAGTCCAGGTGCACGAAGCTCGCCCGGCTGTACGTGCCGACGCCGCCCTGGTTGAGCGACAGCCCGGCGCCGGCGATCTGGCGGACCGAGCGCGTCTTCATCGCGACGTCGATCGCCATGCCCTTGACGTGATAGCTGTTGCGGGCGACGCCGCGCGAGCGGCCGCGCAGCATGTTGTTGGTTTTCGGCGTGCGGTAGCCGGAGACGACCGTGTAGGGCTCGGTGCAGCCGAGCAGCCCGTGGGCCGCCGACAGGATGTCGAGCGCCTTCGGATCCATCGTCGTCACCTCGTCCTCGCGCCAGTCGCGGAGGATGTGGTTGAAGGCGGAGAGTGCCTCCGGGATGTATTCCCCCTCGACCCAGAAGACCGTCTTCAGCCATTCGCCGGTCCGGTCATTGACGAGCGCGAGCGAGCGGTAGTCGCCCGCGCCGGTCAGGAGCGCGGGCGCGCTCGCGAAGGCCGGTGTCGCCGCAGCCGCGGTCGCGGCCCCCAGCCCAACAAGCATAGAACGGCGCGTGACGCCGCGTGTCAGGATCCTGCTCAATTTTCTGCCCCCCAGCTCAAGCGGTGACTGTTGTCACTTCATCTTGATCGTCTGCCTGTAAGAATGACCTTGCCACAGATCGACCCGGCCACCAAGCCGAACCTGCAGCGGGAGCCTTAACAGCATGACAACGGCTGTTCATCCCTCCTGGGCCGCGCTGCGACAGAATTCCCACTGCTCCGGAAAAAAAATGGGCGCGGCACGCGCGGGCACGGGAACTATCGACGGTCGCCGACGATAGTCCTGGTAGATGCGTTCCTCCCTGACAGAACTGGTGACACGATGACCGCTCTCCCCCTGAAGCTCCGCAGAACCGCTAGCCTCGCCTGCCTCGCG
>DATKCY010000315.1:0-3709 GCA_035512995.1 Thermohalobaculum sp.
ACTATGCGCCCTCGAGCCTGCTCGGCGGCGCGGTCCGGCTCGGCGAGCTGGCCGGAGACATGGCCGCCGGCTTCGCCGCGGTCACGGCCCGGCCCGCCGAGGCGGGCGGGCTCGCCGACCGCGGGCGGCTGGCGCCGGGGCTCCGGGCCGACCTCGTGCGCGTGCGCCTCGACGGCATCGCCTCGCGGGTGGTCGAGCACTGGCGGAGCGGCCGCCGGATCGCCTGAGCCCGCTCGCCGACGGCGCAATTCCCCTGCGACGGGTGGCGACGGCGGCTGGCTTTCCGGCACCGCCCGGTCCAGAATGGCCGTGACTTCAGGAGGGCTCGGGATGACGATCATGAGGACGGCCGCGGCGGTCGGGCTGGCGCTGGCGGCGACGGTGGCGACGGCATCGGCTGCGCCCGAGGGCCCGTCGGTGCTGCGCACGGCGAAGGGACTGCCGTCGGTGCCGATCACGGTCGTCGAGGACCGCGCCGTCGTGATCGAGAGCGCGGTGCCCTTCGTCGAGATCTCGGTCGCGCAGCCGACGATCGCCGATGTCACGCCGCTGTCCGACCGCACGATCTTTGTCTTCGGCCGTGGCCGCGGCACGACGACGCTGACGCTGCTCGGAGAGGGCGGCCGGCCGATCACCCACGCGCTCGTCGAGGTGACGCCCGACGTCGCCGCCGTCCGCCGGGCGATCGACGATGCGCTTTCGCGCTGAGCCGGCGAGGCGGCCTCGCCGCTCCGCCTCAGGCGATCTGCTTCAGGTCGAAGTCCGGGTCTCCCACTTTCTCGGGCGCGGGCGAGACGCCCTGCTCGAGCCAGCGCTTGCCCTGCATGTAGGCCTTGGGGTCCGACAGCGCGTCGACCGCCAGGAACTCGTCGCCCCTGAAATACCAGATCGAGCGGCCGCCGGGGCGGTGGCCGGGCCGCGTCAGCACCCGGTCGTAGCCGAGGTTCAGCCCCGCGATCTGCAGCCGGGCCGAGAACTGGTCGGACCAGAACCACGGCACCGGCGCATAGGCGGCCGGGGCGCCGTGGATCGCGCGCGCCGCGTGCTCGCCCTGGTCGATGGCGTTCTGCACGGACTCGAGGCGCACGCGCACGCCGCGGAACGGGAACGACGCGCAGTCGCCGGCCGCGAAGATCGCCGGGTTCGAGGTGCGGCACTGGCCGTCGACCGCGATGCCGTTGTCGATGCCGAGGCCCGCGCTCTCGGCCAGCCGCGTTTCGGGCTGGATGCCGATGCCGACGACGACGAAGTCGCATTCGAGCGACTGCCCGTCCGAGAGCTCGGCGCCGGCGACGCGGCCGCCCTCGCCCACCAGCCGCTCGACGCCCACCCCCTCGCGGATGGCGACGCCGTTGGCGCTGTGGAGCGACCGGAACTCGTTCGCCGTCTCGGGCGCGGCCACGCGGTTGAGGATGCGGGGCGCGATCTCGACCAGCGTGACGGCCAGCCCGGCCTGCGCCGCCACCGCCGCGACCTCGAGCCCGATATAGCCCCCGCCGATCACGAGCGCCTTCCGGCCCTGGCGGAACTCCGGCGCCATGGCGTCGGCGTCGGCGCGGGTGCGCATCTCGTAGATGCCCCCGAGCCCGCCCGAGACCTCCTCGGGCAGCTTCCGCGCGCGCGCGCCGGTGGTCAGCGCCACGATGTCGTAGGGGATCTGCCGCTTCTCCGTGACCACCGCGCGCGCGGCCCGGTCGATGCCGGTGACGGGCTCGCCCGTGACCAGCTCGATCTTGTGGTCCTTCCAGAAGCTCTTGTCCTTCAGGTACAGCCGCTCGAGGTCGAACTGGCCGAGCATGTACTTCTTCGAGAGCGGCGGGCGCTGGTAGGGCGGCTCGGGCTCGTCGCCGATGAGCGTGATGGCGCCGGCATGGCCGAGCTCGCGCAGCTTCGCGGCGAGCGAGCACCCGGCCTGCCCGGCCCCGACGACGACCACCCGACGCGACATGCCCTTCTCCTCCCTGAGTCCTTGCCTGGTTCGTGGTATACCACGGGCTCATCCGCCGGTCGAGCCGCCCCCGCCGATGCGAAAAGGGGCGGCCCGCGCGGGGCCGCCCCTGATCCGTCTCGACCCTGCCGCCGGCGTCAGTTCGCGGTCAGCAGCGGGGTCGACTTGCCCGGCAGGCTCGGCTTGTCGGGCGGCAGGAACTCGAGGTCGAGCGTGTCGTCCTTGACGCCGATCCGCACCACGCCGCCCTTGGCGAGGGCGCCGAACAGCAGCTCCTCGGCCAGCGGCTTCTTGATGTGCTCCTGGATCACGCGGCCGAGCGGGCGGGCGCCCATCGTCTCGTCGTAGCCCTTCTCGGCCAGCCACTCCGCCGCGGGCCGGGTCAGGTCGATGCTCACGCCCCGCTCCATGAGCTGGCTCTCGAGCTGGAGCACGAACTTCTCGACCACCTGCAGGATGACCTCGCGCGGCAGCGAGCCGAACGAGATCGTGGCGTCGAGCCGGTTGCGGAACTCGGGGCTGAAGGTGCGCTCGATCGCGGCCGAATCCTCGCCCTCGCGCCGGGTGCGGCCGAAGCCGATCGCGGCCTGCGCCTGCTCCTGCGCCCCGGCGTTCGAGGTCATGATCAGGATCACGTTGCGGAAGTTCACCTGCTTGCCGTTGTGGTCGGTCAGCTTCCCGTGGTCCATGATCTGCAGCAGGATGTTGAACACGTCGGGGTGCGCCTTCTCGATCTCGTCGAGCAGCAGCACCGAGTGCGGGTGCTGGTCGACCCCGTCGGTGAGCAAGCCGCCCTGGTCGAAGCCGACATAGCCTGGAGGCGCGCCGATCAGGCGGCTGACCGAGTGCTTCTCCATGTATTCCGACATGTCGAAGCGCAGCATCTCGACCCCCATGATCGAGGCGAGCTGCTTCGCGACCTCGGTCTTGCCGACGCCGGTCGGGCCCGCGAACAGGTAGCAGCCGATCGGCTTCTCGGGCTCGCGGAGCCCCGCGCGCGCGAGCTTGATCGCCGAGGACAGCGCGTCGATCGCCGTGTCCTGGCCGAACACGACGCGCTTGAGGTTGCCCTCGAGGTCGCGCAGCGCCTCGGCGTCGTTCTTCGAGACCGACTTCGGCGGAATGCGGGCGATCTTCGAGACGACCGCCTCGATCTCCTTCGGGGTGATCGTCTTCTTGCGCTTGGCCTGGGGCAGCAGGTGCTGCGCCGCGCCGGCCTCGTCGATCACGTCGATCGCCTTGTCCGGCAGCTTGCGGTCGTTGATGTAGCGGTAGCTGAGGTCGACCGCCGACTTGATCGCCTCGTTCGTGTAGCGGACCTCGTGGTGGGTCTCGAAGAACGGCTTGAGGCCGCGCAGGATCTTGATTGAATCGCTGACCGACGGCTCGCGCACGTCGATCTTCTGGAACCGGCGGCTGAGCGCGCGGTCCTTCTCGAAGTGCTGGCGGAACTCGTTGTAGGTCGTGCTCCCCATGCAGCGGAGCGTGCCCGACTGCAGCGCCGGCTTCAGCAGGTTGGACGCGTCCATCGCGCCGCCGGTGGTGGCGCCGGCGCCGATCACGGTGTGGATCTCGTCGATGAAGAGAATTGCGTCCGGATGCTCCTCGAGCTCCTTGATCACGGCCTTCAGCCGCTCCTCGAAGTCGCCGCGATAGCGGGTGCCGGCGAGCAGCGCGCCCATGTCGAGCGAGAAGATCGTGGCGCCGCCCAGCACCTCGGGCACCTCGCCCTCGACGATCTTCTTCGCCAGCCCCTCGGCG
>DATKCY010000316.1:0-3500 GCA_035512995.1 Thermohalobaculum sp.
GTGCTGGCGGGGGGAGGCGCCGGCGGCCTCGATCGCGCGGTAGAGCAGGAGCGCGTTGGTCTCCTCCCCCGGCCGCTGCGAGGCGAGGGTGCCGTCGCAGACGAAGATCAGATTGCGCGGCTCGTCGTCCATGCCCGCCCGCTCCCGCTCCCGCCGGCCTGAAATCCTGCGCGCTCGCGCGCCTCCCGGCAATGGCGGTCGAGAGGAGTTGCGATCCCGTGACCGGGAGCGGCGGGTGGCGACGGGCCGGAGCGAGCGCGCGTCAGGCGGCGTTGAGCGCGCGCCAGAGCTTCTCGGAGGTCATCGGGGTCTCGACCGGGGCGGCGCCGGCGCGGTGGAGCGCGTCGAGCACCGCGAGGGCGGTGGCCGAGATCGCGCCGCAGCAGCCCGCCTCGCCGCAGCCCTTGACGCCGAGCGGGTTGGTGGTGGCCGGCACCTCCTCGAAGGCGACGTCGATCATCGGCAGGTCCTCGGCCAGCGGCATCGCGTAGTCCATGAAGCTGGCGCTGAGCGGCTGGCCCGTCTGTCCGTCCCAGACCGCGGCCTCGCCGAGCACCTGGCCGATGCCCTGGACCACGCCGCCGTGCACCTGGCCCGCCACGAGCGCGGGGTTCACGAGGGTGCCGAAGTCGTCGACCACGGTGTAGCGGACGAGGCTCGCGCGGCCGGTGGCGGCGTCGATCTCGACCTCGGCGACGTGACAGCCGTTCGGGAAGGTGCTGACCGCGTCGCGGACGCCGCCGTCGGCCTCGAGCCCGCCCGCGGCCTCGGCGAGCGCGGCGAGCGTCACCGCGCGGTCGGTGCCGACGATGCGGAAGGCGCCGTCGGCGGCGTCGAAGGCGATGTCGGCCGCCGCCGCCTCGAGGTGCTCGGCCGCCTTCTCGCGCCCGGCCTCGATCAGCGCGTCGGCGGCCCGGAGGATCACGCGGCTCGCCATCACGAGCGAGCGCGAGCCGCCCGTGCCGCCGCCGGCGGCGAGCGCGTCGCTGTCGCCCGGCAGCACCTCGATCGCGTCGGGCGCGAGGCCGAGGCGGTCGGCGATGACCTGCGCCCAGGCGGTCTCGTGCCCCTGGCCGGTCGACTGGGTGCCGATCGCGACGCGGAGCACGCCGTCGGCGCCGAGCGCGAAATGCGTGTTCTCGAACGGCGCGCCGCCGGTGCGCTCGAAATAGTAGGCGATCCCGAGGCCGCGCCGCGCGCCCTGGGCCTGCGCCTCCCCGGCCCGGGCGGGGAAGCCCGCGGCGTCCGCCGCCTCGACGGCGCGGTCGAGCACGCGGTGCGCCTCGAGGCTGTCGAAGGTGAAGCCGCCGGGAGAGGTGTGCGGGATCCGCCCGGCCGGGATCAGGTTCCGCCTGCGGATCTCGGCCGGGTCGAGCCGCAGCTCGCGCGCCGCCTGCTCCATCACCCGCTCGGTCGCGTAGATCGTCTCGGGCCGGCCGGCGCCCCGATAGGCGTCCATCGGCGTCGTGTTGGTGAAGGCGCCGCGGACCTCCGCGTGGTGCGCCCCGATCGCGTACATGCCGCCGAGGAGCGGCGCGGAGAAGACGGTGTGGATCGCGGCGCCGAAGCTCGAATAGTAGGCGCCGAGGCCCGAGACCGTGCGCATCCGCATGGCGAGGCAGCGGCCGTCGGCGTCGAAGGCGCCCTCGACGGTGCCGCGCATGTCGCGCCCCTGCGCGTCGGACAGGAAGCTCTCGGAGCGGTCGCCGACCCACTTGACCGGGCGGCCGAGGTCGCGCGCCGCGAGCGCCGCGAGCCCGTATTCCGGGTGCGCCATCAGCTTCATGCCGAAGCCGCCGCCGACGTCGGGCACGTGCACGCGCACGCGCGCCTCGTCGACCATCAGCGCGCGCGCGATCACGCTCCGCATCCGGTGCGCGCCCTGGGAGCCGATCCAGACCTCCCAGCGCCCGTCGTCGGGCGCGTGGCGGACGAGGATCGCGCGCGGCTCCATCGGCACGATGGCGAGGCGCTGGTTGAGGACCGGCGTGGAGACGACGCGGGCGGCCTCGGCGAAGGCCCGCCCGGTCGCGTCCCGGTCGCCGGTCTCCCACCGGTAGGCGAGGTTGCCCGGCGCCTCGGCGTGCAGCGCCGGCGCGCCGTCGGCCAGCGCCGCCTCCGGGTCGGTCACGACGTCCAGGTCCTCGATCTCGCAGTCGATCGCCTCGGCGGCGTCGAGCGCCCGGTGGCGCGTCTCGGCGACGACGAAGGCGACGGGCTGGCCGGCGAAGCGCACCCGTCCGTCGGCCAGATGCGGCATCGCGACCGGCGCCGGGCGGGGCTCGAGCGGGGAGTCGTTGCCGAGGGGGGCGAGCCGCCCGGCGATGTCGTCGTGCGTCCAGACCGCGAGGACCCCCGGCATCCGGCGCGCCCCGGCGACGTCGAGCCGGACGATGCGGCCATGGGCGACCGGGCTGCGGAAAACCGCGGCGTGCGCCTGGCCGTCGAGGACGATGTCGTCCACGAATCGGCCGGCCCCGCGCAGCAGGCGCACGTCCTCCAGCCGCGGCGCCGACTGCCCGATGCCGAACTTCATGCTTGTTCTCCGTGCGTTTGCGGGTCAAACTAACCACAGGGTGTGAGTGGTCAAGCGCTGCCGAAGGTGCGCATCGCGCGTCTTCGGAGCGACCCGCGCCGAGGCGGGGCGAGCGGGCGTTTCGTTGCGAGGTCGGTGCAGGGCGGAGCTGGCACAGCCGGGGTGGGAGCGGTGTTTCAAGACGACCGCATGATGTCGATCCTGAGCGGCGTCGTCCTGATGGTGGCGATCGGTACGGTCGTCCAGAAGAGCGACCAGCTGCAGGAGTGGTTCGCCGGCGACGCCGGGCAGGCGATGCTCGTCGCCGACGAGATCGAGGCCCGGGCCGGCGCCCTCGTCCTGATCGACGTCCTCGCCAACGACGCCGGCGTCGGGAAAGAGGCGGAGACGGGCCTCGTGGTCACAACGCGGCCCGCCTGCGGGCGCGTCTTCGTCCAGCAGGGGGTGCTGCAGTACCTGACCGACGCCGGCTGCGTCGGGGAGCAGGTCTTCGCCTATGGCGTGCGCGAAAGCGCGCTCGCGCCGGCCGAGGTGCGGGTCAGCGTGGTGCCGGCGGAGCCTTCCGAGAATTCCGGGCCGGCCGAGACTTCCGAGGCGGAGGCGCCGGAGGTCGCGGCTGCCGGGGCGCCGGAGGCGCCCGGCGGAGCGGGGGCCGCGGTGCCGGAGGCGGGCCTGACGCTGGCGGCCGGGCCGGTCGACTTCGCCCCGGCGGCACCCGCGCCCGCGCCCGCCCCCGAGCAGCAGCGGGACGCGAGCCCGCTCCCGTCCGGCGGGACGTCTGCCGATTCGCCCAGGGTCTCCGGCGCGCCGGAGGGTCTCGACGCGGGCGCGAGCCCAGGGCGCGAGCCGGCGTCCGCCGCGCCCCGCGTCGGCGCGCCGTCGCAGCCCGACGAGCCCGGCCTGCTTGCCGGATCGTCCGCGAGCGACGTCGCGGACGGGACCGGAGCCGACGGGGCCGGAGCCG
>DATKCY010000317.1:0-12598 GCA_035512995.1 Thermohalobaculum sp.
CGACCTGAGGCTCGCGGCCGAGGGTGGCGATGTCTTCACCCTCTCGCGGCAGTAGCGCGTGATGCGGGGCGAGCGGGCCGCTGGCGGCCGAGAACCGGAGGGGCGCGCCTCGGCAGCAGCCTCCGTCGCCTCCCCCTCGACCCCGGCTCGAAGCGAACAGGGGGAGGATCGGCGGTCCGGTCCCGCGCCCCCCTCCCGCCCCGGGCCGCCGGCGGCCCGCTCGCGCCGCATCACGCGCTACTGCCGCGAGAGGGTGAAGACATCGCCACCCTCGGCCGCGAGCCTCAGGTCGCCGAACCGGCCGAGGAGCGCGCCGAAGCGGCCGATCGCCCGGGCCACCTCCGCCTCCTCGATCGCGGGGAACATGTGCCGCCGGTAGGCGCCGCTCATGCCGGCGCGGCGGAGCGTCCGGCGCGCGCGCTTCACGAGCTCGCGCCGGGTCAGCGCCGCCCGGGCGGCCGTGCGGTCGAACAGGCCGGGCGCCGGCCGCGGCCCGGCGACGAGGGCGTCGAGGGCGTCGAGGATGCGCTCGCAGGCGGGCGGGCCCTCGGCGGAGGCGATGTGCCGGCGCGCGAGCGGGCGGCGCGGGGCGAGCACCGCCTCCCGCCCCGCATCGTCGAGCGCGAGCGCATCGGCCACGCGCGCCATCAGGGCGGCGAGGTCGCGCGCCTCGACGCTGAGGCCGTTCGGCAGCGGGTGGTCGAAGGCGTCGGCGACGACCGGGCGGTAGGCGACCGCGGGGCGGTCGAGCAGGAAGCTCTCGACCGCCGTGGTGCAGCCGTTGTGGACGAGCGCCGCGGCCGCCATCAGCCAGGCGGCGACGTTGCCCTCGTGGACCACCTCGGCGTTCGGCGCGCCGGCGAGCGCCTCGCGCCAGACATCGGGGCTCTCGGAGGGGTGCGGGCGAAGGATCAGCTTCCGCTCGGGGAAGCGGCGGGCGAGCGCCGGGACCATCTCGAGGAAGTGGTCGAACAGCGCCTGCTTGTGGCGGGCGAGGCCGAGGCGCGGGTCGTCGTCGGTGAGCCGCCCGCCGCCGTCCTCGATCAGCCGGCGCTGCAGGCTCTCGCCGGGGATGAAGTGGTTGAGGCGGGAAAAGTTGGTGTTGACCAGGATGAAGGCGCCGTGGCGCGCGCTCAGCCGCGCCGCCTCCTCGGCAAAACAGCCGCGGAGCTCGGGGCGGAGCAGGTCCGTCCGCGGGTTGCCGGTGACGCTGATCGGCGTGCCGGCGAACCCCGGGTGGCCGCGCCAGGCGGCGGCGTTCTCCTCTCCCCACGCGAACAGGTGCTCGGCAAGGTTCAGCGCGCGGGCATCGACCTTGGTCCGGCGGTAGAGCTCGGGCGTCGCCCAGACCAGCCCCTCCTCGTCCCAGGCGGTCACGGTGTGGCCCAGGCGGCGGAGCTGGCGCTTCAGGAACACCTTCCGGCGCGTGACCCCCTTGCCGACATAGACCCCGCGGGCCAGGCGCGCCGCGCGCCCGTCGATCGTGCGCATCGAGCCCACCGTCACGCGCCAGCCGCGCTCGGCCGCGAAGCAGGCGAGCAGGAGCTTGGCCTCGAACTCGCGCACCCTGGTCTCGCAGGGGAGGATCAGGTGCGGGCGGTCGGCCGGCATGGGTCTCCTCCGGACGGGGCGGGTGGGGGCGCGGCCGGGCAGGGCGCGGGAGCGGCGGCCGGCGGCGCGCACCTTAGTCCACCCCGGTCGGCCACGTCACCTGCCGATGGGCGGTCGAGTGGAAGTCCCGCCCGGGACCTGGCGGTCGCCGGCCGGGCGGACCGGCTTGATTTGCCGTCGCGCGCGGGCGATTGATCGCCCCGCCGGAGCCGGCGCCGGCCAGCCGCGGACCCGAGGACGCATGACCCGATCCCTCCTCCTGCCGGTCGAGACCCTGAACCGGGAGTTCGACGCCAAGCTGCTGCTGGCGCTCTACGCGGCCGCGCGCGGCTGGGAGGTCGTGCTGGGGCAGAAGACGGCGCTGCACCGGCGGATGGCGCGCTTCCCGCGCTCGGTCTATGTCGCCAAGGGGTTCCGCTGGGGGCGCGAGCGCGAGTTCCGCGAGATCGGCGCGCTCGGCCACACCATCGTCGGCATGGACGAGGAGGGGCTGGTCAACGTCTCGGACGAGATGTGGCTCAGCCGCTCCGACTCGCCGACGCTGCGCCACCTCGCGCTGATCGTGGCCTGGGGACCGGACGACGCGCGGCTCTACCGCCGGGCGACGCACCTGGGCGACACGCCGGTGGTCGAGACCGGCAACGCCCGCGTCGACCTGCTGCGCCCCGAGCTCGAGGGGTTCCTGGCGCCCGAGGCCGCCCGGCTCCGCGAGCGCTACGGCGACTTCGCGCTCGTCAACACGAATTTCGCGCTGGTCAACCGCTACGTCGAGCTGAACGCGCCGGTGCAGATGGGCAACTGGCTGCCGCAGGAGGTGGCCGAGGGGCTGAAGTCCAACTGGATCGGGCACAAGAAGGCGCTGCTCGAGGCGTTCCTGGCGCTGCTGCCGCGGCTGGCCGGGCGGCTCGGGCCGCGGACGCTGGTGATCCGGCCGCACCCGTCGGAGAACGCCGAGCTCTGGCGCGAGGCGGCCGAGGGGCTCGGGAACGTCCGGGTCGTGCACGAGGGGACCGTCGCGCCGTGGCTGCTGGCCGCGAAGGTGCTGATCCACAACGGCTGCACGACCGCGGTCGAGGCGGCGGTCCTCGGCACGCCCGCGCTCGCCTACCGGCCGGTGACGCGCGTGGGGTTCGACAACGACCTGCCGAACGGGCTGAGCGAGGAGTTCGCCGACGGCGACGCGCTCGCCGACCGGGCCGCCGAGCTGACCCGGCAGCCGGTGCAGGGCCGGGTGGCGCTGAGCCCGGAGCGCCGGGCGCTGCTCGAGCGTCACCTGACGGCGCTCGACGGACCGCTGGCGTGCGACCGCCTGATCGACGCGCTCGAGGACCGGATCGGGCCGCCCGCGCCGGTGGAGCCGCTGCGATACGCGGTCGCGCGCGGGCACATCGTCCGGCGCCGGGTCAGGCGAGCGCTCCGCACCACGTCGAAATGGGCGGGGCGCAAGTCGGCGCTGCTCGGGCACCAGTTCCCGCACGTGCCGCTCGGCGAGGTGGAGGCGCGGCTCGGCCGCCTCGACGCAGCCCTGGGCGGGATAGCGGAGGTCTCGGCCGAGGAGCTGGCGCCGAACCTGTTCCGGGTCAGGAGCTCAGGTTCTCCGGCCCGAAGCTCTCGGGCAGAAGCTCGGCCAGGGTGAATCGGGCGCGGACGCCGTCGGGACCGCAGATCAGCACCGGCGTGTCGGGCAGGGCGAACTCGCGGATGCGCTGGCGGCAGCTGCCGCAGGGGGTGCAGAGCGGGCCGGCGCCGCCCGCGACGGCGATGGCCGCGATGCGGCGCCCGCCCGCAACCACCATCGCGGCGATCGCGCCGGCCTCGGCGCAGGTGCCCGAGGGGTAGGCGGCGTTCTCGGCGTTCGCGCCGGCATGGACCCGCCCCCGCTCGTCGCGCACCGCGGCGCCCACGGGGAAGCCGGAATAGGGGGCGTAGGCGTTCCCGCGCGCGGCGATCGCGGCGGCCGCCAGCTCGTCGTCGTTGCTCATCGTTCCTTCACGTAAGGTTGGCCGATCGCGCGGGGCGGGGTCGCGCGGCCGATGAAGCCGGCGAGCACCACCACCGTCGCGAGATAGGGCAGGATCAGGATCAGCTCGACCGGCGCCTGGCCGATCAGCGGCAGCTCGACGCCCTGGAGGCGCGCGGCCCCGGCCTCGAGGAAGCCGAACAGCAGGCAGGCGAACAGCACCCGCCAGGGCCGCCAGTTGCCGAAGATCATGGCGGCGAGCGCGATGTAGCCCTTGCCGGCGCTCATCTCGCGCACGAAGCCGGCGCCGTGCGCGGCCGAGAGGTAGGTGCCCGCGAGGCCGCAGAGGAGGCCCGCGATCAGTACCGCGCCGTAGCGGAGCCCCGTCACCGAGAGCCCGGCGCTGTCGACCGATGCCGGCATTTCGCCCACCGCCCGCAGGCGCAGCCCGAAGGTCGTGCGGTTGACCACCCAGGCGACCAGCGGGACCGTGAGGAGCGCGACGTAGACCGGCGCCGAGTGGCCCGAGATCAGCTCGGCATAGAGCGGGCCGAGCAGGGGCACCCCGCCGAGCGTCCCGGCGAGCGGCAGGACGATCGGGCCGAAGCGCTCGCCCGGCCCGAGGGTCGGGGTCTGCCCGCCCTGCTGGAAGAGGGCGATGCCGACGACGATCGTCAGCCCCGAGGCGAGGATGTTGATGGCGACGCCCGAGATGATCTGCTCGCCCCTGTGGGTGACGGTCGCGAAGGCGTGCACCAGCGCCAGCGCCATCGAGGTGAGGAGGGCGGCGCCGAGGCCCGCGAGGACGCTGCCCGTCAGCGCCGCCACCGCGGCGGCGGCGAAGGCGGAGGCCAGCAGCTTGCCCTCGAGCCCGATGTCGATCACGCCCGCGCGCTCCGAGATCAGGCCCGCCATCGCGCAGAAGATGAGCGGCGTCGAGAGCCTGAGCGTCGCGTCGAAAAGCAGCAGGATGTCGCGCCAGAGGTCGATCATGGCTGTCCGCCCCGGCGCCCCCGGGGATACGAGGCACAACGGGTCATGCGCGGCGGGCCCGGAAGACCCGGCCGAGCACGGGGACGAACATGAGCGCGAGCGCGCCGGAAAAGAGGATGATCAGGCCCTGGATCACCAGCACCATCTCGCGCGTGATCGTGCGGAACTCGAAGTCGAGCTCGGCGCCGCCCTGGTAGAGCGCGCCGAACAGGAGGGCGGCGAGGAAGATGCCGACCGGGTGGTTCCGGCCCATCAGCGCGACGGCGATGCCGGTGAAGCCGTAGCCGGAGGTGAAGTTGAGCAGGAGCTTGTGCTGCGCGCCCAGGATCTCGTTCAGCGCCATGCAGCCGGCGAGCGCGCCCGAGACGGCCATCGCCTGCACGACCATGCGTGCGACCGGCACCCCGGCATAGGCCGCCGCGGGCTCGGACTGGCCGAGCGCGCGAAGCTCGAAGCCCCAGCGCGTGCGCCAGATCAGCAGCCAGACGCCGGCGGCCGCTAGCAGGGCGAGCACGAAGGAAAGGTTGAGGGGCGTCGTCGTCGCCTCGAACCCGAGGCTCCGGGCGATGTCGTGGATGTAGGGGAGCCTGGCCGCGGGATCGAACTCGCGCGTCTGCGGCGAGGACTGGCCGGGGCGCATCAGCGGCCCGGTCAGCAGCCCGACCAGGATGCCGGCGGCGATGAAGTTGAGCATGATCGTCGTGATCACGATGTGGCTGCCGCGATAGGCCTGCAGCCAGCCCGGGATCGCGCCCCATGCGGCGCCGAAAGCGGCCGCGCCCGCGATCGCGAGCAGGATCAGGACGGGCCCCGGCAGGTACGGGTCGAGCAGGACGAGGACCAGCGCGATCCCGAGCCCTCCTATCGCCGCCTGCCCCTCGCCGCCGATGTTGAACAGCATCGCGTGGAAGGCGACGGCGACGGCGAGTCCCGTGAACAGGAAGTTGGTCGTGTAGTAGAGCGTGTAGCCGAGCGCGCCCGGATAGACGAAGGCGCCCTCGACCATCACGACCAGCGCGCGGACCGGATCCTCGCCGACCAGCCAGACGACGAGGCCCGCGATCAGGAAGGCGAGCGCCAGGTTCATGAGCGGGATCAGGCCGAGCTCGACCCAGCGCGGCAGCGGGGTCATGGGGCGGGGCGCCGGCGGTCTGGCCGCCCCGCTTTGCGCAGCGCGCGCGGCAGAGCCGCGTCCCGCGCGATCACGCCGCCCCCCGCATGCCGGCCATCATCATGCCGATCTCGCCGATGTCCGCGTCCTCGCGCGCGACCACGCCCTCGATCCGGCCCGCGTGCATGACGGCGATGCGGTCGGCGAGCGTCAGGATCTCGTCGAGCTCGACCGAGACGAGCAGGATCGCGCCGCCCTGCCGCTTCAGCGCGTTGAGCTGGTCGTGGATGAACTCGATCGCGCCGATGTCGACGCCCCGCGTCGGCTGGCCGACGAGCAGGATGCGCGGCTGGCGCTCCATCTCGCGCGCCAGCACCAGCTTCTGCTGGTTGCCGCCGGAAAAGCCGCGCGCGGCCAGCCGGGGCGCGACGGGGCGGACGTCGAACCGCTCCATCAGGCGGCGGCAATGGCGGGTCAGGGCCGAGGGCGAGATGAGGCGCCCCGCCCCCGCCTCCGGCCCGTGGTGATATCCGAGGACCGCGTTCTCGCGCGCCTCGAAGCTCAGCACCAGGCCCCGCCTCTGCCGGTCCTCCGGGACGTGGCCGAGGTGCAGGCGGCGCATCTCGGCGGGATCGGCGGGGCGGGCGGCGTCGATCACGCGCGCGCCCGTGACGATCCGCCCCTCCTGCACGGGCGCGATGCCGGAGAGGAGGTCGAGGAGCTCGGACTGGCCGTTGCCCGCGACCCCGGCAAGGCCCAGGATCTCGCCCGCGCGGAGCTCGAGGCTCACGTCGCTCAGCCGCTCGACGCCGCGGCCGTCGCGCCAGGTCAGCCCCTCGGCGCGGAGCGCCGGCGGACCCGTCCGGGCGGGCACGCGGCCGACCTGGAGCAGCACCTTGCGGCCGACCATCAGCTCGGCCAGCTCCTCCGGGCTCGTCGCCGCCGTCTCGCGGTGCGCGACCATCTCGCCCTGGCGCATGACCGAGACGTGGTCGGTGATCGCCATCACCTCGCGCAGCTTGTGCGTGATCAGGAGGACCGTGACGCCCTCGCGCCGGAGCTCGGCCAGGATCTCGAACAGCCGGTCGGTCTCCTCGGGGGTCAGCACGCCGGTCGGCTCGTCGAGGATCAGGATGCGCGCGCCGCGGCGAAGCGCCTTGATGATCTCGACCCGCTGCTGCAGGCCGACGGCCAGCTCGCCCACCACGGCGTCGGGATCGACGCGAAGCCCGTAGCTCGCGCCGAGGCGCTCGATCTCGGCCCGCGTCGCCGCCCGGCCGTCGAGCCGCGGCCCGCCCTCGGCGCCCAGCATCACGTTCTCGAGCACGGTGAAGTTCGGGACCAGCATGAAGTGCTGGTGCACCATGCCGATGCCGAGCCGGATCGCGGCGGCGCTGTCGGCGATGCGGACCGGGCGCCCGTCGACCCGGATCTCGCCCGCGTCGGCGCCGTGGAACCCGTAGAGGATCGAGACCAGCGTCGACTTCCCCGCCCCGTTCTCGCCGACGATGCCGTGGATCGTGCCGGGCATCACGTCGAGGTCGACGTCGCGGTTCGCCTGCACGGCGGCGAACGCCTTCGAGATGCCGCGGAGCGAGACGGCGGGGGTGACGGAGGCCATCCGGGCCTACCGAGCAGGGTGCGCTTCAGCGCACCGTCCGGACAACGATGCGCCGAGGCGCGCACGACGGGATGGCGCCCGGAGTGCTTCGGTGCCCACACCGCCGCCCGCGCGAAGCGCGGCGGCGATCGGGGGTGGGGGCGGGGCCGGAGCGCGGGAGGGCCGCGGCGCGCCAGCGCCGGGGCCCGAGCGTGGAACAGGAGCCGGACGCCCCCGGCAGCGCATGCTCAGACCGGGCAGTCGCCGGTGTCCTCGTAGTTGTGGACCTCGATCTCGCCGGCGATGATGGCCGCGCGCGCCGCCTCGACCGCGCTCTTCAGATCGTCGGTCAGGAGCGGCTCGTTGTGCTCGTCGACCGCCCAGCCTACACCCTCCTCCTCGAGGCCGAGGGTGACGACGCCCGGCGTGAATTCGTCGTTCATCGCGTCCATCAGCGTGTCGTAGGCGGCGACGTCGACGCGCTTGATCATCGAGGTCAGCACGCTGCCCGGCGCGATCGCGTTCTGGTTGGAATCGACTCCGATCGCGAGCTTGCCCGCATCCGCCGCGGCGCGGATGACGCCGAGGCCGGTGCCGCCGGCCGCGTGGTAGATGACGTCGGCGCCGCGGTCGATCTGGCTCTGCGCCAGCTCGGCGCCCTTGGTAGGGTCGTTCCAGGCGGCCGGCGTGGTGCCGGTCATGTTCGCGAGCACGGTGGCGTCGGGGTCCGTCGCCAGCACGCCCTGCCTGTAGCCGCAGGCGAACTTGGCGATCAGGGGGATGTCCATGCCGCCGACGAAGCCGACGGTGCCGGTCTCGGAGGCCTTGGCCGCGGCGACGCCGACCAGGTAGCTGCCCTCGTGCTCCTTGAACGAGTACTGGCGCAGGTTCGGCCGGTCGAGCCAGTTGACGTCGATGATCGCGAACTCGGTGTCGGGGTTCTCCGCCGCCACCCTGTCGATCGCGTCGGCCTGGGCGAAGCCGACGCCGAGCACGACCGTCGCGCCCCGCTGGACCATGCGCTGCATCGCCTGCTCGCGCTGGGTCTCGTTCGTGACCTCGAACTCCATGACCTCGACGCCGGTCTCCTCCTGGAAGCGCTGGACGCCGTTCCAGACGCCCTCGTTGAACGACTTGTCGAACTTGCCGCCCATGTCGAAGACGACGGCGGGCGTGAACTCCGCGTCCTGCGCGCCGGCCGGGGCGGCGATCAGCACGCAGGCGGCGGCGATGAGGTGTGTCAGGCGCATGCTCTCTCCTGTCTCTCGAGCGGCGAGGGGCGGCCGCGGGGTCCTCGGGCCATCCTTACCGCGCCTCCGCCGGCACGCAACTCATTGTCCGGGCTGTCCGGGCTGTCCGGCGGCCTCTGCCTCGTCCTCCGTCAGGAACCGTTGCTCGCGGAGGTCGTAGAGCCTTCCGTCCGGGGCGCGGAGCAGGTGCGAGTCCGGGCCGATCTCGTAGGTGAGCGCCCTCGCCCAGTCCGAGGCGGGCAGCGTGTCGAGGCTCTGCTCCACCCGGGCCAGATCGTCGGTCGAGATGTCGAGGATATCGCGGACCAGCCTTCGATCCTCCCGCGTCGCCTCCACCTCCGCGCGCAGGCGCTCCGCCAGAGCGGGGTCGGCGTCCTCGGCCAGCGACAGCAGGTCGGCGGGGTCCCTGCCGCTCTCGGTGACGGCCGCGAAGTGTCCGACCGCGTAGCGCGCCTCCGCGAGCGCGGCCTTGAGCGCCAGGTAGGCGCGGTCGATCCCCGCCTGCATCTCGTCGATCTCGGCCGTCAGCGCCGCGCGCCGCGCGGTCAGCTCCTTGACCTCGGCATCGAGCTCCCGCCGCTCGGCGTCGAAATAGCCCGTGATCCAGGCGGAGAAGAAGGCGAGGCCCGCGATGACGAGGGGCGACAGGCTGGCCACGTAGCCGGGGCGCTTCCAGAACGGCTGGCGCGTCTCCTCGATCTCGGCGCGCAGCTTCTCGCATTCGAGCCGCCGCTTCTCGATCTCGAGCTGGACCAGCAGGTCGTCCCGCGTCTCTGGCTCCGCGTTCACCGTGCGCCTCAGCTCTTCAGGCCGATCTCGCGCAGGCGTTCTTGCAGGAAGTCGTCGGCGGTGGTGCCGGGCTTCAGCTCCACCTCCGGACGGGGGTGGCAGAACATCGGCATCGAGAAGCGGGCGACGTTGCGGCTGGCCGGCGGGTTCACGACGCGGTGGACGGTCGACGGGTAGTAGCCGCCCGAGGCCATCTCGAGCATGTCGCCGGCGTTGATCGCCATCATGCCCGCGTCGCAGGGCACGTCGTGCCAGTCGCCCTTCGTGTCGCGGGCCTGCAGCCCGGGCTCGGTCCCGGTCAGCAGCAGCGTGATCAAATTGATGTCGCCGTGCGCCGCCGCGCGCTCCTCGCCGGGGGCCGGGGGCGCGTCGAGCGCGGGGTAGTGCAGGATGCGCAGGAGATTCTGCTTCGAGTTCTCGAGCATCTCGGGCAGCGGCTCGGAGAAGCGGGCGCGCACCTCGTCGGGCGTGTTCTGCTGGATCCAGCCGAGCAGCGTGCGCCCGATCAGGGCGAGGTCGCGGTGGAGCGCCAGGGTGTGCTCGGCCAGCTCGGGCGGCACCCGGCCCCCCGGATAGACGTGAAAGAACTCCTTCAGGTCCTTGGCCTTGGCGTCCTTCGCGTTCTCCGACCTGAACGGAAAGTAGCCCTCGGCCGAGCCCGGCTCGCGCGTCCACGCGTGCTTCTCGTCGGACGCGAAGAACGCGCCCCAGAGGGCGTAGGTGCGCTCGATCCGCTCCGGCGCGACCGGATGGTCCGTCAGCACCGCGAAGCCGGTCTCGCGCAACGATCGGGCGAAGGCCGCGGGCGCCCTGGGATCGGTGTAGGAGACCGTCCGGATGTCGAAGCTCATGGCACCGTCTCCGCTCGTGGGCGCGCCCACTCTATCGGCGCCGCGCGTCACGGCAAGCCTCCCTCCCGGATCGTGTCGAGGAAGCGGCGGCGGACGCCCTCGGCATCGACGCCCAGGCAGCAGGTGACGGGGCGGCGCCCGCTGTCGGGCGCCTCGGCCGAGCGGCCGGCATCGTCGCCTTGCGTGTGGACGATCAGGGGGATGTCCTCGGTCCGGAACAGGCCCGGGTCGGTCAGGCGGATGACGGCGCTCGGGTCGTGCATGTAGCAGCCCTCGAACCCGCGCGTTCGCCGGTGGAAGCCGAAATAGAACTGGACCGCGGCGTTCAGGAACCCGCCGGCGCCGGGGCGCGCCTCGGAGAGGGCGGCGAAGTCGGCGGCGGTGCAGATCACCTGCGTCGTCACGTCGAGCGGCACGAGGGTCAGCGGCCAGTCGGCCGCGAACACCCGGTCGGCCGCGTGCGGGTCGTTCCAGATATTGGCCTCGCCCCGCGCCGAGACGTTGCCGGGCGCGCGCACGGCGCCGCCCATGACGATGACGCCGGCGAGGTTCCGGGCGACCGCCGGGTCCTCGTCCAGCGCCAGCGCGAGGTTCGTGAGCGGGCCGACCGCGACGAGCCAGATCTCGCCCGGGCGCGCCGCGGCTTCTTCCACGAGAAAGCGGTGGGCGGGGCGCGGGTCGGGGCGGCCCTGCGGCTCGGCCGCGGGGATGTCGCCGAAGCCCTCGGGCCCGTGCACGAAGTCGGCCGGCGGCTGCGGCGCGAGGACGAGCGGCGCCTCGGCGCCGTGGGCGACAGGGATCGGCCGGCCCGCCAGCTCGGCGAGGCGGAGCGCGTTCCGGGTCGCGGTCGCCGTCGTGACGTTGCCGAAGACCGTCGTCATGCCGACCAGATCGAGCCGCGGATCGCTGAGCGCGAGCACGATCGCCATCGCGTCGTCGATGCCGGGGTCGGTGTCGATGATGATCTTTTTCGGCGGCATCGGCCCTCAGCGGTCGGCGGCGAGGAAGCGGTCGAGCTCGGCGGCGGTCGGGATCGCCTGGGCGGCCCCCGGGCGGGTGACCTGGATCGCGGCGGCGGCGATGCCCCGGCGGAAGGCCGCCTCGGGGGGGAGCCCCGCGTCGAGTCCGGCCAGCGCATAGCCGGTGAAGGTGTCGCCGGCGCCGGTCGTGTCGACCGCGTCGACCGCGAAGGCGGGGAGCTCGCTCTTCCGGCCCTCGATCTCGAGCCGGGCGCCGCGGGCGCCGAGCGTGACCGCCAGCATCGCCAAACGCGGGGAGTGGCCGAGCCTTGCCGCCAGCGCCGCCGCCTCGCCCTCGTTGAGCACGAGGAGGTCGGCGAGCGGCAGCATTGCGCGCGCGAGATCGGCATCGAACGGCGCGGCGGCGTGGGCGATGCGGAGGCCGCGGGCGCGGGCAAGCTCCGCCGCCTCGACGACGAGGTTGGTCTCGGCCTGGGTCAGCAGCCAGTCGCCGGGGCGGGCGTCCGCGAGCCCCGCCTCGATCATTGCCGCGGTCAGCGCCCGGTTGGCGCCGCCGTGGATCACGATCTGGTTCTCGCCGGCCGGGTCGACATGGATGACGGCGTGGCCCGTCGCCTCCGCCACCGTCGCGACGGCGCCGGTGTCCACCCCTTCCGCCCCCAGCCGCTCGACCGCCCAGCCGCCGTCGGCGCCGACCGCGCCCAGGTGCCGGACGCGGCCCCCGGCGCGGGCGATGGCGACCGACATGTTGGCGCCCTTGCCGCCGAGCCCGACGGCGTAGCCGGTGTCGGCCAGCGTCTCGCCCGGGGCGGGCAGGCGCGGCACCCGGTGGACGTGGTCGACATTGATCGAGCCGAGGTTGAAGACGGTCATGGCGCGCTCATGCTGCCGCCCGGACGTGCCTCCGCGGGCGAGGCGATGCAGCATATCTTGATCCGGATACGGGTCATTGAGGCCGGTTAGCACAGCCCGGGCCGCGGCGCCGCGTCTTCGTGCGCGGATGCCGCGGGCCGGACGCGCCCCGGGCATTTCGGACCGGGCCCCGGGGACCCGCCGTCACGGCCTCACTCGGCCGGCGACATGTTCCAGATGTCGCGGTGGAGCAGCCAGTCGTCGCCGCTCTTCTTCCAGACGACGATGTACTTGCCCGTCGTCGGTCCGTCTGCCGTCGTGCCCGAGAGGGTGCTCATCTCGATGGCGGTATCGCCGATCACCTCGATCTCCTCGGGCGTGAGCTCGAGGTCGGTGAAGCCGCCGTCGATCGCGCCCTGCCACATCGCCTGGATCGCTTCGCGGCCGCGCACCATCGGCGCGCCCGGCGGCAGGGCGACGGCGTCCTCGGTGTAGAACGCGGCGACCGCCGCGGCGTCGCCGGCGTTGAACGCCTGCTCGAAGGCGTCGAGCCGCCCCTCGATGGCGGCGCTGTCGTCGGCGAGGGCGGGTGCCGCGATGA
>DATKCY010000318.1:0-8339 GCA_035512995.1 Thermohalobaculum sp.
CGCAGCCTACAACCTGATCCGACTGCCGAAGCTCATCGCCGCGTGACAGGCCGACCCAAGCCCATCCGCGCCCTTCACCGATGGAACCGCCCAAGGCAGGAGCAAAACCCTCTACGCAACCGTTTTTCAGCAGCCTGCTAGTGATCGAGCTTCTCGATGTCGGGGCTGAACTCGAACTCCGGCACGTTGCCGAGGTCGCGCTCGACGCCGGACTCCGGCGTCCAGTACACGACGCCCTTGCCGATGTAGTAGTTGTCGATGCTTGGCGCGGCCGGCATCTCAGTCCTCCAGCTCCATAGGTCTCAGCACGTATCGGATGGCGAACGAGAGGCTCATCTCCCCCTCCATGCTCCGCCCGGCCGCGAGCGCGGTCGCGCACCCGGCGTAGCGGACGAAGCCGTTCGGCCCGGCGAGCCCGAGGAGCGTTGCGTCCGTCAGCACGCGCCGGACGATCCGCCGGCGGAAGGCGTTGAGCTCGGCGCCGATTTCGGCAGCCGGTTTCCCCGCGAGCACGAAGAGCTCGGGCGTCAGCACGACGAGCTGCGGCGCGTGGCCGGGCCGGCCGCGCGGCTCGTCCTCCTCGGCCGCCTCGTCGGCGTCGAGCACGACGATCGCGGGCCGCGCGGTCTCGGACAGGCCGACGCGGTTGCGCCCGGCGGTGGTGACGCCCGGCACCTCGGCGGCGATCGCGACGAGGTCGCATGACGTGTCGGCGAAAGCTGCCGCTGGCCTCAGAACACCACGGCGCGGCCGCCGCTGACGCCGTGGATGCGCAGGCCCCGCGCCTGGCGCGCGGCCTCGATCGCGATCAGCCTGTCGGCGCGGAGGAGCCGCGCCGCGGGATCGCCCGCGACCGCCGCGGCAGGGTCGGGCAGCGTCGCGACGAAGTCGAAGTCGAGGAAGCCGTCCTCGGCGATCAGGCCGCCGCGGCGCGCCTCGAGCCGCGGGTCGGCATAGCCGAGCGTCGGCGCGATGCCGAAGGCGGTGACGACGATGCCGTCGCGCGTGCGGCCGATCTCGATGCCGCGGATCTCCTCGACCGGGCGGACGGCCGGCTCGACCACGTCGGCAGGCTCGGGCGCGTCGTCGCCGCCGAACGCCGAGCAGGCGGAGAACGGCGCGAGCAGCAGCACGGCGAGGATCAGGCGGACGAAGACGGTCATCGGTGCTCCCGGGCCTCAGGCGGTTCCGAATGGCGACTATCAGGATAAATCGGCCGGAGAAAAGGAGAAAAGGCTTCAGGTTGCCACGCGCATGCGCCGGAGAAAGCGGGACAGCCACTGGACGCAAGGCGCGACCGTGCGTAGATCAATGCCACGTCCGGACGGAGGCACGCATGGCGCAGGACGCGTTCGAGGAGATCGTCGAGAACTTCGAGCTGTTCGACGACTGGGAAGACCGCTACCGCTACATCATCGATCTGGGGCGGGACATGCCGCCGCTCGAGGACCGGCTGAAGACCGACGAGACTCGGGTCCAAGGCTGCGCCAGCCAGGTCTGGCTCGTGCCCTCGGTCGAGCGCGTGGACGGGGTCGAGCGCCTGAGCTTCCGCGGCGACAGCGACGCGATGATCGTGCGCGGGCTGATCGCGGTCCTGCGGGCGCTCTACTGCGGCGTGCCCGTCGACGAGGTCCCCGCGGTCCGGGCGGAGGCCGAGCTCGGCCGCCTGGGGCTCGAGGGCCACCTGTCGTCGCAGCGGTCGAACGGGCTCAAGGCGATGGTGAAGCGGCTGCGCGACATCGCGCTGGCCGCGGCCTGAGGGACGGACATAACGGCCGCCCGAGCGGCGGCTCTTCGGGGGATTTTGAACGCATGAGCGACGCTCTCAGCACGCTGCTCGACCGGCGCGACTGGCTCCTGCTCGACGGGGCGACTGGCACCAGCCTGTTCGCGATGGGGCTGGAATCGGGCGAGTCGCCCGAGCTCTGGAACGTCGACGCGCCCGACAAGGTGCGCGCGCTGCACCGCGGCTTCATCGTCGAGGGCAGCGACCTGATCCTGACCAACTCGTTCGGCGGCTCGCGCTACCGGCTGAAGCTGCACCAGGCCGAGGGACGGGTGGGCGAGATCAACCGCGCCGCGGCGAGGCTCGCGCGCGAGTGCGCCGACGAGGCCGACCGCCCGGTGATCGTCGCGGGCTCGGTCGGCCCGAGCGGCGAGATCCTCGAGCCGGTGGGCGCGCTCGGCCACGCCGACGCCGTCGAGGGCTTTTCGGAGCAGATCGAGGCGCTGATGGAGGGCGGCGCCGACGTGATCTGGACCGAGACGATTTCCTCGGAGGAGGAGCTCCGCGCGGTGGTCGAGGCGGCCGAGCGCTGCGGCGCGCCGCTCTGCGCGACCCTCAGCTTCGACACCGCCGGGCGCACGATGATGGGCGTGACCAGCACCGCCTGGGCCGAGCTCGCGGAGACGCTGCCGAAGCGGCCGATCGCGATCGGCGCGAACTGCGGCACCGGCGCGTCCGACCTTCTCCGCACCGTGCTCGGCATCACCGAGGCGCGCCCCGATCTGATCGTGATCGCCAAGGCCAATGCCGGCATCCCGAAATTCGTAGACGGGCACATCCACTACAACGGCACGCCCGAGCTGATGGCGGACTACGCGCGGCTCGCCCGCGACGCCGGCGCGCGGCTGATCGGCGGCTGCTGCGGCACCGAGCCCGCGCATCTGCGGGCGATGCGCGCGGCCCTCGAGGCGCACGAGCCGGGGCCGCGGCCGACGCTCGAGGAGATCGTGAGCCGGCTCGGCGACTTCTCCTCGCCCGACGACGGCACGGGCGCCGCGGCCGAGGCGGCGGCGGAGGGCCGGCGCTCCCGGAGGCGGCGCCGCGGCTGACGCAGGGTCCGCACGCAGCCGGTCCGCGGTTGCGCCGGGGCCTTCGCGCGCAGTCGGAATAAGGCTGTATCATGCCGATTCTGGGTTACTGGTCCGGAGGGTTTCCGCAGAAACTCCCGCAGCTTTCCGGTCCGTCCGGGAATCGGCAACGATGAGGAAGGACGCGACATGGCCGAGGAAGAAGACATCGTCCTCAGCGAGATGGAGGACGACGAGCTCGTCCAGCAGATGCACGACGACCTCTACGACGGCCTCAGGGACGAGGTCGTCGAAGGCGTCAACATCCTGCTCGAGCGCGGCTGGGCCCCCTACGACGTCCTGACCAAGGCGCTGGTCGAGGGCATGCGCATCGTCGGCATCGACTTCCGCGACGGCATCCTGTTCGTGCCCGAGGTGCTGCTCGCCGCGAACGCGATGAAGGCCGGCATGGCGATTCTGAAGCCGCTCCTGATCGAGACCGGCGCGCGGCGCGTCGGCACCATGGTCATCGGCACCGTCAAGGGCGACATCCACGACATCGGCAAGAACCTGGTCTCGATGATGATGGAGGGCGCCGGCTTCGAGGTGCACGACCTCGGCATCAACAACCCGGTCGAGAACTATCTCGACGCGCTCGAGCGCGAGAAGCCCGACATCCTCGGCATGTCGGCGCTGCTGACGACGACCATGCCCTACATGAAGGTCGTGATCGACACGCTGAAGGAGAAGGGCATCCGCGACGACTACGTCGTCCTCGTTGGCGGCGCTCCGCTCAACGAGGAGTTCGGCCGCGCGATCGGCGCCGACGCCTATTGCCGCGACGCGGCGGTCGCGGTCGAGACCGCCAAGCAGTTCATGGAGCGCAAGCACAACCAGCCGGCGACCGGCTGACGGGACCGTGCGCCAGGACCCCGCAGACGCGGCCGGTCGGGCAGGGGAGCCGAGCGACCGGCGGCTCACCGAGGAGGGAACGGGCCTCGGCGACAACCCGGGCAGGCGGGTCCTCGTCATCGCCTGCGGCGCGCTCGCGCGCGAGATCCTCGCGATCCGGCGCCTGAACGGCTGGGACCGGCTCGAGCTGACCTGCCTGCCCGCGATCCTGCACAACCGGCCCGAGCGCATCGTGCCGGCGCTGCGCGCCCGCGTCGCCGAGGCCCGCGCCCGCGGCTGGCGGCAGATCGTCGTCGGCTACGCGGACTGCGGCACCGGCGGCGGCATCGACCGCTTCTGCGCCGAGGAGGGCCTGAGCCGCATCGACGGCCCGCACTGCTACAGCTTCTTCGACGGCAACGCGGCCTTCGCGGCGCAGGCCGAGGACGAGATCACCGCCTTCTACCTGACCGACTTCCTGGCCCGCCAGTTCGACACGCTGGTCTGGCAGGGCATGGGGCTCGACCGCCACCCCGAGCTTCGGGACATGATGTTCGGCAACTACGACCGGCTCGTCTACATCGCGCAGACCGAGGACCCGGCGCTCGAGAACCGCGCGCGCGCGGCGGCGGAGCGGCTGGGCCTCCGCTTCGAGATGCGCCGCCGCGGCTACGGCGATCTCGTGCCCTTCCTCGCGGGCGCGGTCGGGGACTGACCGCCGCTAATCCCTGCCGATGACGCGGAGCTTCGGGCGCCGGCGCGGGCCCGCCGTCCCGCCGCCGCCCTCGAGCGCGGTGAGCCTGCGCGGGCCGTCCGGCAGGTCGAGCCGGAAGGGCTCGCCCTCTTCCTCGCCGAAGCCGGGAGAGGCCGCCGGCCCCGCGACCCGCTCGACCGTCCGGCGCTCGAAGACCAGCCGGAGCGGCACCAGCGTGTCCAGGCTGCCGCTTCCCGCGAGCTGGAACATGAAGCCGATCGCGCGGTCGATGCTGCCGCCGTCGCTGCGGAGCGGCAGCAGCAGCATCTCCCACAGGCCGTGGGTGGCTGTCTCGGGGCGGAGCCGGGCATAGCCGATCCCCGGCTCCTCCAGCGTCCTGCCGATCAGCGCGCGCAGCTCGTCGCGGGCGCCGCTCGCCGCGATCGTGCGCGCCGGCATGCCGCGAAGCTCCATCCCGAACATGTCGACGATCCGGCTGCCGGCGACGCGGAACCGCTGCTGCCCGTCCGGCAGCGCCTCGAGGATGAACAGGTTGCCGATGTCGCAGCGCATGTGGCGCGGGTCGATCTGGCTGCGGAAGGGGACCAGCTGGCCGCGCCGCAGCTCCTGCCAGTAGGACAGGAGCAGGCGCGTCTGCGCATGCACGATGCCGTCCTTGCCTGCCATCGCCGCCCCCGCCGTCTTCTCCGCATGCGCGGATACGTCGTTAACCATGTATTCCCCCCACTACTACAGTTTTACGCAACTTGCAGCCATCGCCCGCTAGGCCGCCCCTGGGTGCAAAGCAAGAGCCGTGCCACTCCCGCCCCGGCCGGGGCCCCGAGGCTTGCCGCGGTTGACCTCGCGGCGGCCGCCCGCGTATGTCCGCGAAGGCGGACCACGGGCGAGGGGGGAGCGCGGGCGATGGTCGTGGAGGCGGAGGAGCGTCGCGGCATCCTTCTCGTGCTGTCCTCGCCATCGGGCGCAGGCAAGACGACGCTGTCGCGCCGGGTGCTCGAGGCCGACCCTTCCTTCACCCTCTCCGTCTCCGTCACGACCCGCCCCCCGCGCGACAACGAACGCGAGGGCGTCGACTATTTTTTCGTGTCGGACGAGCAGTTTGAGGCCATGGCCGCAGACGGCGACCTGCTCGAGCACGCGCGCGTCTTCGGCCATGCCTACGGCACCCCCCGCCAGCCCGTGAAGCAGGCGATCCTGGCCGGCCACGACGTCCTGTTCGACGTCGACTGGCAGGGCGCGCAGCAACTCCGCGCCTCCGACCTCGGGCAGTACGTCGTCTCGATCTTCGTCCTGCCGCCGTCGATCGCGGCGCTGCGCGAGCGGCTGACCGCGCGCGGGCTCGACGCGCCGGACGTGATCGCCGGTCGGATGGCACGCGCGCGCGACGAGATCAGCCACTGGGCAGAATATGATTACGTATTGATTAATGACAGCCTGGACAGGTGCTTTTCCAAGATCGAGACAATTGTAGCGGCCGAGCGCCTGCAGTGGCGCCGGCAGCGATGGCTGTTCCCCGTGGTCGAGCGGCTGAACCGCGAGTTCGAGGAGATGGACCGATGACCCTCTATGCGCTCGACGGGCGGAGGCCCGCGCTCGCCGCGGACGCCTATGCGGCGCCCGGCAGCCGGCTGATCGGCGACGTCACGCTCGGCGCCCGCGCGAGCGTGTGGTTCAACGCCGTCCTCCGCGGCGACAACGAGCCGATCCGCATCGGCGAGGAGACGAACGTGCAGGACGGCTGCGCGCTGCACACCGACCCGGGCTTCCCGCTGACGCTGGGCCCGCGGGTCACGGTCGGCCACAACGCCGTCGTCCACGGCTGCACGGTCGGCGAGGGCAGCCTGATCGGCATGGGCGCGATCGTCATGAACGGCGCGCGGATCGGGCGGGGCTGCCTGGTCGCCGCCGGCGCGCTGGTGCCGGAGGGGCGCGAGATCCCCGACGGCATGATGGCGGTCGGCGCGCCGGCGAGACCCGTGCGCGCGCTCGACGACGCGGCGAAGGCGGGGCTGCTCGAGGCCGCGGCGGTCTATGTCGACAAGGCGCTGCGCTACGCCCGCGACCTCGGCGAGGCCTGATCAGGCGGCGGTCGCCTCCAGGCCGACGCGGTCGGGGCCGGCGGTCGGACGCAGCACCGCGCCGGCGGCACGGGCCGCCCGGGGCAGCATCGCGAACTCGATCTGGCGCGACGACCGGGCCGTGCCTTGGCCGAGCACGAGCGCCTCGCGTTCCGGCGGCCAGGCGATGCCGCTGCCGCTGACCGCGAGCGCGATCGGCAGCCCGCCGTCCGGTGGAAGCGACAGCACGACCTCCCCCGTCCTGCCCGCGAGCGCCCGTCCCGCGAGACCCATGAGCGCCGCGAGCCGCGCCACGGGCGCGGGCAGCGCCGGCCCGTCCGGCTCCTCGATCCGCCACGCTGCCCGGCCGCCGGCGAAGAGCGGCTCCAGCCGCTCCGCCAGCCTGGCCCGGGGCAGCGGCGCGGCGTCCGGCGGCTGCGGCCCGAAGGCGAGTCGGTGCAGGCCGAGGAGCGCCGCCGTGCGCGCGGTGCTCGACGCGATCAGATCCAGGTCCTCGCCGTCGCCCGCACCGATCTCGCGCATGAGCTCGATCCCGTTGCCGATCGCGCCGACGGGATTGACCAGGTCGTGGCACAACCGCGCAGCCACGAGCTCCGCGAGCCGGAGATCCGGCCCGACCGCCCCCTCGTCATCGGCGTCCCCGGTCGCTACATCGTTAGGCATGGAAAACCCGTTCCTGGAAGTGGGGGCTCTGGTTCGCGACCCCCAAGCTCCCGAACTGGGCCTCGGGCAGGTGCAGTCAATCGTCGGCTCCCGCGTCACGGTGAACTTCGAGGACGGCGGCAAGATCGTCCTTCACGGCACCGGCGGCCGGCTCGAGATCGTCTCGTTCGACGACGACTGAACGGCGGCCGGCGGACGGGCGGCGGGCGGTGCCGGGCGTTGCGTTGACCGCCGCTTGCCCATACTGTCCGGGAGGCGTCAGCCGATCGCAGATGGCCGCGGGGCGCGCGCTTGGCCCCCTGCCGACCCCCGGCCAGGCAAGGGAGAAGGTCGCGGGCATGCGCATCGCCGCCGGGCGCTTCACCGTCAAGATTGCCGAGACCGACGCGGAGGTCGCCGCGGCCCAGCGGCTGCGCTATCGCGTCTTCGTCGAGGAATGCGGCGCCTCCGCCAGCGCCGCCGAGCAGCGCCATCGGCGCGAGCAGGACCGCTACGATCCTTACTGCGACCACCTGCTGCTGCTCGACAGCGAAGCCGACAATCCGGAGGTCGAGGAGCAGGTCGTCGGCGTCTACCGGTTGATGCGGGGCGACCAGGCGCAGGCCGGCATCGGCTTCTACGGCCAGACCGAGTACGACCTCGCGGCCCTGCGCGACTGGCCGCGCCCGGTGCTCGAGCTCGGGCGCTCCTGCGTCGACGCCGACTATCGCGGCGGCGCCGGCATGCATCTGCTCTGGTCGGGCCTTGCGCAGTACGTCGCCGACAACGACATCGAGATCCTGTTCGGCGTCGCGAGCTTCCACGGCACCGATCCGGCCGCGATCGCGCAGGCCCTCAGCCACCTGCACCACTCGCATCTGGCGCCGGAGGACCTGCGGGTCCGCGCGCTCGAAGCGAACCATGTCGCGATGGACATCCTGCCCCCCGACCGGGTCGACCGGGTGGAGGCGCTGCGCCAGACGCCGGCGCTCATCAAGGCCTATCTCCGGCTCGGCGGCTTTGTCGGCGACGGCGCCTATATCGACCATGATTTCAATACGATCGACGTCTGTCTTCTGATGGACACCACGCGCATGGTCGGCCGCTACCGCACCTTTTACACCCGCGAGAAGGGGGCGCTGGATCAGGTCCCCGGCTGCCATGCATGCCCGCGAGGAGCGGGGCGCGGCCGCGGCGGCGCTGCCGGCCTCGGCGACCTG